>CAJQQC010000095.1 GCA_905480385.1 uncultured Winogradskyella sp.
CTTATTTTTTGTTAAATACACCACCCTTTTGAGTTAAAAACTTATTTTTGTTTAACGTTAATTTTATTTCTATAAACAAACAAAGGGTATATGAATAACATGAAAAATAAATTTAGTATCAAAGATTTAGAGAATCTTACTGGTATTAAAGCACATACTATTCGTATTTGGGAGAAACGTTACAGCCTTTTATCCCCTAAAAGAACGGACACTAATATAAGATATTACGACTTAGCCAGCTTTCAAAAAATGCTAAACGTCAGCTACCTTAATAATAATGGTTACAAAATATCCAAAATAGCAACGCTTAAGCCAAAAGAAATTCCTGCTTTAGTCAGAGAAATTGCATCACAAACAAATTTAGAGAGTCATGCCATTAATTCATTTAAGCTATCAATGCTTAATTTTGATCAAGCTCTTTTCTACAATACATATGAATCTTTGTTAAAGGATAAATCTTTTGAGAATATATTTTATGATATATTTATTCCTTTACTTACAGAAATTGGATTGTTATGGCAGACAAATACTATAACACCTGCCCACGAACACTTTTTGACTACACTGATTCGTCAAAAAATATTAATTAATACAGAGTTTATTCAGTCAGAAGCTAAACCAAATTCTAAAAAAACATTTGTACTCTTTTTACCTGATAATGAAATACATGAACTTGGTATCATGTTTTTAAATTACCAGATTGTTAGTCATAACTTTCATTGTATATTCTTAGGCCAGAGCGTACCAATGGAAAGCCTTGCTGATATTCTTAATTATTACGATGATATTATATTTTTATCATATTTTACTATTAAGCCATTGAAAGAAGAGATTGATGATTACTTGAGTGATTTTAGTGAAACCCTACTAAAAAAATCTGATGCTGAATTTTGGATATTAGGTCAGATGCTAAATAGCATAGACATGGATAATATTCCTCCTAAAATTAAATGTTTCAAATCAATTCAAGAAGTTACAGACAATCTTATTTAATGACAAAAATATCTATAATAGGTTCGGGGTTTTCTTCGCTCTCCGCAGCTTGCTATCTAGCAAAAGATGGTTACGAAGTCTCAATTTTTGAGAAAAACAGTTCTGTAGGTGGAAGGGCTAGACAACTAAAAAAAGAAGGTTTTACTTTTGATATTGGCCCAAGTTGGTATTGGATGCCAGATATATTTGAAAAATTTTTTAACGACTTCAATAAATCTACTAAAAATTATTATGAGCTAGATAAATTAAGTCCTGCATACAAAATCTTCTTCTCTGATGATGAAATAACCATTGGAGATACCATGGACAAAATTTGTGATGAATTTGAACGCATAGAAGCTGGAAGTTCTGGACCGCTACGTAAATTTATATCAAAAGCTCAAGACAATTATGATATTGCTATAAATAAGATAGTCTTAAAACCTGGTTTATCTCCATTAGAATTAGTTACAAAAGAAACTGTAACACGTGTGGATCAATTTTTTAAAACGATTAGCAGTGAGGTTAGACGAAAATTTAAAAATCCAAAATTAATCTCGACTTTAGAGTTCCCTGTTTTGTTCCTTGGTGCTAAACCAAGCAATACTCCTTCGTTTTACAGTTTTATGAATTTTGCAGATTTTGGTTTAGGTACATGGCATCCTAAAGGTGGTATGTATGAAGTTATTAAAGCTATGAGAGATTTAGCGACAAGTCTAGGTGTTACAATACATACAAACACTGCAGTTGAAAAGATTAATGTTATTGATGGAGTAACTTCTGGTATTACTGTAAACGGAAACGAAATAGATTCTGATTTTGTATTAAGTGGCGCTGATTATTGTCACTCAGAAACTTTGCTTAAAAAAGAATACAGACAGTATAGTGAAACTTATTGGGATAAAAAGACATTTGCACCTTCTTCTCTTCTTTTTTATGTTGGTTTTGACAAAAAACTTAAAAATATCGAACATCATAATTTATTTTTTGATACCGATTTTGAAGCTCACGCCGAAGACATATATGACAATCCAAAGTGGCCTGAACAACCGCTTTTTTATGTTAATTTTCCTTCAATTACGGACGCTTCTATGGCACCAAAAGATTGTGAAACAGGTTTCTTTTTAATACCAATTGCACCAAATCTTGAAGATACAGAAGCTCTCAGACAACGATACTTTGATATCATTATAGACAGATTTGAAAAGAAAACTAACCAAAAGGTTACAAATAATATTATCTTTAATGAGTCTTTTTGTGTTAAGGACTTTAAAAAAGAGTATAATTCTTACAAAGGAAATGCATATGGTATGGCAAATACGCTTTCTCAAACTGCATTTCTTAGACCTAATCTAAAGAGTAAGAAAGTAAAAAATCTCTTTTTTACTGGACAGCTAACAGTTCCAGGTCCTGGAGTTCCACCTTCTTTAATATCTGGTAAACTCGCAGCAGACTTAATAAAAAAACAAATTAAAAATTAAACACATGAAATCAATCTTCGACAAAGTTTCCAGAGAATGTAGTAAGTTGGTTACAACCTCTTACAGTACATCGTTTTCTATGGCAACGAAAATGCTTTCTGACAATATAAGGCAAGACATCTATAACATATATGGATTTGTAAGATTTGCTGACGAAATCGTTGATACGTTTCATAATTATGACAAAGCAGTTCTATTTGAAAAATTTTCAAATGATTTAGAAGATGCACTTGAAATAAAAATAAGTTTAAACCCAATCCTTAATTCATTTCAAGAAACTTACCACAAATACAATATCGAAAAACACATGGTAGATGCTTTTATGAAGAGTATGCATCAAGACCTTTACAAGCAAAAGTATTTGACTCCCGAAGAATATAAAGATTACATATACGGTTCAGCAGATGTAGTTGGCTTAATGTGTTTGAAAGTTTTTGTTAAAGGAGATGAAAAGAAATATAACGAACTTAAAGACTCTGCAATGAGCTTAGGCTCTGCTTTTCAAAAAGTAAATTTCTTGAGAGATTTAAAAGCGGATTTTGAAGACTTAAGTCGTACTTATTTTCCAAATACAGATTTAAATCAATTGGATGAAGCTTCAAAACAGGCTATTATTACTGATATTGAAGAGGACTTTACTAAAGGTTTAGCGGGAATTAAAAAATTGCCTCTAGAAGCACGTTTTGGTGTATTTATAGCGTACAGATATTACAGTAAATTACTAGATAAACTTAAGAAGACGCCAGCTTTAGAAATAAAATCTGCTAGAATAAGAGTTCCTGATTATAAAAAGGTAGAACTTCTAACCAGAAGCTATGTGAAATATCAATTAAACTTACTTTAAATTTCTTACCCAAATGCAAACATTTATTTGGATATCTATTTTCTTTGGAACATTCTTTATAATGGAATTCAATGCATGGTTTACACACAAATATATTATGCATGGTTTTTTATGGAGCCTTCACAAAGACCATCACAACAAAGACCACGATAGTTGGTTTGAGCGTAATGATGCTTTTTTTATTTTTTATGCTGTAGTAAGTATGACCTGTTTCTATTTGTGGGGTGAACAAAATATGTGGTATTGTCTCCCAATTGGTATTGGGATAATGGCTTATGGCTTGGCCTATTTTATTGTCCATGATATTTTTATTCATCAGCGTTTTAAATGGTTAAGAAATATTGATAATAAATATGCTCGTGGCGTGAGACGAGCTCACAAAATTCATCACAAACACTTGGGTAGAAATAAAGGTGAAAATTTTGGGATGCTTATCGTTCCAAAAAAATATTTTAAATAGAATAAACAGAAATCGTGTATTTGTTTTTAGCTTTAAAAGCTTTAATATTCTGTACCGATTAGTTTGTTATAAATAAAACTTAACATCTTGCCTATCTTTATTATACAATTGCTCTAAGAATGGCACTCCGGTAATACAAAGTGGAAACCAAGTTGTTCGGAAATTAAAACAATTACTTTTTCTTCAGCTTCATTAAAATCACATGGTGTATTATCATCGTTATGAAGTAATATTAAATTCCGAACGAGAGCGAAAGTAAAATATCGGTAAGTTTAGAATCTATTTGTGCGCTTTCTCTAAATGTAGGAGCATCAGAATATAATAAGTTGTTTTGATCTCTCTGACCATGAACAAAAGCCAGATCAATTGCAAAGTCTCCAATCTTGTATCCTAACCCAAGTGAATAAACCCTATAATCACCTAATATTGAATCGTCTGTGTATGGACTTTCTTCAAATCGATAACCACCTCTAAAACTGAATTGATTATACCTGTATTCAGCTCCAAATCTATACGTATTTGAAACGCTTAATAAGTTTTGAATCTCAGTATTCTGAAAAGCAAAAAATGGATCGTCAGTTGGTCTAAATATAGATTTTGAAAAATCTTTACGAGAATAATCAAAACTAAACAATCCTTTATCTGAGAACACATAAGCTAAGCTTCCTGTTAATTTTGCTGGAGTGCGTAATTTATATTCAGGAAAGATGTTTATAATTCCTGGATAAATCTCTCTGAAGGCATTACCTTGACTTACAAGAGTCTCAATAAACTGAATAGTTTCGTCAGTTATTCTGTACCAGGTTGGTGACTGATATGATAATCCTGCTCGCAACTCTTTTGTAATATTATATATAGAGCCTATTTGAAAAGAAAAACCTGCACCGGTGGTTCTTAGACGATTTTCAAAGTTTACACGCTCAACCGCAGAATTTGGGTTAAAGTTAATTTCATTCATTAATGTTAAGCGCTCATAATTAATAAAGTGAGCGTTTATATTCAGCCCTAAGTTAAGTTTGTTATCATATTGACCTGCAAAATTAATAGCTATTTTCCCATTATATCCAACAGATTCAAAAAAATAATTTTGATTAAATCTGTCTCCTAAAATACTGGAAACATAATCTGTGTTATCATCCGAATTATCGATAGGATCAATAACTAGAGACTCATATCCTAAAAAAGCTTGTTGATTTGCATAACCGTATGCTGAACCTATATCTGCATAAGCATCGCTTAAAGATTCTCCTGCAAATGCAGAAATTTCATCTAGTCTAAGGCCTTGACTGTAACCAAGAAAATATTC
Organism: uncultured Winogradskyella sp.; assembly: GCA_905480385.1. Taxonomy (GTDB): domain Bacteria; phylum Bacteroidota; class Bacteroidia; order Flavobacteriales; family Flavobacteriaceae; genus Winogradskyella. The sequence goes on from CAJQQC010000095.1 coordinate 5,064, forward strand.
AGAAATTGATGTAGAAGCATCTAATGATGATACACCCCAGCTATCACTATAGTTTTCAATTTGGTCGTATGCTACTCCCAAAGAAAATTTTTTCCATTTAGTCTTTGGGTTATTCGATGCATAAACAAAAACTCCACCACCTTGGTAAAAATTAATATTACTGTCAGTATCACTCAAAGAACTTCCAAAATATTCAGAATTATTAGATATGGAATTAAATCCGGTTGTAAAGGATGCTCTACTTTGTGTAAAAACAGCAGAACTAGCTGGATTTATATTTACAGCTGACAAATCTCCACCGAGAGCACCAAATGCTCCTCCCATGGCTCTGAATCTTGCTGTCCCTTTAACTTCGTCATTAGAATATCTAACAGCATCTGTTATGTCTTGACCATAAACAAAACACACACCCAATAATGCTATGAATAGAAAAATAATTTTTTTCATAATAAATTTAAACTAAAATATGATTTGAAAATTATCCTCTTCTACTACTTCTAGAACTACTAGAACGAGAGCCTCCTGATGACCTTGAAGAACTACTTCTTGAGGAAGATCTAACACTTCCTGAAGAACGTGAAGAAGAAATTCTTGAATTTCTTACTGTTCCACTACGAGATGGTCTAGATGCAGAACCCCTTGACGGCCTTGTCGTTGAACCTCTTGAAGGCCTTGTTGTTGAACCTCTTGAAGGCCTTGTTGTTGTTCCACGAGATGGTCTAGTAGTCGTACCACGGGATGGACGGGTTGTAGTACCTCTAGATGGTCTTATAATTGTTCCTCTTGGGCGTGTTACTGTTCCACGAGACGGTCTTGTAGAAGTAGTGTTACCTCTGACACTTGTCCCACGAGTGTTATTACTTGCAATTCTTCTTGACGTTGTATTTCTTCTAAATACAGTATTTCTTCTACCATTTTGTACTGAAGATCTATTATAAACATTTCCTCGTCTACTATTGTTGTATGCATAATAATTCCCGTAATAACTGTTATTCCAACCCCAGTTATTGTAGCCCCAACCATATCCGCCGTTCCATGCCCAAGGACTATACCAAATGTTACCATACCATCTATTCCAACCCCAAGTACTCCATCCATAATCAAAGCCATAATTCCAAAACCAAGGATTTCTTCCCCAGCCCCAGTTATTCCAACCAGTATTATAGTAGTTAATCGTTACTTGATCGTTCACTTGACCCCAACCTCCATAATCCTCTATAATTTCTGCTTCGTTATCAACGACTGTAACACTACTGTAAGAGTCTATATCTGTAAAAACTTCAGATTCATCCTGTAATAATTGAGCTTCACTTACATGTTCTTCAAAGTAGTTAGCATAATAATTATCATTAGTTCTGTTAGTAGCTGCTTTATTTACATCTACTACAACTTCGTCAGAACTATAAATTCCATCGTTATCGTATCCAACATACTGATAGGCACCACATGAAGAAAGCATTAAAAGTGCTCCAAATACCATAAATAGTACTGATAATTTTTTGAGTGTAGAAGTAAATCGCATATCTATGATGATTTAAATTGTTGAACGTTACAAAAATAGTTAGTTTTGCTCTACTATTTGTTTATTTAACATAGTCACAATATTTGTGCCAAAAAATTGATAATGAGTAAAAATCTTACAAAAAGAGCAGAAGATTATTCAAAATGGTATAACGAATTAGTAGTCAAAGCTGATTTGGCTGAAAATTCAGCAGTAAGAGGTTGTATGGTTATCAAACCCTATGGTTATGCTATTTGGGAAAAGATGCAAGCAGAGCTAGATAAAATGTTTAAAGCCACTGGACATCAAAATGCTTATTTTCCACTTTTTGTTCCAAAGAGCTTGTTTGAAGCCGAAGAAAAAAATGCTGAAGGCTTTGCTAAAGAATGTGCTGTAGTAACCCACTACAGATTACAAAATGATCCAGATGACCCCGGAAAACTGAGAGTTGACCCAGATGCTAAACTTGAAGAAGAGCTCGTGGTGAGACCTACAAGTGAAGCTATCATTTGGAACACCTACAAAGGATGGATTCAAAGCTACAGAGATCTACCTATACTAATTAATCAATGGGCAAATGTTGTTCGTTGGGAGATGCGTACGCGGCTATTTTTAAGAACAGCAGAATTTTTATGGCAAGAAGGACATACTGCACATGCAACAAAAACTGAAGCTATTGCCGAAACTGAACAAATGAATAATTTATATGCTGATTTTGCTGAAAACTTTATGGCAATACCAGTCATTAAAGGTGTCAAAACCGAAAGCGAACGCTTTGCAGGTGCTATTGATACACATTGTATCGAAGCACTAATGCAGGACGGAAAGGCACTACAAGCAGGTACATCTCACTTTTTAGGTCAAAACTTCGCTAAGGCTTTTGATGTAAAGTTTACCAATAAAGAAGGAAAAAAAGATCATGTTTGGGCAACATCTTGGGGAGTTTCCACACGATTAATGGGAGCTCTTATAATGACGCATAGTGATGACCAAGGCTTAGTATTACCACCAAACTTAGCTCCAAATCAAGTTGTAATTGTACCTATATACAGAAACGATGAACAATTAGCAGCTATTAAAAAAGTTGTATCTAAAGTTAAATCTGATTTAGAATCTAAGAATATATCTGTAAAGTTTGACGATAGAGATACCTTTAGACCTGGTGCTAAATTTGCACAGCACGAATTACAAGGTGTACCATTACGCATTGCCATTGGACCAAAAGATTTAGAAAACGGAACAGTTGAATTAGCTAGACGTGATACGTTAACTAAAGAAGTGGTCTCTATTGAAGGTATTGAAGGTAAAATTTCTAAATTATTAAAAACTATCCAGAACGATTTATTTAAAAAAGCACAGAAATTTAGAGACGAACATATAACAGAAGTTGAAGACTTTGAAATGTTTAAAAAAGTACTTGAAACTAAAACCGGATTTATTTCAGCACATTGGGATGGTACAGTTGAGACAGAAAATAAAATAAAAGAGCTTACAAAAGCAACAATTAGATGTATACCTTATGATAGTAAAATTGAAGAAGGTCGCTGTGTTTTCTCAGGTAATGTATCTAAGCAACGTGTGCTCTTCGCAAAGGCTTATTAATTTTTTTTAAAAAAAATTACTTTGGTGTTGCAACATTTAAAAATAGTTGTATTTTTGCATCCGCAATGGAAACATTGTCGTTCATTTATATTTTAAATTGATTTTTACAGCTAAAAAAAAAGCGATAGAAATCTTAACATAAATGGCCCGTTCGTCTATCGGCTAGGACGCCAGGTTTTCATCCTGGTAAGAGGGGTTCGATTCCCCTACGGGCTACAATTTTTTAATAAAAATAATAAACATGGCAAATCATAAGTCAGCATTAAAAAGAATTAGAAGTAACGAAAAGAGACGTGTGCTGAACAGATACCAGCACAAAACTACTCGTAATGCTATTAAGAAGTTACGTGAGTTAACTAGCGCTAAAGAAGCACAAGCAATGTTGCCTTCTGTTATTAGCATGATTGATAAGTTAGCTAAGAAAAATGTTATCCACTCTAACAAAGCAGGTAACTTAAAGTCTCAATTGACAAAACATGTTGCTGCATTATAGTAGTAAGCTAAAATAATACACAAAGGCCTTTCGAAATTCGAAAGGCTTTTTTTTATAAAAGAATTATTTAGATGACACAATGGAGGTTAAAAATATATCTTAAAATTAACCAACAAAAAAAGGCTTTGATTTAAATCAAAGCCTTTTAAATTATATTAATAATTAATTAAGCGTTCTGCTTTTTTATTAAGTTCAATGCAGAACCTTCGTGATACCATTCTATCTGAGAATCATTATATGTATGATTCAATTTAATAGTATCCGAACTTCCATCTGTATGAACAATTTTTAAAGTTAGTTGTTTATTAGGTGCAAAAGCATCTAAATCTATAAAATTAAATGTATCCTCTTCTTGGATTAAGTCGTAATCTGCTTCATTAGCAAACGTTAATCCTAACATACCTTGCTTTTTAAGGTTAGTTTCATGAATACGAGCAAAAGACTTAACAATTACAGCAGCTACACCTAAATGACGTGGTTGCATAGCTGCATGCTCCCTAGATGAACCTTCTCCGTAATTATGATCGCCAACTACAACAGACCAAACACCTGCTTTTTTATAATCACGTTGTGTGTCTGGTACACCACCATACTCACCTGTTAATTGGTTTTTGACAAAATTTGTTTTTTTATTGAATGCATTTACAGCTCCGATGAGTGTGTTGTTTGCAATATTATCTAAATGACCTCTGTAACGTAACCAAGGTCCAGCCATTGAGATATGGTCAGTCGTACATTTTCCAAATGCTTTGATCAATAATTTAGCATCTGTAATATTACCTTCTATTGGTTTAAATGGTGTTAATAATTGTAAACGTTCAGAAGTTGGGTTAACCGTTACGTCAACACCGCTGCCGTCAACGACAGGTTCTAAATAACCATTATCTTTAACCTCAAAACCTTTTGGCGGTAATTCCCAACCTTTTGGTTCATCGAACATAACTTCTTCTCCATTTTCGTTGATTAGTTTATCTGTCAATGGGTTAAAATCTAAACGACCTGCAACTGCGATAGCAGCAGTTAACTCTGGAGATGCTACAAATGCATGCGTGTTTGGGTTACCATCAGCACGTTTAGCAAAGTTTCTATTAAATGAATGCACTATACTATTCTTTGGTGCATTCTTAGGGTCACTATATCTAGCCCATTGCCCTATACAGGGACCACAAGCGTTTGTAAAAATCTTGGCGTCTAAATTTTCAAAAATACCTAAAATACCATCACGCTCAGCTGTATAACGCACTTGTTCTGAACCAGGATTAATACCTAACTCTGCTTTCATTTTTAAACCTTTATCTATTGCCTGTTGTGCTATAGATGACGCACGAGATAAATCTTCATATGATGAGTTTGTACATGAGCCTATTAATCCCCATTCTACTTTAAGTGGCCACTCATTAGTAGTTGCCTTCTCTGTCATCGATGTTCCTACTTCTGTAGATAAATCTGGAGTAAAAGGACCGTTTAATAATGGTCCTAATTCAGAGAGATTAATTTCTATAACTTGATCAAAGTATTGCTCAGGATTTTCATAAACATCTGCATCTGCTGTCAAATAATCTCTAACCTTGTTAGCTGCATCTGCAACATCTGCTCTATCTGTGGCTTTTAAGTAACGCTCCATAGAATCGTCATAACCAAAGGTAGATGTGGTTGCTCCAATTTCTGCTCCCATATTACAAATAGTTCCTTTTCCTGTACAAGACATAGCTGTTGCCCCAGGACCGAAATATTCAACAATTGCTCCTGTTCCACCTTTGACAGTTAAGATTTCAGCAACTTTTAAAATCACATCTTTTGGTGCGGTCCAACCTGATATTTTTCCAGTTAACTTTACACCAATCAACTTAGGAAATTTAAGTTCCCAAGCCATACCGGCCATCACATCTACAGCATCTGCCCCACCAACACCAATTGCTACCATTCCTAATCCACCTGCGTTAACAGTGTGAGAATCTGTACCAATCATCATTCCTCCTGGAAAAGCATAATTTTCTAAGACTACTTGGTGAATAATACCTGCACCTGGTTTCCAAAAACCGATACCATATTTATTAGATACTGACTCTAAAAAATTAAAAACCTCACTGCTTGTACTATTAGCATTTTTTAAATCTGTGGCTGCGCCATCTTTTGCTTGAATTAAATGATCACAATGTACTGTTGTTGGAACTGCAACTTTAGGTTTACCAGCTTGCATAAACTGTAATAATGCCATTTGTGCGGTTGCATCTTGACAAGCAACACGATCTGGTTCGAAGTCCACGTAATCCTTTCCTCTTGTAAAAGCGTTTATAGGTTTTCCGTCCCATAAATGAGAGTATAATATTTTTTCTGAAAGAGTTAATGGTTTACCAACAATATCTCTGGCAGCGTCTACACGCTCCGTCATGTTAGCGTAAACCTTTTTAATCATATCAATGTCAAAAGCCATATAGTATTTTTAAAGGTTGATAATTATTTTTTAGCAGCACAAATTTACAAATTTTAAAGCGTTTTTGAAAATATGTAATAGAATTGAATAATCATTAGGAATAATTCAATCCAACCTAAAAATCACCTAGTTAATTTGAATATAAATCAATTTTAAGGTTAATAATTTAATAAGTTAACAATTAAAACCTCAATAAATTGATAAGCAAAATTTAATGCTTTTTATGGTCTCTTGGTACTAATCTATTTCTAAGCTTTAAAACAGGTAATTCAATCCATCTATATAGTAACTCTGAAATAACAAAAGTTACTATTAAATAAATGAAAACAAAAAAAACTGATGGTTCTAAAAACTTTAGAAGTGTTAGTAATACTAATGAATAGTTCACTAAATAGATAGCATAAGAACGCGTGCTTATGTATTGAATGATTTTATTTAGGTTATCATTAGCCTTTAATTTTAAAAAATAGGGAAATACTAAAGCTATACTTATACTAATTAGAGGTAAATAAAAAACACTATAAAACAATTTAAAGTCATCTGGCATGACATCGAATAACACTATTATAGTATGAAGATTTAAAAATAATACAGCTCCAACAACTAGTAATAACAAACTATTTTTTTTGAAAAATTTATATTTTGAAACCAAATAGACCATTACAAAACCATAATAAATAGCATCGAGTCTATACAAAACTACTTTTCGGAATTGAGAACTCCAGTCATTATAAGTTTTAATTTCTGAAGAATTATAAAACTGAATTTTGAAAATAAATAGAATGAAAATAACTAAAACAGTAGTGTATAAAAATGCTTTTGAAGTATTAGTCTTACTAAAAAATAAAAAAGAACTGTAAATAAGAAAAGGTAAAATTATGTAGGCATACTCTTCTATGGACAAACTCCAGGCTTCTGTAAAAAAATCAGGATGTGTTGTTACAAAATTTTGAAGAAATGGGACATACATCCAAATATTGTCAACTAATGTGTTTCTCAAAAAAAAGATTATTATCACATTTAAAATTAAAACAACAAAATAGTTTGGTAAAGTCCTTAACCATCTTCGTTTCCAGAAATGAACTAAGTCAGAAAAAGATGTTTGTCCAGCTTCTAATTTTCGCAGTAAAATTCCTCCTATAAGAAAACCACTTAGCACAAAGAAAATATCAACTCCTGTAGCACCAAGAAGTCTAATACCATTTGTTAACTGTAAATTAAACTCTGGTAAAATATAAGTACAATGCGAAAGCACTACAAGTATTATAGCTAAAGCCCTAATAGCATCTAAACCAAAATTTCTGTTGGGATGATTCCACATAATACAAATGTAATATTATGAAGCAATTAAACTAGAATAAGCTTTTTATAACAGCTTCATCGGTGACACCTTCTGCTTCTGCTTTGTAGTTTTTTATAATTCTGTGACGTAATATTGAAGTTGCCACAGCTTGTACATCTTCTGCATCTGGAGAAAATTTACCATTGGTTGCCGCATGGGTTTTAGCAGCTAATATTAAATTCTGTGAGGCACGTGGACCTGCTCCCCAATCTACATATTCCTTTACTAAATTAGCTGCTGCATCGCTATTTGGTCTTGTTTTACTTACCATAGCTACTGCATATTCAATTACATTATCTGCAACAGGAATGCGACGAATGACATTCTGAAAATCTATAATTTCTTGAGGTGAGAATAACGAATTAACTGAAACCTTTAAATCTGTTGTTGTAGCTTTTACAACATCAACTTCCTCCTGAAACGATGGATACTCCAAATTTATGGCAAACATAAAACGATCTAACTGTGCTTCAGGTAATGGATATGTTCCTTCTTGCTCAATTGGGTTTTGTGTTGCTAAAACAAAATATGGTAATTCTAATTTATAATTATGACCTGCAACAGTAACTGCACGCTCTTGCATAGCCTCAAGTAATGCAGCTTGAGTTTTTGGTGGTGTTCTATTAATCTCATCCGCGAGAATAATATTAGCAAAAATTGGTCCTTTGATGAATTTAAACCTTCGGTCTTCATCTAAGATCTCACTACCTAATATATCACTAGGCATTAAATCAGGTGTAAACTGAATACGTTTAAAATCCAAACCTAAAGCTTGAGCAATAGTATTAACCATTAAAGTTTTTGCCAAACCAGGAACTCCTATTAACAAAGAGTGTCCCCCAGAAAAAATTGAAATTAATATCTGATTTATAACATCTTCTTGTCCGACAATAACTTTTGCAATTTCTTGTTTAAGGGCTTTGTGTTTTTTTACAAAGTTCTCAATAGTAGTTACATCCGACATATTATCTATTTTTTAACCAATTACCCGTAAACTCACAATCTCTATACTCACCATTAATCTTAACGAACGTAGATTCAATAGTTTCTTTTTGCCATTTTGTAATAGCATCAAAATGTTTATCCTGTAAGGCTAATTTTTTAATTTTTAGGTAGTCTTTTGCAAAATCTGCTTCATGATCATTAATTCTATCAGTGACCATCATCAATTTAAATTTAATAGGGTTTTCTCTATCACCGTCTTGTATTACTGGACTCACCTCATTATCTTTTAAATCTTGAACCTGTGCATAAACGTCTGGTTCCATTTTGGTCAATTCAAAGTTAAAATCTTGTGTTATTGGATTTATCATTCTTCCACCTTCATTTTTAGTCTCCTTTTCATCAGAAAACTCTTTAGCAGCTTCAGTAAATGTTACTGAACCGTCTAATATTTTAACTCGAATATCATTAATTTTCTTTTGAGCAGCTTCAATAGCATCAGGAGTTATCTCTGGTCTAATTAAGATATGTCTAACGTCGTACTCTTGTCCTCGTATTTTTTCAAGTAGAATGATGTGGTAACCGAATATGGATTTGAAAGGGTCAGAGATTTGACCTTCTTGAAGTGAAAATGCAACATCTCTAAACTCTTTAACCATTCGTGGTCTTTTTCTGTTTAAAGTATATAAGCCTCCTGTAGCTTTTGATCCAGTATCTTCTGTAAAAAACAATACTTTAGTGGTAAAGCTTGCACCGTTATCTTCAACATCTTTTTTAAATCCTTTTAGCTTTTCTATAGTTGCGTTTTTAGACTCTTCTGTAATTTCAGGTATAACAACAATATTTGAAATCTGTAATTCTGTACCGAAAGTTGGTAAACCATTTTCGCTAGATTTCAATTCATTAAAAAACTGTCGAACTTCTTCTGGTGTGATTTCAACTTCACTGATTACCTTATCTCGCATCTGAGAAGCTAACGATTGATTTTTGTTAATTTCATAGATTTCTTCTCTTAATGCTTCTTCTGAATCTTTTTTGTAAAAATCTAATAGTTTAGTCATTGAGCCATCAAATTCTCCTAAAATTCCTTGCATTTGCTGGTCAATTTGCGAACGAATTTGCAATTCATTAATCACAATACTATCTTGTATAGCTTGATGTGCATAAAGCTTTTCTTCTAAAACACTACCAAACAATTCACAATCAGTGATATCGCCTAAGTTTCCACCTGCTGCTTTTATTTGAGCTTTTCTTCTATTTACTTCTGAATCTAGAATAATAAAATCTCCTACAACTGCTGATACACCATCAGCCTTGATACGGTTCCCTGTTAGTTTTATCTCTTTAATCTCGGAAGTTTTAACCTCATCTTTAATAATTTCTTGAGAAAACCCTAAAAGCACAAAACTCCCAAAAAAAACTGAGAGTATATTTTTATTTATAGATTTCAAATTGTTTATTTTTAATAGCATCTTTAGTAATTTCATTTTCTATTTCCTTAATCAACTCTAATTTACGCTTATTGTTTATGATTTGTATTACCGTTGGTTTTACATAATCTAAAGGCGCATAATCGCCGCGTAAAAGTACATCATTAATTTGAATCAAATATAGGTTTAATGAGTCTTTGAGTTGTACAAAATTAGATTTTTTTAACAGTTGATTTTTATTGCTTTGGTTTGCTACAGGTATCTTTTCTATAACCTGTGAAGCTCTTACCCAAACTGAATCATTTAGAGAATAAGACCTAAACTGGACAGCAATGGAATCTAAAAATACTTTATCATTTTTTTCAAATTTTTTAAACTTAGATTTTATACCTTCTAAATTCACAGCATTTTGTGGTAAGTTTATATAACGAAGTTTTAACAACTCGTCATTAAGTTTAAAAGACTCTTTATTTCTTTGGTAAATTGTATCAGCTTCTGCTTTTGATACTGTTGTATCAATAGACCTTTTTACTAAGGCTTCTAAATAAGCTTTTGTATATAAATCGTTTTCATATTGCTTTACTAAACTATTAAAGCTTTCTTGTTGTTTTTCTGGCAAGTTCAGTAATGCTTTATCCATTAACAACAAGTTACTTGCCCAATTGTTAATGTAATTATTTGCTAACAAAGTGCTATCGGCCTTTGAAACATTATTGGGTGTTATATATTTAAGGTCTTCCTTATGTAAATACGAATCATTGACTCTTGCTACAGCATCATCAATTTTATCATAATTAAAACGGTCACAACCATAGATTATAACTGCTAAAAGAATTATATATAATATTTTAGTTTTCAATTAATTATTCAGTTTTGATTTTATACGTTTAAGTACTTTGTTATTAACATCTACCCTATATTTACGTCGTAAACCTTCCAGCCATTGTTCTTCAATTTGGTTTTGATAATCATTAACTACTGTACCTCGAGCTTCCTTTAAAGTTTTGAATCCTGAAGGTAATACGTCTTTGATATCGTAAACTTGGAAACCTTGGTTATGTTCATATACCATAGAAGTTCCTTTTTTGAATTCTAAATCTTCAGGTAATTTAGGATTATATTTTTCAAAAAGACCAGATGTAAATATGATATTTTGCTTCTCGTCAGTATTGAGAATTGTCTTGATATTATTTACAGTTTTACCGCTGCCAATTAAATTCTTGACTCTTTCGGCTATTTCTTTAGTCCCAGCTGAGGCGATCACTACATCTACTCTATCTTCCCATTTGTATTTAGACTTATTAGTGTTGTAATAATTTTTAAGTCCTATTGAATCCTTCGAAGCTTTATTCCATATTTCCTTTTCCATCAATTCAAAAAGCAACAAACCATCTTTATACTCTTTTAGTATATCTGCGAAATCTTCGTTTTCATTTACAAGATTTTTTTCTCTAAAATCTAATACAGATTGCTCATAAAACAATTCAAACTCAGTTTCTAAAACTTTTTTTACAGTGGTTTGTTGACGCATATAATTGCGTTGTTTCGCCTTTAAGTACTGGAGAAAATCATTATTAGTATAAATAGAATCGTTTACTGTTATAACTGGGCTTTCGGTTTTAAAATCTTTAGGTAAATTAAATTTACCAGAGAAATAAGCATCTTTTAATATGGGTTGAAAATATAATATGACTTTAGGGTTCTTATTAATCTTATAATGCTTAGCAAGTTCTTTAACCATAGCACTATTGATTAATTTGGAGCGTGCATCTCGTTTTACCTGAGATTCTAATTTCGGTTTTAATTCGTTGAATGATTGAATGGGTTGTTTATCTATGAGTTTTATTATATGCCAACCAAACTTTGTCTTTATAGGCTTTGTTATTTCATCTTTGTTCAATGCAAAAGCAGCATTCTCAAAAACAATTGATGAGAGTTGACCACTTTTAAAAGCCCTTAATTTACCACCATTTCGAGCGGAACTCTTATCGTCAGAAAATTGTTTTGCTAATGCCTCAAAATTTTCACCTTGTAGTAATTTTTTATAAATCTCATTGATGCGCTCTTCCGGATTAATCGTGGTGTCGTTTTGTTTTACAGACACCATAATGTGAGCAGCTGTTGCTGTACCCCGAGATGGTCTTTTTTCATCTACCTTGACAACATGAAATCCGAAATCTGTTTTAAAAGGCATTGATATTTCTCCTGGATTAGTATTGTATGCTGCAGATTCAAAATCATAAACCATTTTAAAAGCTGAAAAATACCCAAGATCTTCAACTAAAATTGTCTCCCCATTGTGATACTTTGTTTTAGCAACTTCAAAACCCTCATTAGCTAAAATTTTTCTATAATCTAATAATTTATTATATGTAATAAGCGTATCTTCCTCTTCTGTATTATTTATTATTAGTATGTGATAAGCTTTGATATCATATCGCATTCTATCGTAAGCTTCTTTTACTAAAGCTTCAGTAACTTTGTTATCTGATAAATAGTTTTTGGTAAGTTGCTTTTTATAATTTTCAAATTCTCTCTTATAATTTGCATCCTCGTTTAAACCAAGATTTTGGGCCTCTTTTAGTTTTAATTTATAATTTACAAACAACTCAAGATAATTATCTAATTGTTTTTGATTTTCGTCTTTAACAAGGTCTAGATTTTTATTATAAAGCTTTAAAAACTCTTTTGAAGATACTGATTCA
>CAJQQC010000096.1 GCA_905480385.1 uncultured Winogradskyella sp.
CACCAAGTTTTATTTTAGTATTAAAAAAGGAAATAACCTTCAGAATTAGGCTGCTCAAATAAATCCCTATGGTATAAAGTAATCTCAAGATATCTGGTTTATGCTAAAATACATTTCTTTGAATGAATTACATTGACGAGCCATAACATTTTTGTACTTTCGTTATACTTAAAGTACTTAAAATACGACTCTAAATGAAAAAAATTCAAATGGTCGACCTTAGAGGTCAATATGAGAAAATTAAAGATGTGGTTAATCCTTCTATGAATGATATCATAGAAAATGCTGCCTTTATAAATGGCCCTAAAGTTCATCAATTTCAAAAGAATCTTGAAGAGTATCTAGATGTAAAGCACGTCATTCCGTGTGCAAATGGCACAGATGCCTTACAAATTGCCATGATGGGATTAGGTCTCGAACAAGGAGATGAGGTTATCACTGCAGATTTTACTTTTGCAGCAACTGTAGAGGTTATTGCATTATTAAAACTCACACCAGTTTTGGTAGATGTTGACCCAGTAACTTTTAATATAGACGTAGAAGCTGTAAAAAAAGCAATCACACCAAAAACAAAGGCTATTGTGCCAGTACATTTATTTGGATTAGCTGCAAATATGGATGAGATTATGGCTTTGGCTAAAGAGCATAACTTGTATGTTATTGAAGATAATGCTCAGGGTATTGGTGGTGATTATACGCATAAAGATGGTTCTAAAACTAAGACTGGAGTTATAGGTCATGTCGCTTCGACTTCATTTTTTCCTTCAAAAAATTTAGGATGTTATGGAGATGGTGGCGCCATATTTACTAATGATGACGATTTAGCCCATATTATTCGAGGAATTGTAAATCACGGTATGTACAAGCGTTACCACCATGATGTTGTTGGTGTAAACTCTAGATTAGACTCTCTACAGGCGGCAGTATTAGATGCAAAATTACCTCACTTAAATGATTATAATAGCGCAAGACGACATGCAGCCAGAAAATATAATAAAGCGTTTCAGAATCATCCAAAGATTACAACACCTTCAGGATTGACTGAGTGTGAAGGTATTTGTGATACTTGTGATTGCCATGTTTTTCATCAGTATACTTTAAATTTAAAGGGAGTTGACCGTGATGCTTTGGTAACACATTTAAATACTAGCGATATTCCATGTGGTGTATATTATCCAATCCCATTACACAAACAAAAAGCATACGTTGATGAGCGTTATAATGAAGCTGATTTTACTGTAACTAACCAACTTGTTCAATCGGTAATCTCATTGCCAATGCATACCGAGTTGGATGATGAGCAGATAGATTTTATAACTAAAACTGTGTTGGATTTTATTGACGGTTAATATGAATTTATGAAGGTTTTAGTCACAGGAGGATTAGGTTACATAGGTTCGCATACTGTTGTTGAGCTTCAAAATGAAGGTCATGTTGTTGTTATCATAGATGATTTATCCAATTCTTCAAAAGATGTTCTTAAAGGCATTACTAAAATAACAGGTGTTACACCTCAGTTTGAAGAATTAGATTTAAAAGAAAAGTATAAAGTTCAAGATTTTTTTAAGCGCCATCAAGATATTGATGGTGTTATACATTTTGCGGCAAGTAAAGCTGTAGGCGAAAGTGTTGACAAACCTTTGTTTTATTACGAAAACAATGTTACAACTTTAATATATGTGCTTCAGGAATTACAAAAGTTAAAGTGCCAGAATTTTATATTTAGTTCTTCATGCACCGTTTATGGCGAAGCTGATAAATTACCAATATCTGAAAATTCACCAATAAAACCAGCTGAGTCCCCATATGGAAACACTAAACAAATTGGCGAAGAAATATTAAAGGACTCTTGTCAAATTAATTTAGATTTAAAGACTATTGCATTACGTTATTTTAATCCAACTGGTGCACATAACTCTTCTCATATAGGGGAATTGCCTCAGGGTGTTCCTCAAAATCTAGTACCTTATATTACACAAACGGCTGTTGGACTCAGAGAGCAATTATCCGTTTTTGGGAATGACTACGATACAAAAGATGGTACATGTATTAGGGATTATATTCATGTTACAGATGTAGCAAAAGCACATGTATGCGCATTAAATAGACTTTTTAAAAACCAGCAGTCTCATAACTTTGAAGTTTTTAATATAGGAACTGGGAAGGGAAGTTCTGTGTTAGAAGTTATCCAATCTTTTGAACGCGTTTCAGATCAAAAACTTAATTATAAAATAGTAGACAGGCGACAAGGCGATGTGATTTCAGCATTTGCTGACACAACAAAGGCCAATACTATTTTGGGATGGGAATCTAAATATTCACTTGACAATGCGATGCTAGATGCATGGAATTGGGAACAAAAAATAAGAAACAAATAAATTCAATTATATGAAAACTCTATTAAGACTATGTGTTTTGTTAATTACCATTTGTACATACGCTCAAAGCACCTACATTCATTGTGGTAAATTAGTAGATACCCAATCAGGAAAAGTATTAAATGATAAAACAATTATTCTTTCAGGGAAAACAATCTCTTCTGTTCAAGATGGTTTTGTAGTGCCAAAAGACCCAGATATTAACGTTATAGACTTAAAATCAAAAACAGTGATGCCCGGTCTAATAGATATGCATGTACATATTGAATCCGAAACAAATCCAAAAAAATATCTTGAGGCTTATACCTTAAATGATGCAGATGTAGCTTTTAATTCCTTGCATTATGCAAAAGTCTCACTAATGAGCGGTTTTACAACCGTAAGAGATTTAGGTGGCTCGGGTGTTAATGTTTCTTTGCGTAAAGCTATCAATGAAGGTAAAGTTATTGGGCCACGTATTTTTACAGCCGAAAAGGCATTGGCGACAACAGGAGGTCATGCAGACCCAACTAATGGTTCTAAGAAATCTATTGTAGGTAATCCAGGTCCAAAAGAAGGTGTTATAAATAGTGTCGAGGATGCAAAAAAAGCGGTTAGACAACGTTATAAAAACGGTGCGGATTTAATTAAAATTACTGCTACCGGTGGTGTATTGAGTGTCGCAAAAAATGGTCAAAATCCACAATTTACCTTAGAAGAAATTAAAGCAATTTGTGAAACAGCAAAAGATTATGGATTTCATGTAGCAGCACATGCTCATGGTGATGAAGGTATGCAGCGTGCCATTCTTGGAGGTGTAAAAACAATCGAGCATGGTACACTTATGAGTTCTGAAACTATGGAGCTTATGAAAAAAAATGATGTGTATTTGGTGCCAACTATTAGTGCAGGAAAGTTTGTGTCAGAGAAAGCAAAGATAAAAGGGTATTACCCTGAAGTTATTGTGCCTAAGGCTTTAGATATTGGTCCAAAAATACAAGGTATGTTTAGTAGAGCTTATAAGGCTGGTGTTGGTATTGCATTTGGAACAGATGCAGCAGTGTTTTATCATGGTGATAACGGAAAAGAGTTTTTTTACATGGTTGAGGCTGGAATGCCAGCAATAGAAACTTTACAAAGTGCAACAATAACTAATGCTATGATTTTAAAAATGGAAGATAAATTAGGTCAAATTAAAAGCGGATTTATAGCAGATATTATAGCTGTTAACAATGACCCAACAAAGGACATAAAAACAATGGAAAATGTTGTTTTTGTTATGAAAGAAGGGAAAGTTTATAAGCAATAAATTCTATATCAAAAATAGAAGTAAAAAGGATGCTACTTGTTTGTAGTATCCTTTTTCATTATGAAGTTGCTAAAAATAAGCATAAACATTCCTGTTGTTACGGCTACATCAGCGATATTAAAAATACCTGTTTTAAAAACACCACCTAAATCTATATAGAAAAAGTCAGTAACCTTCCCAAAAGCAAAACGGTCAAATACATTAGATAGTCCACCACCAACAATGCAACAAAATGCTATTAAGCTTAGACGGTCTAAGTTTTTAGTTTTTATGATGTAATAAACCACATAACCTAAAACTAAAAGCGGTAATAACTTTAAGAATATAAAATGAAGCGTAGGATTCATATCACTACCCATGCCCAAAAAAGCACCTTCATTGTAAACATTGGTCATAATGAATTTCTGTCCAATCAATTCGATTTCTTCACGTGGGCTTTGACTAATATTTGTTCTCACTAAAACCTTAGAAATTTGGTCAATAACAACATTAAATATAATGATGACTGTAATAAATATATTTCTATTCAAACTGATAAAATTTATACGTTAGTTTCAAAAGTTGCAGAAGCCGTTTCGGCTTCACGATTAATCTTACGGACTAGACCTTGCAATACTTTTCCTGGGCCAACTTCTGTAAAATGTTTAGCGCCATCTTCTATCATTTGTTGT
>CAJQQC010000097.1 GCA_905480385.1 uncultured Winogradskyella sp.
TAGCTTCTGGTATTCGACGTATAGAAGCTACTGCACCTTCAGAAGTAATTTTAAAATGCCATATATCACCTGTATTATTTACATGTGTTCCTCCACAAAGTTCAATCGACTGACCAAAGCGTATCGTACGTACGTCATCACCATATTTCTCCCCAAATAAAGACATTGCTCCATCTGCAATAGCCTGTTCTTTTGGCACAGCTCTATTTTCTTCTAAAGGGAGTTTACCTTCAATACGTGCATTTACAAAATTCTCTACATCTCTTAATTCTTCTACTGTAAGCTTAGAAAAATGTGAGAAATCAAAACGTAAATATTTAGAATGTACTGCAGAGCCTTTTTGTTCTACATGCTCGCCTAAAATTTCTCTAAGTGCTTGATGTAATAAGTGTGTTGCGGTATGATTACATTCAGTTCTGTGGCGTTGTTTTTGGTCTACAACAGCTTCAAACACTTCCTCTAAATGATCTGGTAAATTTTTAGTGAAATGAATAATTTCATTATTTTCTTTCTTTGTATCAACTATGTAAACAACATCTCCATGCGTATCTTGCAAATACCCTTTATCTCCAACTTGTCCACCACCTTCAGCATAAAATGGTGTTAAATTAAATACCAACTGATACATTTCGCCATCTTTTTTAGAAGTGATTTTTCTGTATTTGGTAATCTTTACTTTAGCTTCAAGTATGTCGTAACCCACAAATTCTTGTTCTGTATCATTAATTAAAACAGTCCAATCATCAGTAGACATTTCACCGGCTTTTCGAGAACGGTTTTTCTGCTCCTCCAAATGTTTTTCAAAACCTTTGTGATCTAATTTTAAATTCTTTTCAGAAAGAATTAATGCCGTTAAATCTATTGGAAAACCATAAGTATCATACAACTCAAATGCTTTTTCACCAGAAATTGTGTCACCTTTTGTTTCTTCAACTATACGATTCAATAAAATTAAACCTTGTTCTAAAGTTCTTAAAAAAGACGCTTCTTCTTCTTTTATGACATTTTCAATCAAGTGTTTTTGAGCTTTCAATTCAGGAAAAGCTTTTCCCATTTTTTTACTCAAAACATCAACTAACCTATATATAAAAGGCTCTTTTGTATCTAAAAAGGTAAACCCATATCTGATAGCACGTCTTAAAATACGCCTTATAACATAACCTGCGCCTGTATTCTTGGCAATTGTCCGTCAGCAATAGAAAATGCAACTGCTCTAACATGATCAGAAATAACACGAATAGCAATATCTGTTTCATTGTGTTTTCCGTAATCTGAGTTTGTTATGGTTTCAATCTCACGAATAATAGGTGTAAAAACGTCAGTATCATAGTTAGACTTTACATCTTGTAAAACCATGCACAAACGTTCAAAACCCATACCTGTATCGATATGTTTGTTAGGAAGATTTTCGAGACTGCCATTAGCTTTTCGGTTATATTGCATAAAAACTAAATTCCAAATCTCAACCACTTGCGGATGGTCCATATTTACCAATGACTTGCCATCTACTATTTCCTTTTCTTCGGCAGAACGGATATCGACATGGATTTCACTACAAGGACCACAAGGACCTTGCTCTCCCATTTCCCAAAAATTATCTTTTTTATTGCCTTTTAAGATACGGTCCTCAGCGATGTATTGTTTCCAAATATCATAAGCTTCGGTGTCCATTTCAAGACTATCTCTGTCATCACTACCTTCAAAAACAGTAACATAAAGAATGTCCTTATCAATCCCATAAACTTCGGTCAATAATTCCCAAGCCCAAGCGATAGCTTCTTTTTTAAAGTAATCGCCAAAACTCCAATTACCAAGCATTTCAAACAAGGTGTGATGATAAGTATCGTAACCCACTTCTTCCAAGTCATTGTGTTTACCAGAAACTCTTAAGCATTTTTGAGTATCAGAAATTCTATTACTTTTTGGTTTAGAATTTCCTAAAAAATATTCTTTAAACGGTGCCATACCCGAGTTTACAAACATCAACGTTGGGTCATTCTTTAAAACCATTGGAGCCGACGGAACAATTTGATGCTGTTTTTTCTTGAAAAATTCAAGGAATGTATTACGGATATCTTGAGACTTCATTCTTAATAATTTTGCTTCATCTTTTTCGTTATTTATCAGTGATGGCTTAATCTTCAAATTCACCTTAAATACGAAAGTATTTTTATATTTGTATATTGAGCTAGTTCGCCACAAAAATAGAACATTTTAAGATATGGCTAAAGTAAAATACTATTACGATTCCGAAACATTATCGTATCGTAAAATAAGACGAAAAAAGCGTACGACTGTAAAGTACGCCTTAGCGTTTATGTTATCTTCAGCTTTATTTGCATTTACCATAGTCATTGGTGGTAGCTACTTTTTTGAATCTCCTAAAGAGCGTGAGCTATCACGAGAACTCGAAAACATGGAGTTGCAATATGATTTATTAAACAAACGTATGGATGATGCGATTGCTGTTTTACAAAATATAGAAGAACGAGATAATGCTATTTATCGACTATATTTTGAAGCAAATCCAATTCCTGAAGAACAGCGACGTGCTGGTTTCGGTGGAATTAATCGTTACAAAAAGTTTGAAGGTTTTGACAACTCGGCATTAATACGTGAAAGTAATAAGCGTCTCGATATATTAGAAAAAGCAATAGTCGTTCAATCAAAATCCTTAGATGAGATTTCTATATTAGCAAAAGACAAAGAGAAATTTTTAGAAGCTATTCCTGCTATACAACCCGTAAATAATGAAAACTTAACACGTATGGCATCTGGTTATGGCTACAGAACTGATCCATTTACTAAAGTGCGTAAATTTCATTATGGTATGGATTTTACGGCACCACGTGGTACTCCGATTTATGCCTCTGGTGATGGTATTATTAAACGTGCAGACAATAGTGCTTCAGGTTATGGAAAACATATTCGCATAGATCATGGCTATGGTTATGTTTCACTTTATGCACATTTATATAAATACAATGTGCGCATTAACCAACGAGTAAAACGTGGCGATCTAATTGGTTTTATTGGAAGTACTGGACGTTCAGAAGCGCCACACTTACACTACGAAGTTTTTAAAGACGGAGAACGTATAAATCCAATAAATTTCTATTATGGCAATTTATCTGCCGCAGAATTTAGTGACCTGTTAAAAAAAGCATCATTAGAAAATCAATCTTTAGATTAAAATATGCACATTGATTTACCAGAAAAACGTTATTATGGTATTGGCGAAGTTGCCAAAGCCTTCAATGTCAACACCTCTTTAATTCGTTTTTGGGAAAAAGAATTTGATATCATTAAGCCTAAAAAAAACGCGAAAGGTAATAGAAAATTTACACCAGAAGATATTAAAAGTCTTAAGTTCATTTACCACTTGGTAAAAGAACGAGGTTTTACCCTAGAAGGTGCCAAAACACACATAAAAGAAGATAAACAAGACGCTTTAAATAATTTTGAAATTATTACAAAACTTGAAGGCATTAAAGCAAAACTCATAAAAATAAAAACACAACTTTAAAAAAATCAATCAGTATGAAAAAATGGATGCCATTAATTATTATTGTTGCGCTTATTCTAATAGGATTAAATTGGGGTGTCGGTGTTAACAATATGTTGGTCGAAAAACAAGGACTAGCTCAGGCACAGTGGGCTAATGTAGAAAGTAGTTACCAAAGACGTAATGACCTAATAGGAAATTTAGTAAAAACAGTACAAGGTGCTGCTGATTTTGAAAGAACTACTTTAAAAGAAGTTATAGAGGCTAGAGCAAAAGCAACTTCAACAACAATTGACGCTAGCAATTTAACTGCTGAGAATATGGCACAATTCCAACAAGCTCAGTCGGGATTAAGTGGTGCATTATCCAAGCTTTTAGTTTCAGTAGAACGTTACCCAGAATTAAAAGCAAATCAAAACTTTTTAGAACTACAGACACAACTTGAAGGTACTGAAAACCGAATTAATGTGGAGAGAAACAGATTTAATGGTTTGGCTGGTGATTATAATATCACAATAAAGAAAGTACCTACAAACATTATAGCTGGTCTAAGAGGTTTTGACGGTATGGCATTATACAAATCTGATGCAGGAAGCGAAAATGCTCCAGATGTAGAATTTGATTTTGAATAAATCGAGTAAATTAAATCATGTCTAATATTGAAAACTTCCTTACAGCTTCTGAAGAAGGAGCTATAGTCTCTGCTATTCGTGATGCTGAAAAAGATACTTCAGGAGAAATTCGAGTTCATATCGAGTATAATTGCGATACAGATGTCTTTGAACATGCTATAGAAGTCTTTCATTATTTAAAAATGGACAACACCAAAGAACAGAATGGTGTTTTAATATATGTTGCAGTTGATAAAAAAGCATTTGTTATTTATGGAGACAAAGGCATCAATGAAAGTGTAAGTGATAACTTTTGGAATTCTACCCGAGATACTATTGCATCTTATTTTCAAAAAGGAGAGTATGCACAAGGCTTAATTGAAGGCATCACAAAAGCTGGAAAAGAAATGTCTAAGGATTTCCCTTGGATTCATGGTGATACAGACGAATTGGATAATACGATTTCTAAAGGATGATTAATAAAGTAAATCTAAAAGTTAGAAATTGGAAGTTTATTCTCTCAGTCATATTATTATTTTGTTTTCAAAATATTGAGGCGCAATATGATATTCCAGAAGTTCCTAAATTTCAGACTAGTGTTTATGATTATTACAATTTACTTTCTCAAAATGATAAAGGCCAATTAGAAAATAAGTTAATCCGATATTCGGATACAACTTCTACCCAGATTGTTGTAATTACTATACCATCTACAAAAGGTGAAGATATCAATTATTTAGCAGCAAATTGGGGAGAAAAATGGGGTATTGGAGGAAGTGCTGCAAAAGATAATGGTATTTTAATACTTTTAGCAAGAGATGACAGACGTATAGCTATTGCTAATGGATATGGTATTGAATATCTACTAACAGATGCGCTTAGCAAGCGTATTATTGAGCGTGACATAATTCCTTACTTTAAACGTGATGACTACAATGGTGGACTTAACCGTGGCGCTGATGCTATTTTTGAAGTTTTAAATGGAAAATATCAAGGCACACGACAATCATCTGGAGAATTTCCTTTCGGTCTCATGTTTGTCCTATTTATCTTTTTTATCATATTTATTATTGCTATATCTAAACACAAAGGTGGTGGGAAAGGTGGCGGAAATAATCGTCGTTCTGATGGTGATAGTCTTTTAGAAGCTATTATCTTAAGTAATATGGGACGTGGCAGTTATAGACGTAGTTCATCATCTTCTGGAGGATTCGGTGGTTTTGGTGGTGGAAGCTCTAGCGGCGGATTTGGTGGTGGGTTCGGAGGCGGAAGTTTTGGTGGTGGAGGCGCTTCTGGAGGTTGGTAAAAATTTTCTACTCTTGAATTAAAATTCTTTTTTTAAAACTAATTTAGCTTTAAAAGGGTATTAACGCTTTAGTGAAAAATGAGCAGTAAATGTTCGAG
>CAJQQC010000098.1 GCA_905480385.1 uncultured Winogradskyella sp.
AGTTCAAAATTCTTGTAATAAATAAAAATAGCAAAGAATGGTGTTACTGTTAGAATTGCAGAAACTAGATTTCCTGTAATTGGCATCCTCTTCAGCTTATGCGAATAAAACCAAATAGCAAATATGTAAAGTGCAAAAAACACAACCGCTCTAAATGAAACATAACTTGCGAAAATTACAGCTAGAAAATTAAGCGTAAAATAGATAGATAATTTTGTGTTTTGACTTACTAATCGGTCCAACATACTTTTGTTTGGACGATTAATTAAATCTTTCTCGGAATCGTAAAAATTATTAATAATATAGCCTGAGGCAATAACAGCAGACGATGCTAGTACAAGCATTAACAAGTTAATATCAAAAAATACATCTTTAAAATGTAAATCTGGAGCGAATATGTATATAGACGCTAAGTATTGTGCTAAAACAACAATAAGAATGTTATAACCACGAACAACGGAAAACAGACTAAAAACCTTTAAAACGAAGTGTTTTTGAGCCCTAGGAAACATGGATTTAGAAATTATATACTACCTCTAGCTTTTGACCTTTGAGTGCTTCTCTTGCATTGTCAATATTCTCAGTAAAACCAAGAATATAACCGCCACCACCAGAACCACAAAGCTTTAGATAATAGTCGTTGGTTTCAATACCGTTTTTCCAAAGTTCATGAAATTGCTTTGGAATCATAGGTTTAAAGTTGTTAAGTACAACTTTAGATAGCTGCTTTGTATTTTTGAATAAAGACTTGATATCGCCTTTTAGGAAATCATCTACACAAGCATCAGTATGTTTTATAAATTGTTCTTTAAGCATACTACGGAAACCTTCATTCTTCATGTTATCCATAAATATACTAACCATAGGAGCTGTTTCTCCAACAATACCACTGTCTAATAAAAATACAGCGCCTTTGCCATCACTTTTCTGCGAAGGAATACCAGTAGCTTCAATATTATCTTTAGAATTGATAAGTATAGGTAAACTTAAGTAACTATTTAATGGGTCTAAACCAGAAGATTTTCCGTGAAAGAACGATTCCATTTCAGAAAAAATAGTCTTTAACTTCAAAAGCTTTTCTCGGGTAAGATTCTCTAAAACTGTGATTTTGTCGGCCGCATATTTATCATAAATAGCAGCTACCAATGCGCCACTACTGCCTACACCATAACCTTGAGGGATTGAAGAATCAAAATACATCCCAGAGTCAACATCGTTTTGAAGTGTTTCCATATCAAAGTTAACTAAATCAGGTGCTAAATCCTTTAAGTGTGTTGCAAAACGCTTTAAACTTTGGTTAGAATTTACAGCTTCTTCATTAGGGTTTTCGTCCACCTTAAGTGCTCCGTTATAAAAATTATAAGGAATAGATAATCCTTTAGAGTCTTTTATGATTCCGTATTCACCGAATAATAAAATCTTAGAATAAAATAGTGGACCTTTCATAACTATTGATGGTTGAAAATTTAAGCTAATTTTTTAGCACCTTTTCCAACTGTATCACAAATATAGTGACCATTTTGGCAATACGCAACCAACTCGCTCTTAATGAATTCATAAACTTTTTTCTGTTCATCTTCTGGAAACAAGACATGTACGTTGGCACCAGCATCTAAAGTGAAACAAATATTAGAGCCTGTTGACTGTCGAAATTCCCATATTTTATTAATTATTTGAAGTGTATTTGGCTTCATTAAAATAAAATAAGGTATGCTTGTCATCATCATAGCATGTAGTGTTAAGGCTTCACTCTCAACGATTTCTATAAATCGTTTTTGGTTACCATTTGTCAACACTTCTTTTAATTCTGCAAGATTTTCATGCGCTTGTTCAAAGCGTTTACTTGCAAACGAATGTCCATACATTAACTTATGTCCAACTGTACTACTTACTTGTTTCTCGCCTTTATCTACTAACAAAATAGCATCTTGATAGTTTTGGAAATTTGGATGAACATTTTCGGTAAACTTAACGCCAAATAAGTCTGAACTGTCAGAAATACTTTTTGTTTCTCCCCAAACAACTAATTCTCCTTCTATACTTCTGCAGGCACTTCCAGAACCTAATCGCGCTATAAATGAAGCTTTTTTATTAAAAAAATCTGAATTAAAATTTTGAAATTCTTCGCTTTCGCTCTGAATGACATTTTTAGTCAATTGTTCTTCGATGCTCATCAGGCATAAAGCTAAAGCACTCATTCCCGAGGCGGATGAGGCAATACCAGAACTGTGTGGAAATGTGTTAGATGTTTCAATCTTAAAATGATAATCCCTTAAAAAGGGTAAATATCCTTCGACACGCTCAAAAAATGTTTGGATTTTTGGTTTGAAGGCTGCATTCTTTTCGCCTTCAAAAATGACATCAAAACTAAAGTCAGTTCCCTCTTTTTTAGTGTAAGTCACTTCTGTAATCGTCTTACAATTAGATAATGTAAAACTTATTGAGGGGTTTTCTGGAATTTGGCTTTCACGTTTTCCCCAATACTTTACTAAAGCTATATTACTTGGTGATTCCCACTTAACGCTACCGCTTTCGACTTTAGACGTATAGGATTTAGGAGTAAAATCTTGTTCTGTCATTCATGCAAAATTATAGTACAAAAATAGGTAAATTCTATAGCTTGACTTAGGTTTCCTTAACCATTGCTAATAATTTTAGCATAGTTTTATAGTTTCTGCCTGTAGCACTGACTTTAAGCTATCTTTCAAAGAAATTTGAATTAAACTTTGTGCATTTTGTTTCTATGCATTTGTAAAGCACAAGTCTTCTTTCTAATAATTCTTTCTCTAATTTTCTTATTTGATTGAATTGCTTTTCAACTAGTTTATAATCTTTACTTACTCCTTTTAAAATTAAGACACGCTCTTCTCATCGGTGTAATTCTATATTTTGAGACCAAACTAAAGTTGAAAAAAACATGAAAATAATCAAAAATCGCATATCAATTAGATTTTGAAATTGCTTTAGAAACTATGAAAGCACTCGTCCATGCATTCTGAAAATTAAAACCTCCAGTAACAGCATCAACGTTCATTACTTCGCCTGCGAAATACAAATTTGGAATTCGTTTACTTTCAAAAGTTTTAAAATTAATCTCTTTTAAGTCGACACCACCTGCTGTTACAAACTCTTCTTTAAACGTACTCTTTCCAATTACTTGAAAAACAGCATTTGTCAACTGATTAGCTAATGTCTCTAATTGGACCTTATTTAAATCAGCCCAACGCTCAGTTTCTTGAATATTTGAAGCTAAAACCAACTTCTTCCATAATCGCTTTGGCAAATCAAATTGTACTGAGTTAAGCACCGTTTTTTTTGAATATTCTTGCTTCGCAGATTTTAGATACTCTACACAAGATTCTATATCATAACGAATGAAATTTACAGAGATTTTGAAATTGTAATTTAGTTTAGCTAGTTCTACTGCACCAAAAGCAGAGAGTTTTAATATTGAAGGTGCGCTTATACCTACATGTGTAATAAGTAAAGGGCCTTCTGATATTAAATCTGTGTCTACAACCCTAACCTCAACATCTTTAGCGACAACACCAGGAATATCTTTAATCCGCCCGTCTTTTATATCAAACGTAAATAATGATGGTACCGGAGTTACTATGGTATGACCCAAGTCAGAAAGTAAATTCCAAATCTTCGGGTTGCTTCCTGTAGCCATAATTATTTTATTT
>CAJQQC010000099.1 GCA_905480385.1 uncultured Winogradskyella sp.
GGCGGGCCCATCTGATTGATGTGCTGTGCCTAGCTAGCCGACCCCCTCTGTGTCTGTCCTATTTGCAGGCAATTGTCGACAAGGAATCGGCAAGGACACGCTCCACCACTGCCTTCAAATGACCACCACCGCACACAGCTCTGTGCCCATGCTCAAACGTCCGAGCGATAAGGCGGGCCCATCTGATTGATGTGCTGTGCCGAGCTAGCCGACCCCCTCTGTGTCTGTCCTATTTGCAGGCAATTATCGACAAGGAATCGGCAAGAATGTACTCCTCCACGACTTCGAAATGACCACCACTGCACACTGCTCTGTGCCCATTCCCAAACGACCGAGCGATAAGCTAGGCGAGTCCATCTGAGTGATGTGCAATGCCAAGCTAGCCAACCTCCCTCCCCATTCGTCACCGCACTCACTTTTTCGACAGCGGGTTCTTTCTCAATGTACTGTAATTGGTATGATTCAAGCTTTTGATAAAATTGAAGCAGCTGGTGATATGAATCCTTCTTTAGTAGCAGGTGGTATTAAAGTAGCACTTTTAACAACTGTATTTGGTCTTATTGTGGCTATTATACTTCAAATTTTTTATAATTATATAATCGCTAAGATTGATAGTATTGTAAATGATATGGAAGATTCTTCTATCACATTGATGGATTTATTAGTAAGACACAAAAAATAAGAATTAGATATGCATAAAATTTTAAAAATAGTAGCAGCACTCCTCGGAGTTCTTGGTATTGTTTTTCTTGTCAGAATTATATCTGCAGGAGACGATGCTATTAAGAGCGGAGAGAAAGCTGGTTTAGTAGATCCAATGGCATATATTGCATACGCAATATTAGCATTAGTATTAGCATTTGTTTTGTATTTTGTAGTTAAAAACTTATTTACAAACACAGCAGGACTAAAGAACACATTGATAGGAGTAGGCGCTTTTGCAGCAGTATTAATTATTTCTTATGTTGTTTCTGGTGGAGACCCGAGGACATATGATTTACAGGAAGGTGTAGCAACAGAAGCCCAATCTCAAATGGTAGGAGCTGGATTAACAGCATTCTATATTTTGTTGGCTATAGCGGCTGGAGCCATGATGTTTTCAGGAGTAAAAAAAATAATTAGTAAATAGTAAATTATGGCAAAAAGAGCAGCACCAGAGGTTAATGCCGGTTCAATGGCTGACATTGCTTTCTTACTATTGATTTTTTTCTTAGTAACTACAACTATCGAAAAAGATAAAGGTATCTTAAGAAGTTTGCCTCCAATTGATGACTCACAAACTGAGCCACCAATAATAAAACAGAAAAATCTATTTACAATTTTAGTAAACAGAGATGACAGATTATTAGTGGAAGAAGAGTTAATGGACATCAAAGACCTTAAACAAGCAGCTATAGATTTCTTGGATAATGGTGGAGGTGTTAATGCAGAAGGCGAATCATGTGATTATTGCAGAGGAAAAAGAGACGAAGCATCTTCAGATCACCCAGATAAAGCCATTATAACCCTAAAGCATGATCGTGAAACAACTTACGGTAGGTATATCGAAGTACAAAACGAATTAGTGGCGGCTTATAACGAACTTAGAGAAAGAGAAGCCCAGCGTATTTTTAACCGATCTTTTGCTTCTATGTTAGAAGAGAAAGAAAAAAATCAGTTTAACAAAGACGAGAAGCTTAACGATGAAATAAAGAGAATTAAGGATATGTTTCCTTTAAAACTCTCGGAAGCAGAACCAGATAAAAACTAATTAGTATGTCTAAGTTTAAGAAAAAAAAAGGTGGTGAATTACCGGCGATATCGACGGCATCTTTACCAGACATTGTATTTATGTTATTATTCTTTTTTATGGTTGCAACCGTAATGAGAGATAACTCTACAATGGTAGAAAACACTTTACCTGCTGCAGATCAGATAGAGAAACTTAAAAAAGACAGAACTATGTTTATCTATGCAGGTAAGCCTAGTGCACAATATAGTAATTTAGGTACTGAAGGACGTATTCAAATTAACGATTCATTTGTTAGTTTAGATGCTATTCAACCAGCAGTTTTCGAATACATAGCGTCACTTCCCGAAGAATTAAAGGATAGAATTGTTATCGCTTTAAAAGTCGATGAGAAAACTAATGCAGGTATTATATCTGATATTAAACAAGAGCTTCGAGAAGCCAATGCACTCAAAATCATGTATATTACTGGTAAGAAAAGTGAAGAATAAAATATCTTATTTTTACTAAAAGCGTTATGATATTATCATAACGCTTTTTTTATGCCTTATAATTATTGAAATTTTATAGCTTTACAATATGAGATTGTCTTGTTTTTTGCTTTTTGGACTTTCAATACAGTTTTGTCTATCACAGGATATTTTGTCTGTTGATATTGACGATAGGTATCGCGAGGATCAATTCTATGTATCGATAACTTATAATCTTCTTATTTATAATCCAAGTAATGTCTCTTCAACAGATTTTTCTTCGGGATTTCACTTTGGATTTATTAGAGATATGCCAATTAATTATAAACGTAATTGGTCCATAGGATTAGGTTTTGGTATTTCATCAAACTCATATAACCAAGATTTATATATTACAGAAAACACTAATGAAATTGCTTTTACAGACTCTGAGGTCAGTTTTGGTAATGTTACCAAAAATAAGTTTACAACATATCTTATAGATATTCCATTTGAGTTACGATGGCGTACTTCTAATGCCACCGATTATAAATTTTGGCGTATCTATACTGGATTTAAGTTTAGCTATTTAGTCTTTAGTTCTTCAAGGTTAGAAAGTGAATTGCAAGACATAAAACTTTCGAATATTGACGCTTTTAATAGACTTCAATACGGATTAACATTAAGTGCTGGATATGGTACTTGGAATTTTCAAATCTATTATGGACTCAATCCAATTTTTGATGACACATCGCTTTTAAATGGTCAATCTATAGACTCAAAAGCGCTAAGAATAGGAGTAATGTTCTATATATTATAACCAAGTACTAAAGAGTAACAGTTGTGGAATTATACCGATCAAACTACCAATAATTAATTCAGGATAGGTATGTGCTTTTAGGTGCAATCTAGATGTAGCAATTGCACCTAATAAAACCATCATCAAAGCGATAGTTCCATTAATATTTATTTTAAAATTTATGCTCAATGCTAGAGCAAACATAAAAAAACCAGAAGCAGCTAACATATGTATACTAGCTTTGACTTTAAAAACAGCTAAGACAAAGCAAACGAGGGTAGATACTAATATACCAATGAAGAAATAATAGAGTTCTTTAATTTCATTAGATGTAAAGACTCTTAATATTACTAAGCTTATTATAAAAGCATTAATTAGTAGAGGTAGTTTTCTTTCGTTTGTAGTTTTAAGATAAATACTATCAACTTTTTTTAATGTTTTAAGTAAATAATACACCAATATTGGTAATATCATGGTCAATAAAATGGTCGAAAATATTTTAGCATTAACAATATTTTCAGGAATAAAACGTGGTGTTTTAGAAAAATAAAAAAGCACGCCCAATAAAGGCATTATTAGTGGATGTAAAACGTGTGATATGCTTTTTAAAATAAAGTCCATGTGCTGTCTAGCAAAAGTAATTTATTTAAATTCAAAATAATAGATTTTTATGCTATTGATAGTAATTCCAATTTACTATTTTTCAGTTTCAGAAATTAGTATAAGATGAATTTAAAATACATCCTTTCAACTTTTATTTTTTTATTTGTAATTAACCATTCTTTTTCTCAAGAAGATAATTATAGAATTGTATTCCCAAAAACAGAAGCAGAACGTAATAAGGCTTGTAATAATTGTTTCAATGTTTTTCGTCAGAAGCCCAAAGAAGTAAAGTTTTCTATTATTAACGAAAACGGAAGTTTGTATTTTGAAACTAATGATAGAAAGTGGTTTAGTCAACTATTTAAAAATAATACGGATGGTTTAGCCATTGATGTGGTTGCAAAAGATATTTATGACTGTAATGTTACCACAATTGAAAGAGGCCAAATAAGCGGAACGTTATTAAAACCCGTATATTCACAACGTCTTAAAAGTGGATTGCGCCCTAACGGAAAAGATAGATTTAAAGTGTTAATTGGTAAAATCCCTTCAGAACTTAAAGGGAAAGAACTAGAGTATAATATCCTGTTTTTAGGTAATAAGACTCTGTGCAGATACCAAGTGATATATAACCTAAAAGCCTTTAAATGGGATTTATTGGACATGGGTATGTACTTAGATTCTGTAAGTTTCAAAAATCAAAAATTAGTAAGTGAGGGCGAAGAAAATGTAAAGATTAGATACAAAACTTTAAAGTTTAAAATACCTTTTGAAAAAAATAAGTCAGTGTATTCTCCCGAGGACATCAAACCAGTTTATGACTCCTTAAATCTTACAGATTTTAATATAAAAACAATAAATATTAAGGCGTATGCTTCTGTAGAAGGAAGTCTAGAACGAAATGTAGAATTACAAGAAGGACGTGCAAACAGTATTGCGAAAGCCATACAAACATATCAGAAACCCACAATTAAAACGGATATATCTTCTTCAGAAAATTGGGTCGAATTCTTAAATGACATTGAAGGCACTAAACACGAAAGTTTAAAATCATTAAGTAAGGCGCAAATAAAAGCAAAATTGGTAGGAGCATTTTCAAGTGAAATGGAACCCTATTTAAAGAATCATCGCAAGGCTTTAATAACATTAGAACTGAAGAAAAAGGACAAGTATAAAACTATGCCGGCAAACCAATTGGTGTCATTATTTAACCAATCTATAAAAGAAAACCAGTTAGATGAAGCCAATATAATTCAGAATTCTCTTTTCGAAAAATTGAAAAATAGCGAAGTGTCTCCAGATATTTTAAAACAGCTGGAAGTACCTATGCAGCTTAATTTTGTTAATTTTTTAAACAAGAACAGTGCTATTAAATACCAACTAAATGAAAGACAAATTGTTATTGTCAGAAATGAACTTGAAGCACTAAAAAAGTTAGACCCTAAAAACCCTAGAATTAGATACAATTTAGCAGCTATAAAATTTAAGATATGGCGTTATAACATCGAAAAGGTAAACTCAGGATTATTTAAAGATGAAATCTATAACCTTGAGAATTATAATGTTTCAAAATCACTAATTAATAGGATGCTGATTAACTTTCATATCATTCAGAGTGAAAACTTTAATCGTAAAAGGGATTATGCAAATAAGGATAAATCGGTTATTCAGATTAAATCAATATACCAGAAATTACCACTCACAGATTTTGATTATTTCAGTTTGGCGCAGTTTTTAACGTATTATGCAAATGTGGAAGCTGCTGCAGAATTATTATCCAACAAGGCTCGACAAATAGAGGTAGACGAAGATTTATTATTCTATTATCTGAATCTTACACTAATAAATAAGGAACTTACTAAAACAGAAGCGTATCGGGCTATCATGCTCAATGCAGTCAACATTAATAAAAATCGTTATTGTCAATTATTTGATTCACCCGAGAAAGATGGCGTAACATTTCAGCTTCTAAAGGACGATTACCTAAGAGCTAACTATTGCGAGAATTGTAATAATTAAATTTTCTTTCGTAGTCTCGCCACAGGTATATCTAGTTGTTCTCGATATTTCGCGACTGTTCGTCTTGCAATAGGATAACCTTTTTCTTTTAAAATTCCTGCTAGTTTATCGTCAGTTAAAGGTTTTTTCTTATCCTCTTCTTCAACAACAGTTTCTAGAATTTTTTTGATTTCCCTAGTAGAGACCTCTTCACCTTGATCGTTTGTCATAGATTCAGAGAAAAATTCTTTAATTAATTTTGTACCATAAGGTGTGTCTACATATTTACTGTTTGCAACTCTAGATACTGTAGAAACATCCATTTCTATTTCATCAGCAATATCTTTAAGAATCATTGGTTTTAGATTGCGCTCATCACCAGTCAAAAAGTACTCTTTTTGATAATGCATAATAGAGCTCATTGTTACAAAGAGTGTTTGCTGACGCTGCCTCACAGCCTCAATAAACCACTTTGCTGCGTCCAATTTTTGTTTGATAAACATTACCGCATCCTTCTGAGATTTTGTTTTCTCTTTAGATTCTTTGTAACCTTTAAGCATATTATTATAAGTACGAGAGACATGAAGCTCTGGCGCATTTCTTCCATTTAAAGTCAACTCTAATTCTCCTTCGACAATTTTAATAGCAAAATCTGGTACTACATGTTCAACCATTCTATTACTACCCGCATAAGAACCTCCAGGTTTAGGGTTAAGATTTTCTATTTCTTCAATAGCGTCTTTGAGTTGTTCTTCGGTAACACTAAATTTCTGAAGTAATTTTTTGTAATGCTTCTTAGTGAATTGATCGAAGGCCTTATTTATAATCTTAGTAGCCAATGCCACATCTGGATGCTGTTCTTTCCTATTAAGTTGAATACTTAAACATTCTTGAAGGTTTCGAGCACCAACACCAGCTGGATCTAATTGATGAACGATACCCAATACCTTTTCTACTTCAGACTCTTCAGTATATATATTTTGTGTAAAAGCCAAGTCGTCTGTAATGTCTGATAATGACCTACGTATATAACCACTTTCATCAACGCTACCAACCAAAAATTGAGCAATTTCATACTCTTGATCATTGAGTCTAAATGTATTAAGCTGACTTATTAAATGTTGTGTAAATGAAGTGCCAGCAGCATAAGGGATTGATTTTTCGTCATCATCTGCACTATAATTATTGGCATGTGTTCTATAATCAGGGATTTCATCGTCGCTTAAATACTCATCTACATTAATATCTCCAGTATCAATAGTATCGTTATCGTTATAATCGTCTTGAGAGTTATCAAATTCATCTAATTCGTTATCCTTAGCGTCACTTTCTTTTCCGGTATCTAAGGCAGGATTTTCTTCCAACTCTTGCTTTAAACGTTGCTCAAAAGCTTGGGTTGGCAACTGAATCAACTTCATGAGTTGTATTTGTTGCGGTGATAGCTTTTGTGATAACTTAAATTGTAAGTATTGTTTTAGCATCGGTTGGTTGATTTAGTTTAAAAATATAAAAACAATCTAAAACTATACCGTTATTAGATTGTTTTATAAAAAATTTAAAACTTTTTTTGATGCTACTTTACAAATTATTGAAAGTAAGCAACTTAAAGCGTAATAATGATGCGATTAAAATTCAGCATTTTGTGGTGTACGTGGATAAGGAATAACATCACGGATATTACTCATGCCAGTTGCAAACATAACCAAACGTTCAAAACCAAGTCCAAAACCTGAGTGTACAGCAGTTCCATATTT
>CAJQQC010000100.1 GCA_905480385.1 uncultured Winogradskyella sp.
CATATTTGTAAAAGTATGTTGGCTTGGGAGCGTTTCGGTAATGGTGAAACTCCTGATTCTACAGGTTTAAAAGGTGATAAGCTTGTTGGTGATTATTATGTAAAATTTGATAAAGTTTATAAGAAAGATATTACCGAATTAGTTGCAAAAGGTCAGTCCGAAGATGAAGCTAAAAAAAACGCACCAATTTTATTAGAAGCAAAAGACATGCTTCGTAAATGGGAAGCAGGAGATAGAGACGTTGTCGCACTTTGGGAAAAAATGAACCAATGGGTATATGATGGTTTCGAAGTCACATACAAAAACATAGGTGTTGATTTTGATAAATATTATTACGAAAGCCAAACTTATTTACTTGGTAAAGAGTTTATCGCTGAAGGTTTAAAAAATGGCGTATTTGAAAAAGATGCTGATGGTTCTGTATGGTGTGATTTAACTGATGATGGATTAGATAGAAAAATTGTTCTGAGAGCAGATGGTACAGCAGTCTATATGACCCAAGATATTGGTACTGCTATACAACGCATCAAAGATTATCCAGACGTTGGCGGAATGGTTTATACTGTCGGTAATGAGCAAGATTATCATTTTAAAGTTCTGTTTTTAATTCTACAGAAGTTAGGTTTTGATTGGGCAAAAAATCTATTTCATTTAAGCTATGGCATGGTGGATTTACCAAGTGGCAAAATGAAGAGTAGAGAAGGAACCGTAGTTGATGCCGATGATTTAATTGAAGAAATGGCAACAACTGCTGAAGAAATTTCCAGAGAATTAGGTAAGCTTGAAGATTATTCTGAACTAGAAAAGAAAACGCTTTATAAAACTATTGGCTTAGGTGCTTTAAAATACTATATATTAAAAGTAGATCCAAAGAAACGTATTTTGTTTGACCCAAAAGAATCTATAGATTTTCAAGGGAATACAGGTCCTTTTATACAATACACTTACGCTAGAATTCAATCTATTTTAAGAAAGTCTACAAACTCTGATTTTGACGCATCTAAGTTAACTTTACATGAGAAGGAGAAGCAGTTGCTAAAGCAATTAGAACAGTTTCCAATTGTGATTCAAAATGCTGCTGTACAGCACAGTCCTGCTTTGATTGCTAACTATACTTATGATTTAGTAAAAGACTTTAATTCTTTCTATCAAAACGTATCAATTCTAGGAGCAGATACAGATAACGAAAAAGGATTTAGAGTTGCGCTTTCAAGAAAAGTAGGTTTGACGATCAAAAATGCATTTAATATTCTTGGTATTGATGTCCCTGAGCGTATGTAATTTTAGAATTGTCCTTTATATTTTAACGCTTGAAACGAAATTTTATTCACCCAGAACATGGTAAAAGTTTTACGCTTGGCGAGACTATTGGCACTTATGCTTGGCATGGTAATCACCACTTAGCACATGTAAAACAAGTCTTTATCAGATTAACTTCTTAGAAGTATACAAAGTTTTGCATGGACACCTTTTAAAATATCTAAAGCAGTATTGATGTTTTGTTCATAATCAGCAAGTGTTGCCCAGCGGTCTTCGTAATAAGCACGTATTGTTGGGGCATCGTCTGTTAATGCTAATTTAAATCGTGTAATACAATTTATATGACTATCTGCACAATGATGAACGACTTGTCTAATGTTCCAACCGTTTGGTCTGTAATTGTAATTTAACTCTGCTTCACTGAGAGTTTTAGTTTCAGTCTCAATAGAATTAGGAAAGGTTTCAATATCAGAAATCCAAGTATTAATATGGGCTTTGGTGATATTATCTGGAGTTTTAAACTCTCCTATTGGATATTTGAGCTTTTCTATTTCTGAAGTTTTCATCTTTTAAGATTTAAATTTTCATCATAAAAGTATGATTTTCAAGTCATATTGTAAACAAAAAAAGACCGCCCTTTATGGACGGTCTTAATTAGATTTACTAACTAATAAAATCTAAATTATGCTTTAGATGTAGCTTGTGAAGCAACTGCTGCTCCATATACGACTAAACCAAAACCTATCTTGTTTACTGCGTCACCAATGTTATATATAACATCCATGTTTAAACCAAGATCGGCTACAAAACTATACCAACCTTCAGTACCTGCCATGTAACCTAACGGATATATTGCCCAACCTACTAAAACAAACCAACACAATGTTTTGTGTGCTTTTAACACTGCACCACCAGCTTGTTCGGCAAGTTTTTTTGCTTCTCCAAACCATATCATGTAAGCAATGGCAAAGTATGCAAGTCCAGAGAATAAACCCCAGATTGCTGGACCATTACCTGTAGTGTAAACAGCTTCTCCAAAATATCCTGTTACAAGCATTACTACTGATAAGAAAATAAGTTTCCACATCATTGATTTTTTTGCACCTGCAACTTTAAGAATAAGATAGAATTCAACACACATCAAAGGTACTGTTAATACCCAATCAACATATCTAAAAAATGTTGGGGATTCCATATTAGAAGCCCAGTAGTCTCTCATGTACCAGTAGTGTACGGCCGCAATGAAGGTAATTAAACCAGAAACCAAGATTGAGGTTTTCCATTTTCTATCAAAACTGTTCATTGATAAAAAGAAAAAAGCCGAAGCGGCCATCATTGCCATACATCCTACAAAGAAAGTAAAGCCAACATAATCGTCTGTAGCAATCTTGCTAACATCAGCGATGGTAAGTAATAAATTGTTCATAATAATTGTTAATTAGTTATTTAGTTTAAGTAAATTTACAAAAGTTTAAACATTAAATGTCTAAATTTTTGTGAAAATTAATAAAAAAAATACAAATTATTAAGAATATTCTATCAAATATGCAAAATTTTAATATTGTAGTTACATTTACTTGCCTTTGGCTTGCAGTATATCTGCCTCCTGTAATAGAGGGATATGTTGCTTGTTTTTTTATTTTTTCGGTGGGATTACTTCATGGTGCAAATGATATAAAAATCATTAAAAAAGTCTATAAGAAATACAATTTAAGTTTTTATAAATCTTTGTTATTATACATTTTAATAGTAATAATTGGCACAGTTATGTTTTATTTTATACCATTTGTAACCCTAATATTTTTTATTCTTATAAGTGGGTATCATTTTGGGGAGCAACATTTTCATGATATAGATTATAAAAATCATTTCATCAAAAGAATATTATTTTTTTCTTATGGTTGTGTTGTTATTTTTCTCTTGTTGTTTTCAAATAATATAGAGAGTACAAATGTTGTTAATCAAATAACTAAAGTAGAGTTGTACCCTAATTTTTTTAAGTATGGCTTAGTAACTACTTTATTAGTTTTTGGAGTTTGTTTAGCTGTAATATGGAGATATATTAAAAATTTACATCTTGAACTTTTTTATCTCTTAGTTTTTTTTATAGTTTTTAAAACAGCATCATTAATTTGGGCTTTTGCTATTTACTTTGTCTTATGGCATGCGTTACCATCACTTATGGACCAGATAAGATATTTATCTAAAACGGTAAACAGAGTTTCGATATTAGATTACATAAAATCGTCATTTGTTTATTGGCTAATCTCTGTTCTTAGTCTTTTTCTGTTTTTTGAATTTTTCATTGGCAACAATGACTTGTTTTATGGATTCTTTTTCTCATTTTTAGCAGCGATAACTTTTCCTCACGTTATTGTGATGACTAAAATTTTTAAGCATTAAAATTTTAATCTAAAACTAAAATTGGACGTTAATCTTAGGGCAAACTCATCGTTTTGAGTAATGGGGCCATTTGCGTCTCTTGAATAAAATCTATTAACGATGTTTCGTTTGTTAAGCATTTTGTTTAAGTTGAAAATTGTGTACATAACAGCTTCTATTATCGCTCGTAAATTCTTAAATTTGGCACTTGTTATATAAGGAAAGATAATATGTTTAATAATTTAAGTGATAAGTTAGATAAAGCGTTACATGTACTCAAAGGACATGGTAGCATTACTGAAGTAAATGTTGCTGAAACTTTGAAGGAAGTAAGACGAGCGCTTTTAGATGCCGATGTTAACTTCAAGATAGCCAAACAATTTACCAATACCGTTAAGGAAAAGGCACTAGGTCAAAATGTATTGACAACGCTTCAGCCAGGACAGTTAATGGTAAAAATTGTTAAGGATGAGTTGACCGAACTTATGGGTGGTGATGCTGAAGGTCTAAATCTTTCTGGTAATCCGTCTGTAATTTTAATGTCCGGTTTACAAGGTTCTGGTAAAACAACGTTTTCAGGAAAATTAGCTAATTACTTAAAAAACAAAAAAACAAAGAAGCCGCTTTTAGTTGCTTGTGATGTTTATCGTCCAGCAGCTATTGATCAATTGCATGTTGTTGGTGACCAAATAGGTATTGAAGTTTTTAGTGATAAAGGTAATAACGATCCAGTTGCCATATCTAAAGCCGGTATTGCTCATGCAAAAGCTAATGGTCATAATGTAGTTATTATAGATACTGCAGGTCGTTTAGCTGTCGATGAAGCTATGATGACTGAGATTTCTAATATCCATAAAGCTATAGAGCCTCAAGAAACACTCTTTGTATTGGATTCGATGACAGGTCAGGATGCTGTAAACACCGCAAAAGCCTTTAATGATATTTTAAATTTTGATGGTGTTATCTTAACAAAGTTAGATGGTGATACACGTGGTGGTGCAGCAATTTCTATTAAATCAGTAGTAAATAAGCCTATAAAGTTTATTGGTACTGGTGAGAAGATGGAGGCTATTGATGTCTTCTACCCGTCGCGTATGGCTGATCGTATCTTGGGAATGGGAGATGTTGTTTCTTTGGTTGAGCGTGCTCAAGAGCAGTTCGATGAGGAAGAAGCAAGAAAACTTCAGAAAAAAATTGCCAAAAACCAATTTGGGTTTGATGATTTCTTAAAACAGATTCAGCAAATCAAAAAAATGGGTAACATGAAAGATTTAATCGGAATGATACCTGGTGCGGGAAAAATGATGAAAGACGTAGATATAGATGATGATGCATTTAAAGGTATTGAAGCTATTATCCATTCGATGACACCTACTGAACGCTCTAATCCTTCTTTAATGAATGCAAGTCGAAAAAAACGAATTGCTAAAGGTTCTGGTACATCTGTACAAGAAATCAATCAATTGTTAAAGCAATTTACTCAGATGAGTAAAATGATGAAAATGATGCAAGGCGGTGGCGGAAAACGTATGATGCAAATGATGAAGAACATGCCTCGTTAAACAACAACAAAACAATACCATTGATATGATAATATTAGACGGAAGAAAAACTAGCAACGACATAAAAAACGAAATCAAGGCAGAAGTTGATAAAATGAAAGCTGATGGTGAAAAAGTACCGCATCTTGCAGCAGTAATTGTTGGCAATGATGGTGCAAGTTTAACTTATGTTGGTAGTAAAGTAAGAGCTTGTGAACGCGTTGGTTTTGAATCTACAATGGTACGTATGTCTAATACCACTAGTGAGATTGAACTTTTGGATAAAATTGGAGAACTTAATGATAATGATGATATAGACGGTTTTATCATTCAACTACCATTACCACCTCAGATTAATACTCAAAAAGTATTAATGGCGGTAAACCCGGACAAAGATGTAGACGGTTTTCATCCAACAAACTTTGGAAAAATGGCATTAGATATGTCAACATTTATTCCAGCAACACCGTTTGGTATATTAGAGTTGTTAGATCGTTATGGCGTAGAAACAAAAGGAAAGCATACGGTTGTTATAGGTCGTTCTCATATTGTTGGAAGACCAATGAGTATTCTTATGGGACGTAAAGGGTTTCCTGGAAACTCTACAGTTACGTTAACACACAGTCACACTAAAAATATTACACAGATTACCTCACAAGCAGACATCATAATTTCAGCACTAGGAGTACCAAAATTTCTAAAGGCAGAAATGGTTAAAGACGATGCTGTTATTATTGACGTTGGGATTACACGTGTCCCAGATACTTCTGAAAAAGGGTATTATATTACCGGCGATGTAGATTTTGAAAATGTAAGTAAAAAAGCAAGTTATATTACTCCTGTTCCAGGAGGTGTTGGTCCAATGACAATTGCTATGTTATTAAAAAATACGCTTCTGGCTAGAGAGCAACATAGGAAGTAAACTTCATAACTATCTTAATGTTTGGTTTTAAACTATATTTGGATATCAATTCTTCTTTGATTCTTAATAAATTAATAGTAGTCTTAAAAATTAAGAATAAGAAGATATTTTAACAATTAAAATTTGGAACAACTTAC
>CAJQQC010000101.1 GCA_905480385.1 uncultured Winogradskyella sp.
CTACAGATACACCATCTTTGGTAACTTGTGGTGCGCCGAATGATTTTCCAATAATCACATTACGTCCTTTTGGACCTAATGTTACTTTTACTGCATTTGCTAATGCATCAACACCACGCTTTAGTCCGTCGCGTGCTTCAATATCAAATTTTATATCTTTTGCCATCTTGTTATTATGATTTTTTAATTAAACAATTGCTAATATGTCGCTTTCGCGCATCATTAAATAATCTTTACCTTCTAACTTAAGTTCTGTTCCGCCATACTTTCCGTATAGTACAGTATCGCCAACTTTTACAGTTAGGGGTTCGTCTTTTTTACCATTACCAACGGCAACTACAGTACCTTTTTGTGGTTTTTCCTTTGCATTATCTGGAATTATAATACCAGAAGCCGTTTTAGTTTCAGCAGCTGAAGGCTCTACAAGAACACGGTCTGCTAATGGTTTAATGTTTAAAGCCATTTGTTATATTTTTTAGTTATTATTTAAATTTACGCTTTAGCGTAGTACGAAAATTATGCCAAGCCTTGATGACTGACAAAGTTGCAGAAATAAAAAAGCCAACTGTAATAGTTGGCTTTTGATATAATATAAAAATAATCTTATTGTTCTCCATCAGTTGTAGCAGGAGGCGTAATAGGTTGTTGAGTTGTTGTATCATCTGCATCTAAAGCTTTAGAATCACTAACTCCGCTAGCACCATCAATTGTAATATTAGATAATAATATTAATGCAATTAAAAGTGTTGCTAAAAACCATGTACTCTTGTCTAAAAAGTCACCTGTCTTTTTCACACCACCTAATTGTTGTGTACCGCCACCACCAAAAGAAGATGATAGTCCACCACCTTTTGGGTTTTGTACCATGATTACTACCACTAGTAAAAATGCTACTACTACGATTAATATCAAAAATATTGTAAACTTAGTCATTGTCTGTATTATTATGTTCTCTTAATTCTTTTATTGCCTTAATTTGGTTTGCAAAGAAACTACTTTTTTCTGGATATTTCAAACTTAAAATTCGGTAAGATTGTATGGCTTTATCGTAGTTTTTCTGCTCAAGGTAAATACGAGCTAAAGTCTCTGTCATTAGACTGTCGTCAGTACTTTCTTCGTTATTGATTAATTTAGGTTTAGGCGTGTTTACAGCTGGTTTTATTTTTGGGTTTTCAGTAATAAATTTATCAATAGCCTCTAGTTTGTTGCTCAGCGGTACTTGTTTTTTTATTTGGTCTTGATTTCTATCAATAGGTTTGAAGCTGGTAATTTTTAACCATTCTGAAAATGAATGTGTTTCGGAAGCTGAGAATTCCAAGGGTTTTCCTATTTGAAGTTTTTCTTCTATTGGGTCAAGGTTTGTAATTTTACCAGAAATTTCAAAAGACAGAATATTTTGTTTTTCGCTTTCTTTTTCTTCAAAAAGATTTGGGTCTAAGACACCTTTAGTAGCTTCAACTTGTTGTTTTAATGCATCATCAATCGTTACACTTCTATTGATTGAGATGTCATCTATTCCGTCAACTTCAATAGCTTTTATATATTCAGAGTTCTGCTTTATTTGTTGTGATATTTTGTTTTGATTAAAAACATCAGAAGTAATAAAGTCAAATAAAACACTACGGTCTGTAGTATGGGCTGCAGTTACCTTTAATGCGTTGTTGTATTTGTAACTGTTTTTGTTTTTTAAAGCTTTAAGATAAAGCGCTCGTGCTGGTTGAAAATAAGAATACTCATCTACCAAACTTTTAAGCGCGACAATTTGCTCTGCTTGCAAAGTTTCTGGACGTTGTAGTATGGATGTTAATTCTTGTAATTGCATGTTACCAATCTGCTAAAGCTTTTTGAAAAATATCTTGTGTAATACGCTCAAAAATAGCTTCCCATGCAGTATCGCGTTGTCCACCTGTTAAGAGTGCGTCACCTTCATAATCAAAAAAGAATGAAAAGCGTTGTTCGAAGCTTTTTTCATCATCTTTTGTGTTGGTATATTTTACATTAACACCAATGGTTAATCTATTTTGAGCAGCTCTATTGTTTGCTGTTGCTGTTGTAGGACTAATGCGGTATTCTACAATTTCACCCTCAAAAATTACTTCTGCACCAGAATTTACAAGATTTGAGTTCGTTTGATTAACAATTAAATCCTGAAGTGCATTTGTGAATTGAATATCCAAGCCTGGTTCGATTAAAGGTGCGTTATTCTGAAAAAAATTAACCTGAAATGTCTCTGGAGTTTCCGTAACTCCAGTAAAAGAATATATGCCACAAGCAGTAAAACTAGAAACTAGAATTAAAAGCAATATATGTTTAATAGATTTCATTTAGTATGTGTTAGGGCGTTTCATAGTTATAAACGCATATATGTAACCTGCATTGTCCGCAACATCAAAATCGACATTAATCAATCGATAGCCTTTGTAATGTTTTTCGTTGACTAAATCTTCTGCTTCCTGTCTAATAGTTTCTGAACTATTTGGGCTAAAACGTTTTCTTATTCTAAATATCTCTACTGCTTTCATTTTACAAATCGAATTGTTTTATCTTTCTGTATAGCGTACGTTCGCTAATACCTAGCTCAGCAGCAGCTAATTTACGTTTTCCGCTGTGACGTTCTAGTGATTTTTTTATTAATTCTAGTTCCTTGTCATGAAGCGATAGTGTTTCTTCTTCTTCAATCTCTTCTGCAAAGTGATATTTATCTTCGGTTTGAATGGTTGGTTCAATAATTTCTTCTCGGTGTTCAGGTATAGCTAACATAGGAATATCTTTGGGGGTTTCGTCCTCATCGTCTCCATATATTTTCTGAATCAAGCCCTCATTATCTTTTTCAACTTCTGAGCTATTACCACTTTTCATGATTTCCATTGTTAACTTTTTTAAGTCATTTAGGTCACTCTTCATATCGAACAAAACTTTGTACAAAATTTCACGCTCGTTACTAAAATCACTTTCAGATTTGGTGTCTTTAATAACCGCAGGTAAATTCTGACCAGCGCCAGTTGGTAAATAATTTTTTAAGGTTGTACCTGAAATAGAACGGTTGTGCTCTAAAACTGAAACTTGCTCAGCTACATTACGAAGCTGACGTATGTTTCCATTCCAACGGTAGCTAGTTAGTAGATGAATAGCTTCTTCAGTTAACTTAACAGTTGGCATTTTATATTTAAGGGCAAAATCACTTGCAAATTTTCTAAATAACAGATGGATATCATCTTTGCGTTCACGGAGTGCAGGAAGATTGATTTCGATAGTACTTAAACGGTAGTATAAATCTTCTCTAAACTTCTCTTTTTTGATAGCCTCAAACATATTAACGTTTGTGGCAGCTACAATACGAACATCTGTTTTTTGAACTTTACTAGAACCTACTTTTATAAATTCGCCATTTTCTAACACACGTAAAAGACGTACTTGTGTAGTTAACGGCAATTCTCCAACTTCATCTAAAAAAATTGTACCACCATCAGCAACTTCAAAATAACCAGAACGTGTTTGTGTAGCACCTGTAAAAGCTCCTTTTTCATGACCAAAAAGTTCACTATCAATGGTGCCTTCAGGTATAGCACCACAGTTTACAGCGATGTATTTGCCGTGTTTGCGGTGCGAAAGTTGATGTATGATTTTAGGAATACTCTCTTTACCAACACCACTTTCTCCCGTCACCAGTATAGAAATATCGGTAGGTGCTACTTGTATCGCTTTTTCAATAGAGCGATTAAGTTTGGCATCATTTCCTATAATTCCGAAACGTTGTTTTATAGCTTGTATTGATTCCATTATATTAGTTATTATTTGAGTAGCCAACAGCTGCGCCAATAAGGGTAGCTGATGTACAATCTGTAATTTTTACATTCACAAAATCACCAACTTTATAGTTTTCTTTTGGGAAAACAGCAACAGTGTTTTGCGAGTTTCTTCCTGACCAATGGGCATCTGATTTTTTAGATAATTTTTCGATTAGGATTTCTTGGGTTTTACCAATGTTCTCTCGAGTTCTGTAATGACTATGTTTACGCTGTAGTGCTTGGATTTCGTTCAATCGACGTTGTTTTACTTCTGCAGGAATATCATCTTCCATACGACGTCCAGCTAATGTTCCAGGTCTTTCAGAATACGCAAACATAAATCCAAAGTCATACTTTACATACTCCATTAGGCTCAGAGTGTCTTGATGTTCTTCTTCAGTTTCTGTTGGGAAACCAGCAATCATATCTTGACTTATAGCTATGTCCGGAATGATACGACGAATGTTATCAATCAATTCAAAATATTCCTCACGCGTGTGCAGACGGTTCATAGCTTTTAGGATTCGGTCGTTTCCACTTTGAACGGGCAAGTGCACATAGTTACATATATTTCTGTGTTTAGCCATCGTTTCTATTACATCTAATGTCATATCCTGAGGATTAGATGTAGAAAAACGGAAACGCATTTTTGGTTGCGCTTTGGCACACATATCTAAAAGCATTGCAAAATTCACAGCTGTTGCTTTTTGCATTTCGGTTGCTTTTTTGAAATCTTTCTTTAAGCCACCACCATACCATAAAAAGCTATCTACGTTTTGTCCTAGTAGTGTGACTTCTTTAAAACCTTTATTAGCTAAATCGTTGATTTCTTCAATTATAGATTGTGGTTCACGACTACGTTCGCGACCTCTGGTGAATGGAACAACACAGAATGTACACATATTATCACAGCCACGAGTAATGGATACAAAAGCAGTTACGCCATTTGTGTTTAACCTTACAGGTGCAATATCACCGTAGGTTTCTTCCTTTGATAGAATTACGTTTATGGCGTTTCTACCATCGTCAACCTCACTAATAAGATTTGGTAAGTCTTTATATGCATCAGGACCAACTACGAGATCAACCATTTTTTCTTCTTCAAGAAACTTACTTTTTAAACGCTCTGCCATACAACCTAAAACACCAATTTTCATTTTTGGGTTTTTACTTCTTTTTACAGCATTGTATTTTTCCAGACGTTTGCGAACGGTTTGTTCGGCTTTATCTCTAATAGAGCAGGTATTTACCAAAACTAGATCTGCATCTTCAAGAGATTTTGTTGTATTAAAACCTTCTTTAGATAATATAGAAGCCACAATTTCGCTGTCGCTAAAATTCATTTGGCAACCGTAACTTTCTATAAAAAGTTTTCTGGTATTGGTATCTTTATTTTCAAGAACAAGATTTTCACCCTGTTTGTTTTCGTCTATAATTTTTTCCATAAGCATTATTCCGATTAACGAAATATTTCTTTGATATCAAAATCTCAATAAGCATGCAAAGATAGGATTGTTTTTAGAGTTCTGACAA
The DNA here is from genome assembly GCA_905480385.1 of uncultured Winogradskyella sp. Lineage (GTDB taxonomy): Bacteria > Bacteroidota > Bacteroidia > Flavobacteriales > Flavobacteriaceae > Winogradskyella. Next base: position 5,322 of record CAJQQC010000101.1, read on the forward strand.
AGTGACAGTATGATTTATTACGAAATCTATACCTTAAAACCAGTTAAAAATAAGATGAATTAGTACTTGATTAGGTTTGTATATTTTTTTTGATATACATTTGTACCTTCAAAAAAATCAAAGCATGCCGAAGAATTTAGTCATAGTTGAGTCACCTGCAAAGGCAAAAACCATCGAAAAATTTTTAGGGAAAGATTATAAAGTGGAGTCCAGTTTTGGACATATTGCTGATCTTCCTTCTAAAGAATTAGGGGTTGATGTCGATGGAGATTTTAAACCAAAATATCAAGTTTCAAAAGATAAGAAAGATGTTGTAAAGAAACTAAAAGATTTAGCAAAGAAAGCAGAGATGGTTTGGCTGGCTAGTGATGAAGATCGTGAAGGAGAAGCCATTGCTTGGCATTTGGCAGAAACATTAGGTTTAGATAAAGAAAAAACCAAGCGTATTGTTTTTCATGAGATAACAAAATCGGCAATTACTAAGGCTATTGAGAATCCTAGAAGTATAGATTACGACTTAGTCGATGCCCAACAAGCTCGTCGTGTATTAGATAGAATTGTAGGTTATGAGTTATCACCGGTTTTGTGGCGTAAAGTAAAAGGTGGTCTTTCTGCTGGTCGTGTACAGTCAGTTTCTGTACGTTTAATTGTAGAGCGAGAAAGAGAAATCAATAAGTTTGAGCCTAAAGCATCTTACAGAGTAGATGCAGAGTTTAAAACTATCGGCGGCAGTACATTTAAAGCAAAATTACCTAAGAATTTTAGTTCTGAAGAAGAAGCACTTCAGTTTTTAAATAAAAACATAGGTGCATCTTATCAAGTTTCGGACTTGCAGAAAAAGCCAGCTATAAAATCCCCGGCACCACCATTTACAACATCTACGTTACAACAAGAAGCATCACGTAAATTAGGATATTCTGTAAGTAGAACTATGAGTAATGCTCAGCGTCTATATGAAGCAGGTTTGATAACCTACATGAGAACTGATAGTGTTAATCTATCAAATGAGGCCAAAAAAGGAGCAGAAAGTGAAATTGTTTCAGCTTATGGCGTAGAATATAGTAAACCTCGTAATTACAAAGGTAAATCTAAAGGTGCACAAGAAGCACACGAAGCCATTAGACCAACAAATTTTGCCAATCATTCTGTTGGAGTAGAACGCGACCAAGCACGATTATATGATTTAATTTGGAAACGCGCCATCGCCTCACAAATGAGCGAAGCTAAATTAGAGCGTACCAATTTAAAGATTCAAATTAATTCCTCTCTTACAGTTAATGAGCAATTTTCTGCAAATGGAGAAATTATAACTTTTGAAGGTTTTCTTAAGGTGTATTTAGAAGGTAATGATGATGAGGATGCAGAACAAGACGGTATTTTACCAGACTTAAAAATTAATGAAAACCTAGAAAATAAATATATCACAGCAACAGAACGTTTTACAAGACCACCATCACGTTTTACAGAAGCGGCTTTAGTAAAAAAACTAGAAGAGTTAGGTATTGGTCGTCCCTCGACATATGCACCAACGATTTCAACAATTCAGAATAGAAATTATATTGAGAAAGGGGCACATGAAGGTGATGAACGTAAATATAAGCAGTTAGTACTTCAAGAAAATACTATTAAAGCAAATCCGCTTTCTGAGATTTCAGGTTCTAATAAAGGTAAGTTGGTGCCAACTGATATAGGAACAATTGTTACTGATTTCTTGGTAAATCATTTTGAAAGTATTCTTGATTATAATTTCACAGCAAGAGTAGAGGCTAGTTTTGATGATATAGCTGAAGGAAAAGAAGATTGGCGAGCTATGATGAAAGACTTTTATAAAGGATTTCATCCTCAGGTAGAAGATGTACAGGAAAATGCGGAGCGCGAATCTGGTGAACGTATTTTAGGAGAAGATCCAGAAACTGGTCGTCGTGTAAGTGTGCGTTTGGGTAAGTTTGGACCAATGGTTCAGATAGGTACTGTCGATGATGAGGAGAAGCCAAAGTTTGCAAGTTTATCACCAGACCAACAATTAAGTTCTATTACATATGAAGAAGCTATGAATTTATTTCAGCTTCCAAAATCACTAGGACATTATAAAGATGAAGAAGTGGAAGTTAATAACGGACGTTTTGGACCTTATGTTAAGTTTGGTAAAAAGTTTGTTTCTCTGCCAAAAGGTTTAGATCCTTTAAGTGTTGATTATGATCAAGCAGTAGAGCTTATTGTCGAAAAAGAAAAAGCTGATGCACCAATTTATACCTATCAGGGATTAGATGTACAAAAAGGGAAAGGACGTTTTGGACCATTTATAAAATGGAACAATATGTTTATTAATGTTAATAAAAAATACGATTGGGATAATTTATCTGATAAGGATATCGTTTCTTTGATTGAAGATAAAATTCAAAAAGAAAAAGATAAAATTATTCATAATTGGGAAGCTGAAGGCATCCGTGTTGAAAAAGCCAGATGGAAAAGACACAATATTATAAAAGGTAAACAAAAAGTTGAATTACCAAAAACTGTTGATGTTACAGATATGACTCTAGAAGAAGCGCTAGCCATTCTAGAAAAAAATGCACCTAAGAAAAAGGTAACAAAGCGAAAAACAGCAGCTAACAAGAAAACGACTAAAAAAAAGTAAATCATAAATGAACTTTAATTTTCTCTCTCCAGTTTCCGATTCAGTATTAGCACACAGCGAATTATTATCTCAGCAAACTATAGGAAAGAAATTAAAGATTCATTCAGAAAAGTATGGACTTCCAGATCTTGATGGTGTACAACTAGCAATAATTGGCATCAAGGAGAATAGAAATGATGTTAATTATATTGGTTCAGAACTAAACTACAATGACCTAAGAAAGACGCTTTACAGTTTGTTTGCAGGTAATTGGTATACTATTATTGCTGACCTTGGAGATATTGAACCCGGAGAGTCTACTGAAGACAGTTATTATGCACTTCGAACTTCGGTAGAATTACTAGTTGAAAAAAAAATAATACCTATTATTATTGGTGGAAGCCAAGATTTGACTTATGCAAATTATCGTGCTTACGATAATTTACAACCAATGGTTAATATTGTTAATGTCGATACTAACTTTGACTTAGGAGACTCATCTCAACCAATCAAAAACAATAGTTATTTAGGAAAAATTATTTTAGAAGAGCCTTATAATCTTTTTAATTACTCAACTATTGGTTATCAAACCTATTTCAATTCTCAAGAAGAGATAGATTTAATGGAGCGTTTATATTTTGAAGCATATCGTTTGGGTGAAATATCAAACAATATAAATAGAGTTGAGCCAGTAATGCGAGATGCACATATTGTGACGATAGATTTAAAATCAGTGCGTGCTGCCGAGGTTGGTGAACGTCTTAAGTTTACACCAAATGGTCTTGATGGAAAAGAGATTTGTGCAATTACACGTTATGCAGGTATAAGCAATAAAGTATCTTCTTTTGGTATTTATGAATATCAATATTCACCAAAGGATACCTTAACGGCTATGTTAGTGGCGCAAATGATTTGGTATTTCATTGAAGGTGTCAATTGTAGAGTCAAAGATGATGATTTTCTAAATTCTGATAATTATTTAAAATACAATGTTCTCATTGAAAATGAGGAACTTATC
>CAJQQC010000102.1 GCA_905480385.1 uncultured Winogradskyella sp.
GTAAATGCGTTGACCAAGACATTTCACTAACGTGAACTAAACCTTCTACACCTTCTTCTACCTCAACAAAAGCACCGTAATCTGCAATGACTACAACTTTACCTTTTACTTTGTCACCAACTTTAACAGCTTCACCTAAAGCTTCCCAAGGATGCTTAGATAATTGCTTAAGACCTAATTGGATTCTTGATTTGTTTTCATCAAAATCAAGGATTACAACATTTAATTTCTGATCTAACTCAACAATCTCATTTGGATGGTTGATACGAGACCAAGAAAGGTCAGTAATATGAACTAAACCATCAACACCGCCAAGATCAATAAACACACCATAAGAAGTAATATTTTTAACAATACCCTCTAATACTTGTCCTTTTTCTAACTGGCCAATGATTTCTTTTTTCTGTTCTTCGATATCTGCTTCGATGAGTGCTTTGTGAGAAACGACAATGTTTTTAAATTCATGATTGATTTTAACAACTTTAAATTCCATTGTTTTGTTTACATACTGATCGTAATCTCTAATTGGCTTCACATCGATTTGAGAACCTGGCAAGAAAGCTTCTATACCAAATACATCTACAATCATTCCACCTTTAGTTCTACACTTTACAAAACCGTTTACGATTTCGCCAGTATCATGTGCATTATTTACACGATCCCATGCTTTGATTACACGTGCTTTTCTGTGAGATAATACCAATTGACCAGTTGTGTCTTCACGAACGTCAATTAATACCTCTACCTTGTCACCTACTGCTAAGTTAGGATTGTAACGAAACTCATTAAGAGAAATTACACCTTCAGATTTAGCGTTAATGTCAATAATTGCATCGCGGTCAGTAATTGTGATTACTGTTCCTTCTACAACTTGATCATCTAAAGTATCTACAAAGTTTTCTGATACTAGCTTCTCGAATTCTTCAAGTTTAGTATCTTCTACTTGCTCAATACCTTCTTCGTAATTATGCCAATCAAACTCCTTTAAGAATTTTTCAGGGTTTTCCTGTGCTTCAGATACGACAGGTGATTTAGTTGCTTGTGCTTCAGTTGCTTCTACAGCTACTTCTGCTTCTTTTGTTTTATTTTCAGCCATTGCTGATTAAAGTTTGTATTCTGTATTAATTTGATAGTTATTCAGAGAAACCATACAGAAGCTATTAATTTTGTTTATACTAATCCTTTTCTACTATCATAAACTCCTCAAAAAGGAGCGCAAAAATAGTATATTTTATTCTAATAACCAAAGAATTAAACAATGTGACCTAAGCAGTTTTTTTGTGTCTTATACAATATAAATCTTAAGAATTAAACTTTACATAAAATCTTATAGTTTAATTTGATAAATTTATGAGGGTATTTATTAACTAAAATTTATAAAATTATGTACAAAGCAAAATACCAAGCTGTATTAGACTTGGGAGAAAAATTAAACATCAAAGACGGAAAAATAGAAGAATCTGCAGACAAACTAATGGTTTGGGGGACAGCAAACACACCTTATGAAAAGAATGCTGTGGGATAAAATAAAAGAGATTGGTGGCGATAATCCTTCTGATATCATGGCAGATATAAAAGTTGAAGATAATACTGTTTATGTTAGACATACGGTATCTTCTGGGGAAACTTTAGGGGAAATTGCTAAACATTACTATGGTGATGCTATAAAGTATAAAGAAATCTTTGCAGCAAATACTAATATCCTTAATAATCCTAATGTAATTCATCCAGATCAAGAGTTAGTTATACCTAACTTAAAAGATATATTTTAATAAAAAAGCGACTCGATTGAGTCGCTTTTTTTTATTCATTTTTTTGTTCTATTAATTTTCTTATCTCTTGAAGCTGTTCGTCAATTGTCATCGTAGAGTTATCAAACTCAATTGCATCAACTGCTTTTATTAATGGGGAATCTTCCCTTGTAGAATCAATTTTATCACGTGTTACCACATTTTTGAGTACATCATCATAACTCAAATTATGACCACGTTGTAACAACTCTTTATAACGTCGCGTTGCTCTTGTTTCTGCTGAAGCTGTCATAAATATCTTGAGTTCTGCGTCTGGAAAAACAACAGTTGCAATATCTCTACCATCCATTACAACACCTTTATCTTTTCCCATTAACTGCTGCTGTTCTACTAGCTTTCGTCTTACTTCTGAAATTTCGGCAATATGACTGACATGCTGAGATACTTTTAAAGTTCTTATATCAGATTCTATATTATTTCCATTTAAATACACTTCAGCAATACCAACAGTCTTATTAAATTTAAAGGTGATTTGAATATCATTTAATTGAGAAATCAATTCTTGCTTATCGACTTTATCATTTGCAATTAATCCATTTTGGAGTGCAAAGTAGGTCACTGCACGATACATGGCGCCAGTATCTACATATATGTAGCCTAACTCTTTTGCAAGTCGTCTGGCTACTGTACTTTTTCCTGTTGAAGAAAACCCGTCTATGGCTATGACTATTTTACTCATTTAATTCAAATCTATTTGCAAGCCAAAAAAGCTTGAATTTGCTGAAGCTGTATATCTAGCGTGTGTGTAACTAAATTTCATTTTATTGATTTTTAACCCTACACCAAAAGATAGTCCCGAAAAATTTCTTTGATCTAAAATTCTTAATTCTTCTGCACGTCTAAAGTTATAACCTATTCTTATATTAAAACCTCTATCTGGCCATAATTCTGCTCCTAAAATAGTATGTCGCATCAGATTATTGAGAAAACCTACCTTTTCATCAGTTTGATTTCCGCTTAAATCTGTAGTTGCTCTTGCAGGGTTCGAAACACCAATCGGCCATTGTTGTAGATTTTCGAAAGTTACATGCCAACGTAGAGGAATATATTGCAAGGTTTGTGACATCCCAAAATTAACTTCGAATGGTAAGGGTTCTTTTAAATCTGCATAGGTTTTAAATTGTGTTCCAAAATTCCTTACCGTCAATGCAGCATTAAAATCTAAATCTTCATTAATATACATCACACCTAAATCTAAAGCGCCTCCAATAGAATTGTATTGTTCTAGTTGAGAAGTAATGACTTTTGCATTAACACCGACATAAAAATCTGTAAAAGGGATATTATAGTTATAACCCGCAGATAATGCAACTTCGTTACCTTTAAAAGTACCTGTAGAAACACCATTTAAATCATAACCATCAAACTCTCCATAATTGATATAGGTAACACCAAAGTGAAAGGTTTGAATACGTCTATCCCAAGTGTAAGCATATGCAGCAGTACCATAAGTAATCCCACCTAAATAGCTTGAAAAATTTAGTGCTGCTTGGTTATGCATATCACTATTAATTGAAGCTGGGTTGTATAATGCCTCAGTAACATCTTTATCAAAATTTGTAATGATTTTACCTCCTAAAGCGGCTTGTCTTGGTGAAGAAATAAGATTAAGAAATTGATATGTAGACTCGCCTCCCAATTGGGCGAAACTAAATGACGCAAAGCCTAAAAAAAACAGAGCGATAATTCTCCTAATCATACCGTGCAAAATAACTAAATCTATCTTAGAACGTTGTTGTTATTCTTTTATTTTTTGAAAAGTAGAAACCTCAATATTTCTATTGAGGTTTTTGATATTATAATGACTTAGGATTCTTGACTTTTTGTTTGGTAATTGCTAAGTCTAAAACTTCATCCATATCCTTTACATAATGAAAGATCAACCCTTTTAGATATTCGGGTTTAATCTCGTCAATATCTCTTTTGTTATCTTCACAAAGTAAAATCTCTTTGATTTTAGCACGCTTAGCTGCCAATATCTTTTCTTTGATTCCTCCAACAGGCAATACCTTTCCTCTTAAAGTAATTTCTCCAGTCATAGCGATACTCTTTTTGACTTTACGTTGGGTAAACAAAGACACTAGTGAGGTTAACATTGTCACACCTGCACTAGGTCCGTCTTTAGGTGTTGCACCTTCAGGAACATGTATATGAACATTGTACTTGTCAAAGACTTCTGATTTTACACCAAACTTATCTGCATTTGCTTTTATGTATTCCATGGCTATGGTCGCAGACTCTTTCATGACTTTACCCAAATTACCAGTAATAGTAAGATTTCCTTTTCCTTTTGATAAAATAGACTCTATAAACAAAATATCACCACCAACTCTAGTCCAGGCCAAACCTGTAACTACACCTGCAACGTTATTGTTTTCATATTTATCACGCTCTAATCGAGGGCTTCCTAAGATTTCTATAACATCTTCGTTAGAAACTTTAATGTTATACGCTTCTTCCATTGCTATATTTTTTGCTGCATAACGTACCATTTTGGCTACTTGCTTTTCTAAGCCTCTAACTCCAGATTCTCGCGTATAACCTTCGACAATTTTTTCTAGTTGTGGTTTACCAATTTTTAAAGCTTTGTCATCTAAACCATGTTCTTTTAATTGCTTTGGTAATAAGTGTCGTCTAGCTATTTCAACTTTTTCTTCTATTGTGTAACCTGTAACACTAATAATTTCCATACGATCACGTAGCGCAGGTTGGATTGTATTTAAGCTATTAGATGTTGCAATAAACATAACCTTAGACAAGTCATAACCCATTTCTAAAAAGTTATCGTAAAACTCACTATTCTGTTCTGGATCTAAAACTTCTAACATTGCAGAAGATGGGTCTCCTTGATTACCTGTAGATAACTTATCAATCTCATCTAATACAAAAACTGGGTTAGATGTTTTAGCTTTCTTTAAACTCTGAATAATACGACCTGGCATCGCACCAATGTAAGTTTTACGGTGTCCTCTAATTTCTGCTTCATCTCGTAAACCACCCAGAGAAATACGAACATATTCTCTACCCAAGGCTTCTGCAACAGATTTACCCAAAGAGGTTTTACCAACACCTGGAGGTCCATATAAGCAAAGTATTGGTGACTTCATATCATTACGGAGTTTCAATACAGCCAAATATTCTATGATTCGTTTTTTTACGTCGTCCAATCCAAAATGGTCACGGTCTAAGATTTTCATAGCACGCTTTAAGTCAAATTGATCCTCGCTAAACTCGTTCCATGGTAAATCTAAAAATAAATCTAAATAATTACGTTGTATAGAATACTCAGCAACTTGAGGATTCATACGCTGCATCTTAGCTAATTCTTTATTGAAATGCTTCTTGACTCTTTCGTCCCATTTCTTAGACTTAGCACGTGTTTTCATTTCCTCTATTTCCTCGCCCGATGAGACACCACCACCCAACTCTTCTTGGATAGTTTTCATCTGCTGGTGTAAAAAATACTCACGTTGTTGCTGATTCATGTCACTCTGAACCTTATTTTGAATATCGTTTTTAAGCTCTAACTTCTGATATTCAAGATTCATATATTTTAGCGTGGCTAGTGCACGTTCTTTCAAATCGTTTATCGTCAATAGTTCTTGCTTCTCCTCTACTTTAAGATTCATATTTGAGGATACAAAATTGACTAGAAAAGAGTTGCTTTCAATATTTTTAATAGCAAAACTGGCTTCTGAAGGAATGTTTGGACTTTCCTTTATAATCTCCAATGATAAGTCTTTAATAGACTCAATAATAGCCTTAAATTCTTTGTTATCTGTAGCTGGTTTTGCTTCTGCTATATCTGAGATTGTTGCAGTTAAGTATGGATTCTCAGAAATCACTTCTTTTATCTGAAAACGCTTTTTCCCTTGTATAATAACAGTTGTATTACCGTCAGGCATTTTTAAAACCTTTAATATACGTGCTACAGTTCCTGTTTTATAAATATCTTTTTCTGTAGGATTTTCAACAGCTTCATCTTTTTGAGAAACTACACCAATTACTTTTCCTCCGTTGTTTGCATCATTAATTAATTTAATAGATGCATCACGTCCTGCGGTAATTGGTATCACAACACCTGGAAATAAAACGGTATTACGTAAAGGTAAAATTGCTAAAGATTCTGGTAGAATCTCGTTATTGATTAATTCTTCATCTTCTGGCGTCATTAAAGGAATCAATTCCGAATTTTCATCAAAATCCTGAAATGACAAACTGTCAAGACCTAAAAATTTTTGTTTTCCCATAGTATATTTTAAGTCATTCTGTCATTAAAAATCACAGAATGCATGTATCTTTAGTTTTACATTTTCTAACTTTACGCTAGACCCAAAGGTATAATGGAGTTTTTACCACTTTACCTCAACATTGAATTCAATTGTTGTGCCATTTAGATTAATTATTATAAAACTTTTTTTACAAAAAGTGTAACACTCATCTTTTAATAATATCTATAATTAAAGGCAACAGTTTTTTAAAAACAAATGCCGCTAATGAGCGGCATTTGTTTTTATATTTTTTGAATGATTAATAAGTTATATTAATCATTCCTGAAGTTAAATTTAAATCACCATTATCAGCATTTCTGGTGTTACAACAAAATGTACCTAAGAGACTACCATCTGGATTTGAAGAGATATTAGAACTAAAAGGCTCAAATCCATCAAAATATGGGAAAAATTCTGAAGTAAAGAAAATAACAAATTCGCCATTAATAATATCATCACCAGTTTCTCCTTCTTCAACTTCAAAATAAATAGTATAATCATTGGACGCTGAAGTAGATCCTGTCACTTGTAAAGTTGTACCGACTACCTCAACAGTTATTAAATCAAAGACGATTTCTAATGTTCCGGCTGTAACTGTAATCTGTCCTGATGCATTTGTAGCCTGTATACAATTGCCTAAACCTTCTAGTTGGTCTACTAATTCTTGTGTTGAACCACAAATGTCAATGATACCCTGTATGGCTTCTTTAAGCGCATTACAATTTTCTGTATAGTCTGTGTCCGTTGAGTTATTGAAGATATCTTCGGCTTCATTTTTTAAAAGAATAGCCTCTTGACATTCTGCATCAATATCTACAGAACAATCTCCTAATTGTTCTATTATATTTTGCAAACTTCCGTCTTCATCACCACAAGCTTCTATTTGAGCTTGGAGTGCTGTTTTATAAGCTGCACATATATCTGTAAACGTGTCGTTATCTGCTTCAAGAAATTCTAATGCAGCTTCTACAGTATCTATTATTGCAGCTTTACAAGCAGCTGCTTCTGCTGTAATAAAATCGCCTTCTAATGGCTCGTCATCACACTGAAAAGCAGAGCATAGTAAAAAGATACAAAATAGAACTAATACTTTTTTCATAATTAAAAAATTCTTTGATTTGGAATCACAAACATAACATTAATTATACATTTTTATTTTCAGGAACTCTGAAAAGAAGAATTATACCGACTAAAAAGAAAATGAATAAAAATAAAATAGCATAACGCATAGAGCTTATTTGGTCTACAAGAGCAAAAATTAGCATACCTATCACAATACCTATCTTTTCGGCTACGTCATAAAAACTAAAGTAGGATGTGGTGTCTTCTGTTTCTGGTAAAAACTTTGAATAAGTCGAACGTCCTAGTGATTGAACACCACCCATTACCAAACCGACAATACCTGCAGCAATATAAAATTGAAATGGTGTTACCATAAAATAGGCATATACACAAACCAGCATCCAAACAACATTTACCGCAATTAGTGTTTTTATATTGCCATATTTTGATGACGCTCTTGAGGTTAAAATTGCACCAACTATTGCCACCAACTGAATAACTAAAATACTAATTATGAGGCCTGTTGTTTTTTCGCTGTCAGAACCCCATTCAATCTCTTTTTCACCAAAATAAACCGCCATTAACATGATGGTTTGTACAGCCATACTAAACACAAAAAAAGCATTTAGGTAACGCTTTAATCTTAAGTTCCCTTTAAGCTCTAACCAAACACCTTTTAACTCTCTAAATCCATTAAATATAACTTCTTTTGTCACTTTATGACCACTAGATACTCCTTTAGGTAACACATAAAATGTGTATTGACTAAAACCAATCCACCATAAACCTACCATGATGAAAGATATTTTCATTGCAGCTAGAGAAGCCATATTTTTGGCTGTTTCAGTAGCTTCAATTATTGCAACTTCATTTCCTGAATTTGTTATTTCTTTTGAAATACTAGTATCAAATCCAAAAACTTCAGGAAACATGACCATACCTAAATTAAGAAGTAATAATAAAACACTTCCTATGTAACCTAAAGAAAATCCTTTTGCACTTGCTGCATCTTGTTGTTCTTCAAAAGCAATATCTGGCAAATATGAATTATAAAATACCAAACTACCCCAATAGCCTAAAAGGCCCATGAAATAGAATAATAAACTTGTATGAATATAATCTAGATCAAACCAATACAAACCAAAACAACCAATACCACCCATATAGCAAAAGAATTTCATAAAATTCTTTTTGTTACCAACATAATCTGAAATACCTGACAGTATTGGTGAAGAGATTGCTACAACTAAAAAAGTAAATGCAGTTATTATAGAAATTAATACAGTTTGTTTCATCTCAAAACCAAAGGCAGAAACTAGTTCATCCTTATCCTTAAACAATGTGGAGTAGAATATCGGGAAAATCGAAGATGCAATTGTCAGTGTGTACACAGAATTTGCCCAATCGTAAAATGCCCAAGCATTAATTAGTTTTTTACTTCCTTTTTCAAATGTTTTCATATACTATAAATAAAAAGCCGCTCTTGTTGAACGGCTTCTAAAGTAAACAATAAATAATTATCATAAGATTAATTTATTGGTCTAAATGATGTTACCCCAAATTTAGCAGCTTCAGCTTTTGCTGCAGGAGACCATTTCTTTAGATTAGCTATACGAATATCATTACTTGGATGTGTACTTAAAAATTCTGGTGGTGCTTGTCCTCCACTTTTGGTTTTCATTCGTTTCCATAGCTCAGATGCTTCATCAGGATTATATCCTGCTAGTGCCATAAGACGCAATCCTATTTCATCTGCTTGTGTTTCGTGAGAACGACTAAAAGGCAACATACCTCCAACAGTAGTCACTACACCATAAGACTGATTAAAAATAGCTTGTCCGTTTGAATCATTTGCTAATGCAACATTTCCAGCTAATGCTATACCTTGTTGTAAATAAGCAGCACTCATACGTTGCTGTCCATGATTTGCTAGGGCATGTGCAACTTCGTGCCCCATTATAGTAGCTACACCTGTCTCATTATCAGCAATTGGTAAAATACCTGTGTAAAAAGCTATTTTACCACCTGGCATACACCACGCATTGATTTGTTCTGACTCTATTAAAGTGTATTCCCATTTATAATCTTTTAAATAACCTTGGTTACCATTGGCATTTAACCAACGTTCTGCTGCAACAGCTATTCGTTGACCAACACGTGTAATCATATCTGAATCCTTGGTGCCAGTAATTATTTTATTTTCACTTTTCACCTGATTATATTGTGCGAAAGATGATGGGAATAATTGTGCATTAGATACAAACGCCATAGTTTTTTTACCTGTAAAAGGGTTAGTCGCACATGAAATAAAGATTAGTAAAAGTCCTAATATGACTATAGATTTTTTAAAATTCATGATTAAAGGTATTATTGAATTATACTAAGATACAAATATCATTTATATAACATAAGACACATAATAAACTAAAAGTCACTACTTATATACATTTAGATGTAGTTCTGAAAAGTTTTTATCTACATTAATTGTGTGAACTCAATTAGTTTTAAGCTTTTTTAGAGAAACCGCTTGATTATCTAATTGAATTTCTTTAATCTCAAACGGAAGTCCATGAACATTAATCTTAAAACTTTCATACTGGGTAATATACTTTCCTTCTTTATGCTGATTAATTATGATTTCATTATCTCTTCCTGTAAATTTAAAGTTTAGTAAACTATAAATGAAGTTTTATAAAAATTTAAAAACTACCAATCCAATGGTGGAATATTAATTTCAGGTAAATTCTTACTAAACTGTCAAGAATAGTAATTAGTTGAAAAAAAATACAATTCTTTTGTAATTAATGAAACTTTAATACGACCTATTTTTTATTATAAATTCTATAAATTTGAATATGAAAAAGATAATTTTACTATTTGTGTTAAGCTTTGCATTATCATGTAATACTTCAGCCCAAAAAAAAGAAAAGAAGACAGAGTTTCCTATTACCAAAACTGATTCAGAATGGAAAGCCCAACTTTCTAATGAAGCCTATTACGTCCTCAGAAAAGAAGGTACAGAACGTCCTTTTACGAGTCCGCTAAACAAAAATTATAAAAAAGGTGTTTATCATTGTACGGCCTGTGATACACCGCTTTTTAAAAGCGAGCATAAGTTCGATTCTGGAACAGGGTGGCCTAGTTTTGATCGTGAGATTAAAGGAAATATTGCTTACGGTACGGATAATAAGTTAGGATATACTAGAAATGAAGAGCACTGTGCAAATTGTGGTGGACACCTTGGTCATATTTTTAATGACGGACCCAGAGCTACTACTGGTAAAAGACACTGTATCAATGGTGTAGCACTGAAATTTGTACCAGCAGAAAAATAAAATAATTCATTTTAAAAAAAAAATTAAGCTTCTCCTGTAGAAGCTTTTTTATTACATCTATATCGAACTATTTTATAGCTTAATTTATTACTTTTGCTTTATTAAATTTTCAATTAAAAAATTCATCTCATGAGTAAATACGATATTATAGTTTTAGGAAGTGGCCCAGGCGGATATGTTACTGCAATTAGAGCTTCTCAACTTGGTTTTAAAACCGCTGTTGTAGAAAAGGAAAGTTTGGGTGGTGTATGCCTTAACTGGGGTTGTATTCCAACGAAAGCGCTTTTAAAATCTGCTCAGGTTTTTGAATATCTCAAACATGCTGAAGATTACGGTCTTAAAGTTGAAAATGCTGAACACGATTTTGATGCTGTTGTTAAACGTAGCCGTGGTGTTGCAGAAGGCATGAGTAATGGTGTGAAATTTTTAATGAAAAAA
>CAJQQC010000103.1 GCA_905480385.1 uncultured Winogradskyella sp.
GTAGCATTAGCATCTATACTTAACTGTAATGCTGTATTACCTGAAGCAATGTCTGTACTGTTTTGAGCAATTGCAGCTTCTGCAGCAGTTAATCTAGCATCTAAGTTTTGGTTTTCTAGAATAAGAATACGCGACTCTTGGTTAGCATCACTATTTTGAAGAGTTGTAATATTACTGGTATTATTAACCACAGTTTGTGCTAACTGTATAACATCTGTATTTCCTACTCTGTCTTCAAAACGTAAAGATGTCATAGACACGGGAGTTGTACGTATCTGAGATACGCCAACAACAGCATAGTTTGTACCACCTGCATCGTCAACAGCGATTTGTAAATAATAATCTGTAATACCCCAGTTAAGACCTGAAAGTGTTCCTGACACGTTAGCACCTTCTCCGATAGCTAAGCTAAAAACACCATTCATATTTGTTGATGTCGAAAAAGTTTCGCTAAAAACTGTTGTTCCTGTTGCTGTTTCGCTAAGAATGTTAACCTGAACTCCTAAATTGGTATTCACTAATAAATCTCCACCAATGTCTCTAGCTGTGGCTTGGTAGCTAAAACTTTGAGCATATGCAACGCTTACCGAAAAGATAAGCCCTATGATTAGTAATATTTTTTTCATTTTGTGTAATTTTGGATTAGTTAAGTATGATTTTTATTGATTTTTTATCGTCACTGCTAGACTTGATATTTAAGAAATAAACGCCATCGTTTAGTCCTCCAAGTTCTATTTTATTTTCGCTTCTAGACGCTAAAGTACCATTTGGTACAACTATACGACCTGTTATGCTTACAACCTCGTAGTCAAAATCTCTAGCGGAAGGATTTTGTACAAATAATGTCCCTTTTGTTGGGTTTGGATATGCAGTAAATGTTAAAGCATTAAAGTCAAAACCATCATTGCTTAATGTCATAGGTGTAACGGCTGGATTGTATCTTTCTTCGAAAACACCACCATTATTTACCACAACAGAATTCTGAAGTCCAAAGGGTCCTAAAGAGTTTATGTAAGTCACGTTAGAGTCTGCATTATCAAGAATTACAGGGTCAGGTGCTCCGGCACCTGCAGGAGTCCTAGTAACTGTAAATTGTCTCATTAATATTGCTCCAGAAGGATGACTTGTAACTGGGTCTGTAGGATATGATAATTGATAAACATCCTTATCATTAGAGCCAGTTCCTGGAGTTGGAACATCATTAACTACTGCGGCAGTTAAAAGTGTTGGAAGATAATTCCCTGTAGCTCCAAATTCACCACCTACTATACTTAATAATGGATTAGTGAATGCACCATCGTCCCAGCCAATTAGCGTTTGAAAGTTATCTACAGCGTCTGCATCAGGTCCTGGTATAGCAGCAGTTGCTGTTATTACCAAATTATAAGTTTCTACAGGCCCAGCCGCACCGACAAACTCAATTGAGTAATTATAGTCTTGCGAAAATCCAATAGTGATTAATGCTGTAAACAAAAAAGATAATGTAATTTTTTTCATGATTTTTTTGTGAAAAGGTTAATGTTAATTTTTTTGGGGTTAAAATTGTTGTTGAAAAAAGAAACTAGGAAGGTTAAAGAAGTTTGCAGGAGCTGTAATTAAAATGTTTCTTATTAAAGTTGCATCATTGCTCGTACCTAATATGTTAGCTTGGCCATTCATATTAACATCAAAAACACTATAACCATTTATAGAATAACTAGGTAAGTTAAAAAAGTTACCTGGATCGTTAAATATTGCCTGTCTTATATCTGTTCCATCATTATCTACACCTAAGATATTAATTCTATCATCGCCATTAATATTACCTGCAATCATAGCTAAGGCTCCGTCTCCAAATGCCCAGCGTCCATTATTACCACCTTTTATAGCAACAGTTCCGTCTGTGAAATCAAAAACATAGTCATCTTTAGACAAGACCTCTGTTGTGTTAGATATGACACCTAAATGATTTCTGTGTGATACAGACAAAAAGTATTCACCTGGATATAAATCAAAATCTAGACTACTTATACCATCTATACCTACGACATCGCCATCACGTTGTAATAATGCCGATTGCTCTGCAAGCACTAAATCACTTAAGTTTCTATCTCTTACTTCTACAAAAACCCAGTCTACGATAGCATCACTTCCAGAAACCGTTAGCACGTTTCCATCAGTAATTTCTAGTGCATCTATGTAAGGTGATGTTGTAGGGACATAACTTTGAGTACGTAAGTCGTCTCTTAATAATCCTGTG
Organism: uncultured Winogradskyella sp.; assembly: GCA_905480385.1. Taxonomy (GTDB): domain Bacteria; phylum Bacteroidota; class Bacteroidia; order Flavobacteriales; family Flavobacteriaceae; genus Winogradskyella. Next base: position 2,240 of record CAJQQC010000103.1, read on the forward strand.
TTCTCGTCATAAGCGCCCTGTAGGAACACTCTAACACTTAAATTTACACCAACTTTAGGAATACCGTTATGGAATCCTTGTTCTAAGGTTATACTACCTGGCAAATCTGTTACAGCTAATTCGCCTAAAGTTTGACTTAATGATACTGTTGAATTGGCAATGTCATCTCCTAAATTGGAAATAACCTCTGCATCTTGAGAAAATGAAATACTTAAATAGAAACCAAAAAGTAATCCGAGTAAAAGTCTCTTCATATGTCAAAAATTAATTAATTGAGTTAAATATAAGGCCAAATATATGTAATAATTATTTCTTTTAACTATACCTTAATAAAAAATTAATAAATAACCATTCATCGAAACTAAAATGTTTTCTGTCTTAACATATATTACATTAAACGAAATACATATTCAGTGGAGAAATTAGATCGCCGTAAAAGGCGTAAAATCAATGGACAATTAGAAATAGTACAGTTTATCCTGTGTTTTTAACTTTTAAACCCGACATGTTGTTATTTATAATACATATTGTAAGTTTTTAGGTGTTAAAAAATAAATCTGAAAAAATTAAAATTTGTAAGATTTTACATAAACTTAAAGTTAGTGGTACTTTCTTATGTAGATAAAATGCCTTTTTTTTCCATTAACGGTATTGGCACTAAGGCATTTAAATGAATAGTATGCTGTTTAAAGAGGTAAGTTTTATCATACATCTTATTTTCTACAAAAAAAGAGACTTTAAACTCATTATTAAGAGCAAATAATCCTTCTTGAATCATTTCAATTTTTGCATAACTCTTTCGGGGTAGTATATCAATTCTTTTTCTGAATGTTGATGTAATTTTAGTAGCGTTATAACCTTTAGTTACAATGATGACCATCTCTAGATCTACGTTCTTATCATTAATGATATATACATTCCAATCTTCGGTTTTATGAGTGTCGTTGAATTCTTTTACAATCGCTATGTAAACGTCTTTTACTTTTGGTATTTGAATATCTTTTTTCAAATTTTATAATGCCGACTTAAACTGCTCTAAAAAACGCACATCATTCTCGCTTAATAAACGGATATCGCTTATTTGATGTAACAATAAAGCAATACGATCAATACCCATTCCAAAAGCAAAACCAGAGTATTCTTTAGAGTCAATACCACAATTATCTAAAACGTTTGGATCTACCATACCACAACCCATAATTTCTAACCAGCCAGTACCTTTGGTCATTTTGTAATCGGTCTCTGTTTCTAATCCCCAATAGACATCTACCTCCGCACTTGGCTCTGTAAACGGAAAATAGGATGGACGTAATCTAATCTTAGATTTCCCAAACATTTCAGTAGTAAAATATTGAAGCGTTTGTTTTAGATCTGCAAAACTAACATCTTTATCTATGTACAAGCCCTCTACTTGATGAAAAAAGCAGTGCGAACGTGCCGAAATAGCTTCGTTTCTGTAAACACGCCCCGGAGAAATTGTACGTATGGGTGGTTTATTTTCTTCCATATAACGTACTTGTACCGAACTGGTATGTGTACGTAATAAAATGTCTGGATTTGTTTGTACAAAAAATGTATCCTGCATATCACGGGCTGGATGATATTCTGGTAAGTTTAATGCCGTAAAATTATGCCAATCGTCTTCAATCTCAGGACCTTCACTGACATTAAAACCAATACGCGAAAAGATATCTATAATTTGATTTTTTACAATTGATATTGGGTGACGTGCACCTAGAGCTATTGGTTCGCCAGGTCTTGATAAATCGCCATAAAGACCATTATCATCTTCTTGATTTTCTAGAACTTCTTTAAGTGTATTGACTTTATCTTCAGCTGTTTTCTTTAACTTATTAATTGTTTGTCCAAACTCTTTCTTTTGCTCGTTTGCTACATTTTTAAACTCTGCAAAGTATTCTTTAAGTAAACCTTTTGAGCCCAAATATTTAATACGAAACTGCTCTACCTCGTCTTTTGATTGCGTAGTAAATGCTTCAGCTTCAGCAATGAGTTCTTTTAACTTATCTATCATAATCCATCTATTAAATCTGCAAATTTAAAAAATCTTATTCGATATAATCTGTTTCTACAAAATAGTTAACAATCGCTTCTTTCATCAAAACACTTTGCTCACCGGCTTTGAGGTGAGGTAATTGTGCTTTTACTTTATAATGAGGCCAACCCTGATTATCTACAAAATCAAATTCGTAAAATCCGTAGGGTTCTAATAGTTTACAAATCGCAATATGCATTAAATCTAGCTTATGGTCTTTTTTATAATCCTGATGTATTTGACCAAGCTCCTGAACCCCGATAAGGTATATAATAGAATCGAGGTCTAAAGCATCGCCATCCGCAAACTGGGTGGAGAGTTTTTTTACCACCAAATCCCAACGTTCTTTTAATTGTTCGTCTCTTGCCATAATTAGTAATTATGAATTTATAAAATTCAAACGCCAAAGTTAATAAACTAAAACCGCTTCATTTACGTTATGATTCTAATAATCACAAAAATTGTTTACGTTTGTCTAAACCGCTAGTGTTATGAATATCATTGATATTGTTTTGGGCGCCCTTTTATTATTTGGATTAATTAGAGGTGCCATGAAAGGTCTTTTTGTAGAAATCGCTTCGCTTTTTGCATTAGTCTTAGGTGTTTTTGGCGCCATACATTTTAGTTATTTTGTTGCAGATTTACTTGAATCTAAAGTAGATTGGGACGAAAAGACCATGAATATTGTCGCTTTTGCAACTACCTTTGTTATTATTGTTTTAGCTATAAGTTTAGCTGGAAAAGCATTGACTAAACTGGCTGATTTTGCTGCGCTTGGTATGCTTAATAAATTGCTTGGTGGTGTTTTTGGAGCTCTTAAAATTGGGCTTATATTAAGTGTTTTACTTATTGTTTTTAATAAGTTGAATAAGACGTTGCCTTTTATGGAAGAAGAGGAGTTAGAAGAAAGTATACTTTATAAACCTGTAAAATCTCTAGCACCAATGATTTTTCCAACATTGATTAAAAGTGGAGAAGAATTAGTAATTGAAGAAGATGCATAAAAAAAGTCGCTTTAAAGCGACTCTCTTTTTGATTATTAAGTAAATGACTTATAGCATATTTACTTTTCCAGTTTCTAAACTATAAACTCCACCAACGATTTTGATTTCGCCATTATCTTCCATTTCTGATAGAATTTGGCTTTTTTCGCGAATTCTGTCAATTGTTAAAAGTACATTGTTTTCAACTGTTTTTGTCACAAACTGACTGTTTGAAGAATTTGCTTCTCCATCAACTTCAATAGCAGATTTTTTTACTGCTGGCATTATGTTATCTAACATTTCTGTTATATTCCCTAGTTCTACACCGTCACATGCTGCTTTTACAGCGCCACAACTTTCATGACCTAAAACGAAAACTAGTTTACTTCCTGCTACTTTACATGAATACTCTAAGCTTCCTAAAATATCTACATTCTCGAAATTTCCAGCAACACGTGCAACAAAAATATCTCCAATCGCTTGGTCTAAAACTGTTTCTACTGGTACTCTGGAGTCAATACATGATAGTACTACCGCTTTAGGATATTGCCCGCCGGTAGTTTGACTAACTAACGCAGAGTTGTCTGTTGATTGAGGATTACCATCTACAAATCTGTTATTACCTTTTAATAAATCTTGTAAAACGCTATCGGCAGTTAGTGCACTCTGTATGTCTTTTGTTATTGCTATATTTTTCATTTTTTTGTTTTTAATATTTGTTTTTTACATGTTCTTTTATCCAAAGAAGGCAATTTTCAAAATCATTGAAAATAAATTCTTTTGGCACTAAATCAGGAATAATATCTATTCGCTCCATCAAAAGTTTTGATTGTTTTAATATTCCCGTCATAAGAATATCAATATTTTGTTTTTTAAGTTCAAAAAGGACATCTTCCATCGCATAAAGACCTGATTGATCCATGTAAGTTAACTTTTCCATTCTAATTACTACAGTTTTTGCAGTATTAGGAATCTGTTTTGCTAACAGCTGGAATCCAGCTGTTGAGCCAAAGAATAATGGTCCTTCAATATGCTTTATGAAGACTTCCTCTTTTAAATTTAAAGGCATATTAGCCTCATCTTTCCAAGGTGTTTCGTCAATAGGTTCTAGTAAAGATTGATTAGCTGTTATGTCTCCTATTTTTTTCATAAACAGTAGCGATGCTAGAACTAGGCCAATACCAACAGCATAAACCAAATCCCACAAAGAGGATAATATAAGTACGACTAGCATAATTAAAACTTCTGAACTAAATTTTATTAGTCCAATTTTAATATCCTTTGGCAAGGTTGGTATAGCTTTTAGACCTTTATAATCAATAACACCAATCCCAACGGTTATTAAAATCCCCGCTAAAACGGCAGCAGGAATTTTTGATGCCAATGGTGCTAGTGCGAGTAATACAATAAATAAAAGTACCCCAGATACCATCCCTGAAAGTTTAGTCTTCCCACCAGATTTGATATTTATAACTGTACGAATAGTTGCTCCTGCACCTGGAATACCACCAAACAATGCCGCAACACTGTTTCCTATACCTTGTCCAAGTAATTCTTTATTAGGCTTGTGTTTCGTTTTTGTCATATTATCAGCAACAACACTTGTTAATAATGAATCAATTGCTCCTAATAAAGCTAAGGTTAAAGCTGTAAAAAAATATGGTGTAATATTACCTAAACTAAACCCTGTAAAAATTTCTGTTTTAAATTCTGGTAATCCACTTGGAATTTCTGGAATTGGTCTATAATCTAACCCAAAACCAATAGCTATGGCTGACACCACAATCAAAGCAACCAAAGTGCTTGGAACTTTAGTTGTTATTTTTTTAAACCCGTAAATAATTAAGATTGTAAAAAAAGCTAATAATAACTCTAACCAATTTATGTTATTCAAGGCTAGTGGCATTACTTTAATAGCACCTATAACACCTGAAGCTTCTTTTGCCGCTAATGTTTTAGCTTCCTCTGAAAGTGTATTCTTAGATAAATTTTCTAGTTCTAGAACTCCATTTTTGTAATCTGAAATATCTAGTATGTCTGACTTCTCGTTAGCATTATTTAAATAACGGTTAAAAACAACCTCTTCTACTTTGGGCTCAAAATTGTTGACAAACTTACTATCTTCTTTAGGATAATATCCGACAGCAGGTAAAATCTGAGTTACTAAAATAATAACTCCAATTGCTGTCATAAATCCTGAAACAACAGGATATGGTATGTAGCGTATGTACTTACCAAAGCCAATGACTCCGAAACCTATTTGCAAAAATCCAGCTAGTAAAAAGACTGAAAGGATTGCTGGTAATGCTTGCTCAATACTTCCGTTGTTATTTGTAATAATACTAGCTATAACAACCATACTCACTGCAGTCATCGGAGCTGTAGGTCCAGATATCTGTGTATTGGTACCGCCAAATATAGCTGCGAAAAAACTTATAAAAATAGCACCATAAAGTCCTGCACTTGGTCCTAAACCTGATGACACACCAAATGCCAAAGCCAATGGCAATGCTACGATACCGGCGGTAATTCCTCCAAATACATCGCCTTTTATATTAGAAAAGAAGGTGTTCATAATTATAAAGTAGCTCTATAACTCATTAAGTTTAGGTCGTAATCTAAAGAAGTCTATAAAACTTTCTGGGTTTTCTACAATTCCTCTTTCTGATATAAGCTTAATGGTGATATTTCGATCCTTTGCTTTGAATGCAAAATCCTCTAAAATTTCAATGACATCAAAGTCGAGATAAGTAGTTTTTTTAACATCTAACTCTAGATAAGTGTTTTTCGGTAATGCGTCTAACTCCTTTAAAATTGTTGCTTTATTAAAGAAAGTTACTTCTTCAGCTAAAGTCATTTTAATCTTACCATCATCAATATCTTCTCCTTCTTTGTGTAAGAAATGTGAATTTTTAAAACTATGATATAGGGTCACCATAATTCCAATTACTAAACCTATACCAATTCCCCATAGTAAATCCTTAAAAACAATAATTAATACTGTAGCAATAAATGGCACAAACTGTTTCCAACCTGCTGTCCACATTGCTTTAAAAGTAGCAGGTTTTGCTAATTTATATCCTACAATAAATAAGACTGCGGCTAAAACAGACAGCGGAATCATATTTAATACTTTTGGAATTATAATTACAGAAATTAAAAGAAAAAGGCCATGGATAATTGCACTCATCTTAGTTTTGTTACCAGACTGAATGTTTGCCGAACTACGAACTATTACTTGTGTGATCGGGATTCCTCCAATTAAACCAGAAACAATATTACCAGAGCCTTGAGCAAACAACTCTCTATTGGTAGGTGTAACTCTCTTTTCTGGATCAAGTTTATCTGTTGCCTCTACACACAATAAAGTTTCAAGACTTGCAACGAGTGCTATTGTAAATGCTGTTATCCAAACTTCTGTTGAACTAATTACGCTAAAATCTGGAAAAGTAAATTGCCCAATAAAACTATCTATACTATCAGGTACTGGAACTTCTACTAAATGTGTGCCAGCTATGTTAAGGGCAGTACCTTGAGAAAAAACAAAAAATATAATTCCTGCAACAACTGCTACTAAAGGTCCTTGAATAAGCTTAAAAATGCTATGCTTGTGGACAAGTACATTTGACCATAAAATTAATATAGCTATTGCAATCACAGCAATCAAAGTTGAGCCTAAACCAATATTAGCAGGAATACTTACAATATCCATAAAGACATTACTGTCTTTTCCAAAGAGCACAAAATTACCTTCGGGATCTTTGTCTATCCCAAAAAAATGTGGAATTTGTTTCAATATTATTATAATACCTATCCCGGTGAGCATTCCCTTTATAACTGACGATGGGAAATAATAGCCAATAATACCAAACTTTAGAATACCAAAAATGATTTGTATGACACCTCCTAAAACAACAGCTACTAAAAAAGCCTCATAACCCAAGGAAGCAATGGCAGCCAATACAATAGCAGCTAAACCTGCTGCAGGACCACTGACTCCAACGTCAGAACCTGAAATAGAACCAACAAGTATACCTCCAATGACTCCTGCTATTAAACCTGCAAATGGAGGAGCATCACTAGCTACTGCTATACCTAAACATAGCGGTAATGCAACAAAGAATACTACAATACTCGCAGGTAAGTCATTTTTTAAATATTTGAACATAGAATAAATTAAATTTTGAATATCCTAGCAAAACCTAGGATGTATTAAAATGTTTTGACTTAAAAAGTCTTTTTAAAAAGTATCGAATTAAATTAAGCCAAATCAGGAGGTGGGAAAATCAAATTTAGATGTGGTTTGGTGTATTTCTTGAAAGTATATGCATCACTGTCTTTTGATGACTTATTGATATTTTGGATTTTAGAATCTGAGGAAGCAACATCAAAAAGTAGTTTCATGTTTTCTTTTTCTTCCTCATCATTTTCTCCTAAAAAAATAGTAGCATCTACACTATCATCAATAGATAATATAATTGTTGGTGCAGATACTATTGTTATGAATAGTATTGCAAAAAAAACAGCGATTCTATATCTAAATTTTTGATACATTAAATGCGAAGATACTATTAGATTTGAGTCCTTTTTGTTAAATTTTATCTAAAAAATTTTAGTAGCTTAACATCTTCAGAGGGAATCCAACCCGTAGTCTTATCTGCAATCTCAATCTTGCACCAATTTTCATAACTTTCTAAAACCTGAACTTTGATTCCTTCATGAAGTCTAAAGACCTCTTCACTAGTATTATTAGGGTCTGCTTTAACTCTAGATTCTTGCGCAAATACAATTGCTGGATTATTCTTTATTTCTAGGTTGTTCTTTTGAAAAGCAATTACTAAAGAAAATACAGCCACTAAAAATCCTAAAACACTTATTACAAAAGCAACACGCTTTTGAGACGTTGCAGATGTAAAATGATACAGCAAAAAGAAAAGCACAAAGACTAAAATGCCAGAGATAGCTAATTTTGCCCATGAGTCAGAAGAAAACGTATTTACAATGTTTTTAAAAATTCGTGAAAATCCTACTTCAGGAAATGTATCAATAGCATCTACTGTCATATTTTGAGCAAATACTAGATTATTTTCTATGTCCTTATCGTCTGTACTCAGTAATTTTGCTTTTTCAAAATAGTAAACACTTGGCGCAATATTATTGAGTTTGTAATGTGCATTTGCTAAATTAAAATATAGTGCTACCGCGTGCTCATTTTTATCTAAAAGCGCTTCATATTTCTTAATAGCCTCAGCATATTTTCCTTGGTTATAAAGTGTATTTCCTTCATTAAAGACCGTGTCATTCTGAGCGTTAATACAAACGCTAAAACAAGCCAACATTAGGATTATAAACACTCTCATATTATCGTATCTTTTTGTCAATGGCAGCAATTGTTATGACCGACTTCTCATAGTCATTCTTCATGGTTACGTGAGTAATTGGCGTATATCTTGCCAATTCGCAATTTTCTAAAATAGAAATGAATTCTGAAACAACAGTCAAATCTACATTGCGCTCCGTTAATAAACTCTGAATTTTTTCTTTATTAAAATCACTTGTTTCAATATGCAACTTTGCCTTAAGATAATTATGAAAAGCCTTTTCTAAAGCTATATAAAAAGCTTCTTTTTTACCTAATGCCTTTTTAGCATCGCTCAAATATTTTTTTGCTAAACGGTCAGCTTTTCTTCTTTTATTACCAACGATATCAGCATTTCGTTTTTCTTGGTTTCTACGAACAAAAATAGCTAATGGAATAAGTAAAAAAGGCAATAAAAATAAAAGCCAAAAAATGTTAGACAAAAAGAAAGATTGTTCTTTTTTAGATATCCAAGTCGCATTGGTTTTTATAAATGAAAATGTGCTAGAATTTGTGGTTACAGCTTGTTTATTTGTATTTACAGTATTATTTGAAGCTGTATCTGTATTAGCAGATGATGGTCCATTAACAACATCTATAACTAACTGTTCAGATGTTGATCTTTTGTATGTTTTTGCTTTGGGGTCAAAGTAAGAAAATGAAACTTCGGGTAATGGATATTTACCTTTATACTGAGGGACAATAGTATAAACATCTAAAATTTCACCTTGCATTCCTGCCAAATTTGTTCTGACATTTTCTTTATGTTCTGGCTCATAAACTTCTAAGGAACTTGGTACAGTAATCTTAGGCAATTCAAAGAGTTTTAAATTTCCTTTTCCAGAGACTCTGACTTTAGCCTGTAGCGATTCACCTGCGTCTAAGCTAGATTTTGAAGCCGTTACACTGAAATTAAAATCTCCAACAGCACCTTTAAAATCTGTCGGTTTTCCTTCTTCAGGCAGAGGCTTTACATTTACGATTCTTGTGCTAGAGGTTATGCTTTGTTGCACTTTTCTAACAATTCTATTTCCAAAAATATCGTAACGGCTTGTTGGCACGTCAATATTTAAATTAATAACGTATGGTTCTAATTTAAGTTTTCCTGTTTTTTGAGGGTAAAGCACCACTTTTTTCAAAATCACATAACGATAATCCTCTCCTTTAAACTTTGCATTCTGAGGTCTAAAAGCTCTAACCTCTATGTTTTGATTCCAAAAATCTTCGTATTGTGGTGTTTGTTTATCTCCTAAAATATTGGCTGCAATATTTGGCGCCACATATAATTTGTAAAGTACCGTTATTGACTCATTAAGATAGGGTGCTGTCTTTGAAACCTCAGCGACTAAATGTATTTTTTGAGACGCAATATAAGCTGGATCATTAGGGTCTTTTGGCTTTTCGATAGCTTTTGTCACTTTGATAATTATAGGGAAAGTTTTATAAACTTGACCATCAATCTCAATCTGAGCTTGTTTAACAGTGAAACTCCCTTGTTTTTTTGGTGATAAAAAGTAACTATACGTTTTTGTAAAAGAACGTTTTCCGTTTGACCAATAATTACTAACAGAAGTATTTGGCCCACCAACTACAGTAAAATCTTGAAAACTGGGTGGTACAAAATTATCGCCGTCCTGATTCATCTCAAAATCTATCCTTAGACGTTCATTAACTCCTAATGTATTTTTACTGACTTTAGCTTCAAATTTCACCTGTGCAATTGCTGTACTGTAAGCAAAAACCAATAGTAATAGAAATATGTTTGTAGTGAATTTCATTATGCCTAAGTGCAATTACCAGTCTTTTTCTGTTCTAACTTTAGCGCCTTTTTGCTTTTTGGCATTTATTTTTTCTTGAACCTTTTGTTCTTGATTATTCATCGCTTCAAGAATATTTTTTATTTGCTGAGGAGACATTTTACCCGGTTGTGGCTTTGGCTTTTGATTTGGCTTTTCTTTATCTCCTTTTCCATCATCCTTTTTCTCATCTTTTTCTTTACCATCTTTATCTTTTTCATCATCACCTTTCTTCTTATCCTTGTCTCCGTCCTCTTCTTTGTTATCCTTCTCTTTATCTTTTTGATCGTCTTTCTTTTCTTTCTCCTTATCCTTGTCTTTTTGATCGTCTTTCTTTTCGTCTTCACCGCCACCATCTTGGTCTTGTTGCTCGGCACAGTCTTTTGCTAAGGCAAAATTATAGCGTGTTTCTTCGTCATTAGGATTATTACGCAATGCATTTTTAAAGGCTTCAACAGCTTCTTTACACTTTTCCTTCTGCATCAGTATATTCCCAATATTATGAAATGCACTATGCTTTTCTTCTTTCGTTTTAGCGTTATTAGCTGCTTCTTGATTTCTAAATAATGCTTCACCAAAGTTACCTTTCTTGTAATACGAGTGTGCTAAATTATAGGCACCAGCAACATTACTTTTTTGTGTAGAAATCGCTTTACGATATTCCATTTCGGCTGCTATGAAATCCTCTTTTATTAATAATGAATTTGCTTCATAGACTAAATCTTTGGCTTCACGTTCAGATTTTTTTCTTTCTTTTTCAAAATCTTGAGAAAACCCAAAAGCTGAGATCAGTAGTGCTAAAACTAAACTATATCTTTTTATACTGTATATCCTTTTCATCAACTCTAATTTAATAAAGCGCGCTTTTTGAAGGCGTTAAAATAATACTAAAAATTCTCATTAAATAAATTGAGCTTTTTTAACCACTCTGTTTTTCGTTCTAGTAAAAATATGTCTATGAATAAAAATAAAATTCCAAAGCCTAAAAACCATTGGAATTGGTCTTTAAAATCTGCAATCTGCTTGGATTCAAATTCTTTTTTATCCATTTTATCTAATAAATCCTTAATCGTGTCTACAACTTCACTGGTACTTGACCCATTTATATACACGCCATTTGCTTCTTGAGCAATTTCTCTAAGTGTATCTTCATTAAGCTTTGTTATTACAGTTTCGCCATTTCTATCTTTCTTATAATTGAGAATAACACCATTTCTCTTAATAGGTATCGGTCCTCCACTTTCGTTACCCACACCAATAGTGAAAATCCGGATACCTTGATCATTTGCTTCTTCGGCTATTTCTGCCGCATCACCTTCGTGGTCCTCACCGTCTGAAATTATGACCAAAATGCGATTAGTTTGCTCCTCGTCATCATAATAGGTTTTTGCCAATTCAATAGCTTCACGAATAGCAGTACCTTGAGATGTCATCATATCAGTGTTCATGTTCTGCAAAAACATTTTTGAAGCCGCATAATCAGTTGTAATTGGTAATTGTGGGAAGGCTTTGCCTGCATAGGCGATAATACCAACACGGTCACTACCTAAACTATTAATGATTTGAGTAACCAATTGCTTTGATTTTTCAATACGGTTTGGCGCAATATCTTCGGCCAACATACTTTTTGAAACATCTACAGCAAAAACGATATCCACACCTTGACTTCTGACTGTTTCTAATTTTGTTCCAATCTTTGGATTAACCAATGCTAACACTAAAAACAGAAAAGCAGCACATAATACAATAAGCTTTAATACACTCTTAAATAGCGATTGGTTAGGACTTAAACGCTTCAGTAATGCTAAATTAGCAAACTTTTTCTGAGCTGATTTTTTCCATACTTGTACCAGTATAAATACGAGCACAATAGCAGGAATCACCAGGATAGTCCAGAACCATATTTTTTCGTCTAATCTAAACAAAGCTTCTAAAAATTGTATGTTTTAATAACCATTCTAATAGAATTATAAATAAAGCAAATAATACTAATGGTCTGTATTTTTCTTCATAATTATAATATTTTCTTTCTTCGACTTCAGTCGTTTCTAGCTTATTGATCTCAGCATAGATTTCAGCTAATTTTCTATTATTCGTAGCGCGAAAATATTTTCCGCCAGTAGCATCCGCAATCTCTTTTAATAGTTTTTCGTCAATTTCTACTTGTGCTCTTCCGTACTGAAATGTATTATCTGGTCTAATCCCAATCGGCGATAATGCCATGCCATTTGTTCCTAAACCAATAGTATAGGTTTTAATACCATATTCAACGGCTAATTCACTCGCTGTTTTTGGGTCTATAAATCCACCATTATTAACGCCATCCGTCAATAAAATAATGACTTTACTTTTGGCTTTACTGTCCTTTAAACGATTTACAGAAGTTGCTAAGCCCATACCAATAGCTGTTCCTTGCTGGATGATGGTATTATACTTTATATCACGTAAAGAGCGTAGCACTATATTTTTATCGCTTGTAATAGGTGTTTTTGTAAAGGCTTCTCCAGCATATTCTACTAATCCTATGCGATCGTTTGGTCGGCCGTTTATAAAATCTGCTGCTACTTTTTTAAGTGCTTCTAATCGGTCCGGCTTTAAATCTTTTGCCAACATACTTGCTGAAACATCAATTGCCATAACAATATCGATGCCGCGAGTCGTTTTTGTTTTTGTAGAAACATCTACAGTTCGTGGTCTTGCTAATGCTGTTATTAATAATGCTAAAGCAATCAGTCGTAGTACCAAAAGTAAGTGCTTGAATTTGCTCCAAAACGAACCTGAAGTTTTAAATCCTTGAACTGATGATATCTTCAATTCTGCGGTTTGTAGCTTTGATTTAAAAAAGTACCACACCAATGCTAGTGGCAAAAGCAATAGTAGCCAGAAAAATTCTTTATTTAAAAATTCGATATTCTCTAACATTATTCGGATTCTTCTTCTCGTTTGACATTCTCATTGAGTTCTACAGAGTCAACGATTCTCTTTACAATATCATCAGCATAAGGGTCATCAGTTCTCCAAACTAAAATGATTTGTTGGATAACTTGCTCTGTGGTAAAACTTAAATACATGTACTCACCCTCAAAGTACTCACCTTTAAGTGATGTTGGAAATTCTGCTGTACCAAAAGTTTTGATGCCTTGCGCATCATTTGGTGTCTTAAATTCTTCATTTTTAGTTATTATGTTTTGGATGCCCTGAACTTCCCATTCTTTTAAACTTTTCTCGATAATAGAGGTGATGTTAAGTGCTTTTTGCTTATCAACATCTTGTTCTTTAAGTTCTCCAATAATAGTGGTCGAGGTTAAAACATAAAAATCATCAACTAAACTTCCATAAGCAAATATTGATGTATCCACTTTTTCTTTTGCTTCTTCTGGTATTTCTACTTTTTGACGTTCTAAAACTTCTGGTGTCTCAATAAAAATCGGTGGAAAACCATAGGCGCTTTTGACCCAATTTCCTTCTAACAATTCAATACTGCTATGTCCTAATATTTTGTCTTTAACGTACTCAAAACCATAAGTAGCAGCAAATCCAATATATGTTGCTACAACTAGAAAAAGAAAAATAGCAGTAGTTAGAATTATCTTCTTTCGCTTTTCTTTACGTTCTTGTGCTTCTTTATATTGCTGATTTAACAATTTCTCTTCTTCACTAGGTTCTGGAAGAGTTAGTTTTACAGCATCTAACTCTTTGACTATTGTCTGCTTATCTAACTCTGCCAGAGCAATATCTGGTTTTGATTTGGCGAATTTTACTAAATCTGCACGCTTAAAAATGGTTTTGATGTTTGAAATGGTATCCTTTGTCAATGCAAATTGATTTCCATCTTTTAAAAGCTGAAGTCGTTCTACTAATTCGTCAGTAGTACTCTCTAAAGAACGGTCATAAACTTTTTCATCCAAAAATTTTCGGATAATAAATGTGAGTTCTGAATAGAAACCCTTTAAATCTTCTTGTTCTAAATAACGTTGTCCTTCTAATTTAGAAAATGCCAATTTAGCACGTTCGTATGGTGGTAAAAGTGCGATTTCTTCATCTTCAGTTAATGGTTTTTTTCGCCAAATAACCCAATATAATATAAAAGCAATAAGTGCTATTACTGCTGTAGCTAACAATACATACAACCACCAATTGCTAATATTTTTTTCTACTTCGATTATAGGCTTAATATCATAAAGACCTTGCTTTGTGGTGTCAATTTCTATGGTATTGACTTCGACTCTTAAAGAATCAGTGAAAAATGGACTATCGCCAATAATAACCTTCTGTCTAGGTATGACGTAAGAGCCAGAATCAAACTGAGTTATTTTATATTGCCGTAACAACTGAAATTTAGATGCCTTTTTTGTGGTATCAATTTTTAAAGCTTCTACAACTTCTAATGGTAAAAATGTTTGTCCTTCTGGAAAGACAACCAACATTGTAGAGTCTGCTTCAACTTTTATTTTATAAGAAATCTGTTCGCCAATTCTGATATTGGTTGTATCGATTTCTGTTGTAACTTGACTAAAAGCTGAAAAAGAAAAAAGAAGAAAAATAATAGACAGAAAGCCTGAGGCACGAAACCTTAAGCTTGTAGTTGTCATATTTATATTTCTAAAATAGTGATTCATAAATCGTAATTCGGTTTTATCTTCTTTTAAAGTATCCTAAAAGCTTTTTTACATAACTCTCATCAACACGACAATCAATTGTACCTGCTCCAGATTTTGTAAAAGCATCTTTATAATATTCCACTTTTTCTTGGTAAAAGATGCTGTAATTCTTTCTAACTTTTTTTGATGCAGTGTTGACTAAAATTAACTCTCCCGTTTCTTCATCCTGCATTTGTACCATTCCTATGTTTGGTATTTCGGCTTCGTGTTTATCAAATACTCGGATCCCTGTAATATCGTGTTTCCCGGCAGCAATCTTAAGTGTTTGCTTGTAATCGTCCGCAACAAAATCAGAAAGCATGAAAACAATGGCTTTCTTCTTCATCACATTAGATAAGAATTTTATGGCTTCAGAAATATTGGTCTTCTTACTCTTAGGTTTGAACTCCAATAACTCGCGAATAATTCTTAATACATGTGATCGCCCCTTTTTAGGTGGAATAAACAATTCGATTTCATCCGAAAATAAAATCAAACCAATCTTATCGTTGTTTTGGGTTGCTGAAAAGGCTAAAGTAGCCGCTATCTCTGTTACTATTTCGTCTTTAAATTGATTTTGCGTTCCAAATAATTTACTTCCTGAAACATCTGCCATGAGCATCATGGTTAACTCACGCTCTTCCTCAAAAACCTTGACATGTGGTTCATTGGTTCTTGCAGTTACATTCCAATCGATATTACGGACATCATCTCCAAATTGGTATTGTCTAACTTCCGAAAATGTCATACCTCTCCCTTTGAAGGTCGAATGGTATTCGCCACCAAAAATATGATCAGACAATCGACGTGTCTTAATCTCTATTTTACGTACTTTCTTAAGAAGTTCTTTAGTATCCATGTTTTAATTTGCGATTGAGCATTGCTGATTTACGATTTTAAAAAATCGTTATTAGCAATTCTAAAATCTAAGATTTTATGGCACTTCAATGACATTAACAATCTTGTTAATAATGTCTTCAGAAGTTATGTTTTCTGCTTCTGCTTCGTAAGTAATACCTATTCTATGTCTAAGCACATCATGAACAACTGCTCTAACATCCTCAGGGATTACATAACCTCGACGTTTTATAAACGCATAACATTTTGCTGCAGTCGCAAGGTTAATACTTCCACGAGGTGATGCTCCAAAAGAAATAAGACCTTTTAAATCTGAAAGATTATAATTTTCAGGATAACGTGTTGCAAAAATAATATCAAGTATATATTTTTCAATTTTATCGTCCATATAAACCTCTCGAACTGCTTCTTGTGCCTTGAGAATTTGCTGAACAGAAACTACCGGGTTTACTTTATCCCAAGATCCTCTTAAATTGGCGCGCATTATCAATTGTTCTTCATTCTTTTTAGGGTAGTCTATTACAGTTTTAAGCATAAAACGGTCAACTTGAGCTTCTGGCAAAGGATAAGTTCCTTCTTGTTCTACCGGATTTTGTGTCGCCGTCACTAAAAATGGTTTGTCTAAAATAAATGTTTCATCTCCAATAGTTACTTGTTTTTCTTGCATGGCTTCTAACAAAGCCGATTGTACTTTTGCAGGTGCTCTGTTGATCTCATCTGCTAGGACAAAATTTGCAAAAATTGGTCCTTTCTTTATTGAGAAATCATTCTCTTTAATGTTGTAAATTAATGTCCCAACAACATCTGCAGGTAATAAATCTGGCGTAAACTGAATACGACTAAAACTACCATCAACTGCCTTAGACAGTGTATTAATAGCCAATGTCTTTGCCAAACCCGGGACACCTTCTAGCAAAATATGACCTTGCCCAAGCAGGCCAATAAGTAATCGTTCCACCATATGTTTTTGACCTACAATAACCTTATTCATTTCCAAGGTGAGTAAGTCTACAAATGCGCTCTCTTTTTCTATCTTTTCATTAATTGATTTAATATCAATTGTATTCGTTTCTTCCATATTTTATTAGTTTTTCAACCGTTTTATCAATATCTAGATATCAGATTTGCAAATTGTTAAAATTATTCTACTCATGCTGTTAATGATAGGTTAAAAATATTTGTGTTTTTTATAATTAGTGTTAACCCTTTTTTGTGTATTATTTTCAATATAATTTGAATATTTTTACTGAAGCTATTAATATGTTTAAAATGTCAAATTATTCAAAAATAATAAGCGGGACTATGACTTGGGGTGTTTGGGGAAAACAATTCTCAACTAAAGAAATGGAAGTCATGATACATCACTGCTTGATGAGTGGTATTACAACTTTTGACCATGCAGATATATATGGTGGATATACGACTGAAGAAGAATTTGGAAAAGCCTTCAATACCTCAGGAATTAATCGAAAAGAAATTCAATTGATTTCTAAATGTGGTATTCAGTACATGAGCGATAATCGTAATAATAAAGTTAAGCATTACGATTACAGCAAAGATTATATCATTTGGTCCGTTGAGGAGTCTCTGAAAAATCTTCATACAGAATATTTAGATTTACTTTTATTACATCGTCCAAGTCCTTTAATGCATCCTAATGAAATTGCGGAAGCCATTACAATATTAAAAAAACAGGGTAAAATTAAAGACTTTGGAGTTTCTAATTTTACACCATCGCAAATGGATCTGATTAGTCTTCGAATGGATATTGATGTCAACCAAATCGAGTTTTCTTTAACAGCACATGATGCAATGCATAATGGCGCTCTAGATTTCATGCTAAACAATGGTATACAACCAATGGCGTGGTCGCCATTAGGCTCCGTTTTTAGAAAAAATACCGAACAAACAAGACGCATACACAAACAACTAGGAGACTTGATGGATAAGTATAACGCTACTGAAGATCAACTTTTATTAGCGTGGTCATTAAAACATCCTTCAGCGATATTGCCCGTTGTTGGCACAACAAACAAAACAAGATTACAACAAGCTATGGAAGCAACAAAAATTGAATTAGAACTTGACGATTGGTTCTTAATTTTGGTTGCTGCTCAAGGACATAAAGTCCCATAAATATTATTAAATATGAAGAAAACAGCATTAATAACAGGCGCTACTAGTGGTATTGGAAGGGCTACAGCTCACGAATTTGCTAAACACGGTATTAATCTTGTATTGTGCGGAAGACGTCAACAGCGTCTTGATAGTGTGCAAAAAGCACTTTCTCGTGAAACAGATGTATACACATTAAACTTTGATGTACGTGATAAAGACAAAACTTTCGAGGCTATAAACTCATTGCCAGAAGCGTTTAGAGATATAGATATACTAATCAATAACGCTGGAAATGCTCATGGTCTTGACCCTATTGAAACAGGTAATACTGATGATTGGGATGCCATGATGGATATTAATGTCAAAGGTCTACTTTATGTCAGTAAGGCTATTATTCCTAGAATGACTGAACGCGAATCTGGTCATATTATTAACATTGGATCATCCGCTGGTAAAGAAGTATATCCAAAAGGGAATGTATATTGTGCTAGTAAACATGCTGTTTTAGCAATTACCGAAGGTATGCGTATTGACTTAAATTCTTATGGAATTAAAGTCAGTGCTATAAATCCAGGTCTGGTAGAAACGGAATTTTCTGAAGTGCGATACAAAGGTGCTCCGAATGCAAATGACACTTACAAAGGTTTTAAAGCTTTACAAGCAGAAGATATTGCTGAGGTTATCCAATTCGCAATAAGTAGGCCATCACATGTTAATATTGCAGATGTTTTGATGTTTTGCACAGCGCAAGCGAGTTCTACGATAGTGAAAAAGAAATTTAATACAGTTGATTAATAAACGTCTTTTAATTAAAAATTTACTCGCCCACAACGACGAGAACAGTTTCTATGACAAAAAACGAAAACTCAACCTCAGCTATAAAGAAGGGAAGGCTAAATTTCTAAAACATATTTGCGCACTTTCTAATAGTAATCCTAAAAATAATTCTTACATCGTTATCGGTGTTGATGATACCGATAATAAAATCATAGGTGTTGATTTTTTTGATGACAGCAAAATTCAGAATTTAATTAATGCCTATCTGACAAATCCTCCAATAGTTCAATACGAAAATATTCCTTTTCCACATTTACCAGATGATAAAGTCATTGGTTTAGTGACTATTAGAGCCAATAAAGGATTAACTTCTCTTCGCAAAAATATTTGGAAATATTATGGTGGTGCTGTATTTTTTAGAGATGGTAGTATGAGTATGCCTAAAGTGTTTGATATTGAAATTAAAGATGTTAATTCTGTGATTGTCTCAGCTATAGAAAATCACGCACTAAACAATATCGAGCTAACTTTAAATGGTGTTTTTGACTTTATGAAAAAACGTGAAGACTACTCACCAAAGTATAAAGTTTTTAAAGAATATTTTGTGCTCTGTTGGGCAGGACAAAAAAAGGAAGTCAAAGATGAAATTTTTTATTCACGAGTTGATATTGAATTAATTAACGAGCAGCGTCGTTTGTTTTACTCCGCTTTAGATGAAGTTTCTATTGCAAATTCTGAAAATAACTTTTCTATAATTGAGTACGTAAAACTAGGACTTCATAATAACCATAGATATTACAAACTTGAAGAAACAGTTATAGAATTTGGACATAATGGCAACTACTCTATCGATACTAATCTATTATTCGAACCGCCGCAGTTTGATAAAAAAGTATTACACCATATCTACAATTCTAACAATGCTTTGATAGAAAAATTAAAAAAAGAAATGCCATTGAATATTAATGAAATTAACGATTTGAAAAATCTATCTGCGACATATCTTATTTGTTACCTCAATGGTTTTGAAAATGCTATTGATAAACTCGAAGAAGTTAAACCACTTTTAAAATCTTACAGTAAGGAAATTTATAAAGGTTATAAGTTATCTATGCGGATTTTAAGAAAAGTAAGGTATAATTGAGTCTTGTATTTGAAACAAGTCACGGTGATTTTTTAATAAAAAAAACCACATTACACATG
>CAJQQC010000104.1 GCA_905480385.1 uncultured Winogradskyella sp.
TTTTGATTTAAACTATTGATTATAAAAGTAAATGAATACCTTATTATTAACGCAGAAAAATTAGGTTAATTATAAACCAAGTTATCAATACTAGCTTTACATATTTACATTTTGGCTTTAAAGGTCTTTTTGTGACAATAAAAGTTTAATTGCCAATTATTATGCCACTTTTTAAAACTATAAATTGATTTTTTTGCAATACATTTATAGCCGATAACTTTTTTTACACTAAATACTTTTATGTCCGAAACAGTTTTACAACTCAAAAACGCCAATATTTATCAAGCTGAAAACTTAGTGCTTAGCGATGTAAATGTCCAATTACAAAAAGGTGATTTTGTCTACTTAATTGGTAAAACAGGTAGTGGCAAAAGTAGTTTTATGAAAACACTTTATGGAGATTTACAACTTACCGAAGGTGAAGGTCATATTGTAGATTTTGATTTATTGGGTTTAAAAGAAATAGATATACCGTTTTTAAGACGAAAATTGGGTGTTGTATTTCAGGATTTTAAATTATTACCTGATAGAACTATAAATGGAAACTTGGAGTTTGTTTTAAAAGCTACAGGTTGGAAAGATAAAACAGAAATTACAGAACGTTTGACCAAAGTGCTAGATAAAGTTGGCATGGGAAATAAAGGCTTTAAATTTCCGCATGAGCTTTCTGGTGGTGAGCAACAGCGTGTAGCCATTGCAAGAGCTTTACTTAATGAACCTGAATTAATTTTAGCAGATGAACCTACCGGAAACCTCGACCCACAAACGAGTATAGAAGTTATGGAAGTCTTACAAGAATTGAACAAAAATGGGAATACTATACTTATGGCAACGCACGATTATGCGCTACTTTTAAAGTATCCAAGTAAGACGTTTAAATGTGATGAGAGTAAGGTTTTTGAAGTTGTGCAGCGTAAAAATTAAAGCAAATTCTCTACAATAATTTTAGCATTCTCTATATCGTTGTAAGTTGCTAAAACTTGTATTCTCTTTTCAGTTAATTTGAATTCTTTTTTAAATATATCTTTAAGTGCATTACGATAATCATCTTCTTTATCTGCAACTTCACAGATATCTAAAATCTGTTTGTCATCAATCATATTTTTATTTAAAATACAGTGTCGCCCATTGAATAAAGCTGTGAAAACTTTTAGTTTTGTACCAGAACGTTGAAATGAATATAAGGTATTGACATGTGCATTTTCAATCAATTTATGAAGATGTTGTCTACCATTTATTTTGGTATACGAAATGTGTTGAAAATCTTGAATTTTAATTTTGATTTCTTTGGGTAATTCCGAGCCTGCAATTATGAATTGGATTTCTGTTTTTTTGAAAACGTCAACTAAAAATAAAGCAGATTTTAAATTATCTGCTGTTGATAAATCACCATGATATAAAGCATATTTTCCAAAACCCTCTTTAGATTTAATAGATTCATATCCATGAAAAACTGGAAGAAACACAGATTTAGGTTTATATTTTTTTTGAAAGTAAGATTGCTCGTATTTTGAAATATTAAAAAGAATGTCGGCCTTATTCAAAGTTTTTTCGTAATGCTTCTGCTTATAGCCTTCAATTAATTGTGCTACTTTTTTGATAAAGTTTGATTCACTTTCAAACAATCCCCAACTATAATCGTATTCGATATTATGGTTTCGGACTGCAATTTTTTGTGAAAATACTTGACTCTCCAGTAATACACATGACCTCAGAGATTCAACAAAAATTGGTGTT
The DNA here is from genome assembly GCA_905480385.1 of uncultured Winogradskyella sp. GTDB lineage: Bacteria > Bacteroidota > Bacteroidia > Flavobacteriales > Flavobacteriaceae > Winogradskyella. The sequence continues at coordinate 1,738 of CAJQQC010000104.1, forward strand.
TCAGAAGCTAGCAGCCTTTCAATTAATATCTTATTTGTTCTACTATTAGTACTAAATGGCTTTAATGAAAAGTGCTTGAAGAAACCTTTATTCCTCTTGTACAAATATATCTCTTCGCAAAAGTCCTTGATACCTGAAACATCACCTCGCACGTCATAAAAAATATGTAAAATTACTTTTATGCCTAATTTATGCAACGCTTTGATTTTATAAAACATATCTATAGCCCCACCAAAATTGGCAGGATATGGATTATTAAAAGCTATAATTTGAATTGACTTACAAGACATTTTACAAATCTAATCGAATTTAATTTAACTGCTAAAAACAAGGTTGAATTAAAAGTGTATTTTTACTTTAAATTGAATTATTGAATGCAGCCTTTTTTTTCGGTCATTATTCCGCTTTACAACAAAGAGAAGTATATTTCTAAAACATTGGAAACTGTTTTAAATCAGTCTTTTCAAGATTTTGAAGTTATAGTTATTAATGACGGAAGTACTGATAACAGTAAAGCTATTGTCGAGAATTATGACGATAGTCGAATTTCTATTTTTTCCAAAGAAAACAAAGGCTTATCTCACACCAAAAATTACGGAATCCAACAGGCAAATGGAACTTACATGGCATTTTTGGATGCCGATGATTTATGGAACGACAGGTATTTAGAAACTTGTTTTTCTCAAATTGAATCACACCCAGATTTCAAAGTTTTTGCTACAAATTACAATTTGTTTTGGCCTAAAAAACATGTTGAACTGACTAAAAAAGACAACAAAATTTCAGAATACAAAAGCATCTCACGATACACTGATATCATAAAATACCCGATTAGTCAAAGTAGTTTTATCGTGCACAAATCTGTTTTTGAAAAAGCTGGATACTTTGATGATTCTATAAATTATGGTGAAGATGAGGATTATTATATCCGATGTCTTAAGCATTTTAAAATATCTTACAATCCGAATCCTTTGATCTTTTATCGCTTAGGTATTGATAATCAAATGACGCAACCCAACACTAGTTTTATAAAACGAATTCCTGATTTTGATAAGTATCTATTAGATTCTGATGATACCGATTTAAAGAAATACATTGACTTTATACACTATAAATTACTAGTACTTTTTAAAGCTGAAAGAAACACGGAAATGGTTAAATTTTACAAGAAAAAAATTAACCCTAGTAACTTAAATACCATCCACCGGATTAAATACCATTTACCTATAAGCATATTCAATTTTCTAAAACAAAAAAAGTCTTATTTTTCAATTATATCAATCCATTGCTGTATTATGTTCTCCTTTTTGAATGGAAAATCATAGTTATTAAGACGTTTCTTTAGATCTGAATAAAAATCGTTATCAACCAATTTATTCAATACAGTAATCATCTCTAGTTTGTCTTGATTTTTCACCAAAATTCCGTTATTATTTTGTGAAATAATCTCGCTTGGACCACTAGCAAAATTAAAAGAAACAACGGGTGTTTTAAGACTAATAGCTTCTATTAAAACCATAGGAAAACCTTCACTTTTACTGGTCATTACCAAACCTTTCGCGTTGACCAGATAATCACTAACGTTAGTTGCAAAGCCTTTTAGATAAATATGGCTACACAACTCGAGTCTAGATATTTGTTCTTGCAACTCGTCATGTTTGCTGCCATCACCAAAAATTAAAAGTTTGATGTCATTTTCTTTTAATACCGAGGCATTATAGCAATCAATTAATATATCAAATTGCTTAATAACTTCGAGTCTGCCAATAGCAATTATATACTCAAAATCAACATCTATTTCAGTAAAACTTTTTGGCAACTCTGGATAGTTGTAAATAACTTTACTATCTAGTTTTAGTTTGGATTGAATTTGTTGACTTATGACTATGCTTACTGAGACAAATTCTCGGTTTTTGACTAAGGTTAATTTTGATAAAAAAGGAATTGAAAATTGCGGGAAATACATCCATATTTCAAAATGATGTACACAGTAAACAACTTTGAAATTTGAGAAAATGAATTTAGATAAAATGAATTCTTTAAGCCAAATATTACGAATACGATGGTCAAAAATAATATCAAAATTTTCAGTTTTAAAGAAATTTTTTAAAGCCATGAAACCTGAAAATAAAGTGTAATTGGCTTTTATTTGTCCGAAGTTGTATAGTCTACCTTCATAATCATAAGCAACGTCATCTTGCATTATCACTATAGTCACATCATATCCTTTTCTTGCGATTGATTTGGATAAATTTGCAATCATTTTTTCAGCACCGCCAGATGCTAAAGAATCTCCGAGTAAACACACTTTTTTACTCATTACTTTTTTTTTTAAAGTAGATGTCAAAATCTTTGTCACCTACAATAATTCTCTTTTTTTGCTTATAACTATTACTAAAAATGCTCTTTTCTGCATTCATATTTGTGTGCATTACACCAAAAATATGACCTAAACTTTCGTAAGTAAATTGACTTGTAAACGCTCTGTTTTTTTGATATTCAAAGTCATCTGGGTAATTAAATGACTCCGAAGCCCAAAAGAGAAATGGAATTTCGAACATGTTTTTAGTAATCACTTCCTCTGAGCGACCAAAAAAATCTGTTCCGTAATCGTAAATATTTTCACCATGGTCAGATATGTATAATAAAGCACTTTTTTGATTTTGAGCTTTAAGCTCTGAGATAATTTTATTCAGAATAAAATCATTATATAAAATCGCATTGTCATACTCGTCGATTAACTTTTCTTTTTTTGAAGCATCTACACTTTTGAATTTTTCAAACGCGTATGGATAACGATTGATATAGTCAAAATGTGTTCCTATTAGGCGTAAAACAATAAGTTTTTTTCCTTCTTTTTTTAGAATTTCAGAATAATCTGGTAATAGGGCTTCGTCCAATACTTTAGCATCTCTATCTATTTGATGGTTATAAAACTGAAATGTTTTTGAACCAGACGCAATATTACTTATAGCATTGTCATGAAAACTAATTGGACGCTGGTTAGATAGCCAATACGTATCGTAACCCGCAGTTTTAAATACCTGAACGATATCTACCAAATCTTCACCATTAGAATTATGATTTAAAGATGTTAGTATTTTTGGTACTGCTTTTAGTGTAAAAACTTCTGTAGAAATTACATTATCAAAAACATATAATTCATCTTTTAATACGTTTAGATTCGGAGTGGTCTGTCGATTGTAGCCATAAATCTGCATATGATTTCTATCTGTAGATTCACCTAATACTAAAACCAACACTTCATTATCAGAAGTTACTTTAACATCAGACTTATTTATAGCTGATGCCAACTGCATATTTTTTTGAAGCTTGTAATATCCGTAAGAACCTCTAACTGCATTATGGTAAGCATTACTTTCTATTAAACCTGTAAACTTTAAGACGACTAAAATAATTGCGAAGCTTAATAAACCAAGAAGATTAGATTGTTTGTAATTTGCATTCCAAGCTATTTTTCTGAGTCTAAAGAAGAAAAATATATTAATTAGAAAAACCAAAAGTATTGGCCAACTAAAATAACCACCCGCAAACTCTTTGAGTTCTGCAGAACTCGACTCGAGCAATAAATACATATAGGATGAAGAAAATGTAGATGAGACAGCTAAGTATGAAGTCGTTTCTAAGACTATATAAAGCAGATAAACAAAAAGTAAAAGAGTCTTAAAAAATTGCTTCTGAAATAGTTTTGTTTGTATCAAAAGAGCTATTAAACCAAAGAAAATAACATCTTCTTTTATGTCTTCAGAATCGAAAACTCGCCAATCTACAAACACAAAAAAGAACACATACTTAAGTAAAAGTGGTAATGCTAGGACTAATATTTGTTTAAGTTTTTTATTCTGCACTTGCTTCTAGATATTTATTATTCTTAGTAAAAATAAAGAAACTTACCGCTAAAAAATATAAAATACAGCTTAGAATATGTGCGTAGAACACACCTTTAATATCAAATTGATCTAAAAAATATAAGCTCAGTAAATAAAAAGACAGGTATATAACAGCATCAGTAATAAAGTAAAATGTCACCATTTTTTTTGCATGAAATTGAAATGCTAATGAAAAGCCTATAATTTTTATAAAATCGCCAATAAACTGCAACAAGAAATATTGCTCAATAATCTCGAATTCTTCTGACAAAAAGAGTTTCACTACAAATGTCCTTAACAAAAACAATATTAAAAATATAATTAAAGCGAGTGGAATAAGACGCTTAAAATAAGAGCTCATTATACTTCTATAACCAACTACAGACTTATTAACAGACAACTTGGGTAGCAGATATAATGTAAAAACAGATGTAAAAAACACCATATAGAATGTCGAGATTTTATTCATCGCTTCCCAATAGCCAGCAGTATTTTCGCCATAGTTAGATATAATCTGATTTCTAATTAAAAAATAAGTAATACTTATTAAAATGGTAGAATAAGTAGCCATAGTAACATATACTGACATTGAACATATAATCTGTATAGATACATTTTTTGCATTTAATACTACCTTAGATAATATATCTCTGACATCTTTAATCAGTAAACTTAAAGTCAAAGTAACTGCAGACACTAAAATTGTAGCTATAAAAGCACCTTCTAGTCTGTAATAATAAATCAAAAAAAAAGTTAGTAAAGCATTAATTAAACTAACCAAAACAATAAGTTTGGCATATGTTTTAATTTTTTGAAGTCCATTAATTATATAAAGAATAATAAAATTTATAGAAATCAAAGGAAGTAAAAAAGCCAAGTATCTAAATACGTAAGAGTAATTAGAAGTTTTTAACGTTATCTCACTTAATTCACAAGCAAAAATCAGTAATAATATCCCCATAAAAAGAGAAAGGATAAAACTAAACGAAATTATTGATGACACTATTTTAGAGTGATAACTTTTGTCATCTCTATTCTCGGCTATGTGTTTTATAGTTCCACTTTCAAAACCATTAGCACTAACACCAAGCACAATTTGAAATATGTTTCTGAAGTTACCTAACAAAGCATAACCACTTGGTCCAAGATAAATTGCACTTACTTTAGATACTACAAAAGAAGATATCAACTTTCCTAAAACTATAATTGTATTATAAGACAGAAATCTAAAAAACATATGGACTTATAATTAATCAATGGTTGCTGTAAAAATATTATAATAGCTTCTAAACCGAATCTTCAGATATAATTCCAAAAAGTGAACTACTAAAAATAAGGATTACGATTCCAAAGTGTAATAAGTGTGTAAAGAAATGGCCCATTACAGCACCTTCTAAACCAAAAACATCTACTAGATATACACTAGAAAAATAAAGCGTTACAAAAAGAAATATTTCTAATATTATAAAATGAGTAAACATCTTTTTAGCTAAAAACTGGTAAGCAATTACCATAGCTAATACTCTAATAAAATCACCCAATATTTGCCATAAAAATAAATCACTTGCTGGTAAAAACTCTTTAGAAAAAACTAAAGTTAAAACAATTTTCCTTGTAAAATAAAGGAGAATAAGCAAGCCTGCAAAGTATGGCATTAGGTTTTTATAGAAGTTAATTACCTCTTTTCTAAAATCCTTTTTTGTATCAATTTTTGCCAACTTAGGTACTAAGTACAATGCTATTAAGGAATTAACAAACATCAAATAATAATCCGAAATACGATTCATTGCTTCCCAATATCCTGTTTCTTGTAAACCAATCTCTTTTATGATATAGTTTCTTATCAAAATCATAACTACAGGTAATGCTACTGCACTAGTCAATGCCATTACTGAATAAGGACTTAGCTTATTAAGCATTTGAGAAGAAACTCTAGTAATCTTTACAAACGGCACTAAGCTTGTTCTAAAAAGAATACCTACCAGTGTTATTAAAAATATTAATCCAGGCGTTATAGCTATTGCTACTAATGCACCATCTATTTGGTCTTGCCAAATCAATAATAAAGTTATTAATAACCCACCGATTTGACCAATAAGACTAATCACTAGCAAGAATTTGTACTTCGAATACCCATTCATTATTGCAAAACAAAAAGCATTTAATGAATATAATGGTAACACAAGTGCTAATATTTCGATGGCATACGTATAGTCTGCCCCTCCAAATAGAAAAGTGTTAATGTTTTCAGCAAAATAATAACAAAATAATGCTGAACAAATGGTGCTTAAAAAGCCTATATAAAAAGAAGTTGAAAGTACTTCACTAAGCTTCTGATGTTTTTCTTTATACTCGGCTATATACTTTACAAGACCTTTATAAAAGCCTAATGCCGAAAAAGATTGAATGGCTTTTAAAAAACTTGAGAGATTTCCAACAAGAGCGAGACCTTCTGCACCAATAAAAATAGCAATGAATTTTGAAGTTAGTATACCTGCTATAATTCGGACACCTAATATGAATGAATTAAGATTAGCTACGTTGAATAAAACGTTTGAATTGATGTAATTATTAAATTTCTTCAATGCAGTGCTTACTTATCTTGGTTCTACAACAAATCTAGTTGTTTAAGACTTTAACTTCAAACTTAACCCGATAAAATTTAAGCAATTACTGTTTTGATGGGTTAACTAAATAATAAATATTTACTATTAAGATTGCTAGATTGGCAATTATTATTGGTAAGCCAATACGAAACGACGGCATTAAAAATCCATAAATAATAAATAATATACAACCAGACATATTAACCAATCGTAGTTTTTTAATGTCTTTCATAGTAAAAGACAGTAACACCATAAGAGATGCTAAATAACCTACATACTCCGTTCCTGTTATTCCTATTAGCTCCATAGTAATTAATTCAATTACAAAAAAGAGAAATATTTTTCAATATTTCTCTTTTTTAATTTATAATTCAAAAATCTTCTAGTGAATTTTATTACGCTTACGGTCAACATCTTTTAAGAAAACTTTTCGTAATCTCAAATGATTTGGTGTAACCTCAACATATTCATCCTTCTGAATATATTCTAAAGCTTCCTCCAAAGAAAATTTTATAGCTGGTACAATCTTGGCTTTATCATCTGCTCCAGAAGAACGAACATTACTTAATTTTTTAGTCTTTGTTACGTTAACCGTCATATCATCACCACGAGAATTTTCTCCAATCACCTGACCTTCATAAATGTCTTCACCTGGGTCAACAAAGAACTTTCCACGATCTTGTAGTTTATCTATAGAGTAAGGAATAGCACTACCGTTTTCCATTGAGACTAAAGATCCATTTTGACGTTCTGGTATTCCACCTTTCAGTGGTCTGTAATCAACAAAACGGTGGGCCATAATCGCTTCACCAGCAGTTGCAGTTAATAATTGATTTCTTAATCCAATAATTCCACGAGATGGTACCACAAACTCACAAACCATACGGTCACCTTTGGCTTCCATACTTAGCATTTCGCCTTTACGCATGGTCACCATTTCAATGGCTTTACCAGAAACATGCTCTGGTAAATCAATGGTCATTTCTTCAAAAGGCTCACATTTTACACCATCAATCTCTTTGATAATTACCTGTGGTTGTCCAATCTGAAGTTCATAACCTTCGCGACGCATTGTCTCGATTAAAACCGATAAGTGTAATACACCACGACCAAAAACCATAAACTTATCTGCACTATCTGTTTCTTCAACACGCAATGCTAAGTTTTTTTCTAGCTCTTTTGTTAATCTATCTTTTATATGACGAGAGGTTACAAACTTTCCATCTTTTCCAAAGAAAGGCGAATCATTAATTGTGAACAACATACTCATCGTTGGCTCATCTATAGCAATCGTTTTTAGTCCTTCTGGGTTTTCAATATCAGCAACAGTATCACCAATCTCAAAACCTTCTAAACCTACAATAGCACAAATATCACCAGCTTCTACTTCTTCAACCTTCTTACGACCAAGTCCTTCAAATGTGTGTAACTCTTTAATTTTACTTTTCACAATTGAGCCATCTCTTTTTACTAATGAGATTTGCTGATTCACTTTTAATTCGCCACGAGTTAGTCGTCCAATTGCTATTCGTCCTGTAAATGAAGAAAAGTCTAAAGATGTAATTAGCATCTGTGTTGTTCCTTCTTCAATCTTTGGTTCAGGAATATGCTCAATAACCATATCTAATAATGGCTCTATATTTTCAGTTTGATTTTGCCAATCGTCGCTCATCCAATTGTGCTTTGCAGAGCCATAAACGGTTGGAAAATCTAATTGCCACTCTTCTGCACCAAGCTCAAACATTAAATCAAATACCTTTTCGTGTACTTCGTCTGGTGTACAATTTTCCTTATCCACTTTATTGATAACAACACAAGGCTTCAAACCTAAATCAATAGCTTTTTGTAATACAAAACGTGTTTGTGGCATAGGACCTTCAAAGGCATCAACTAATAACAAAACGCCATCAGCCATATTTAATACACGCTCTACTTCACCTCCGAAATCGGCGTGACCTGGTGTATCAATAATGTTTATCTTAGTATCTCTATAAACAACTGAAACATTCTTAGACGTAATTGTAATACCTCTTTCACGTTCTAAATCATTATTATCTAAAATTAAATCACCTGTGTTTTCGTTTTCGCGAAATAACTGACAGTGGTACATAATTTTATCTACCAAGGTTGTTTTACCGTGGTCAACGTGTGCAATAATTGCAATATTTTTAATTGTAGCCATAATAGGTGCTATTTTTAAGCGTGCAAATGTACGCTTATTTATTGGATTTAAGGTTAGTAAATTGTTACGCCGCTTCCTTTACAGGATTATACAGTAAAACTGGATATTATTGACATTTTAATACTCAAAACTTATGGTATATTTGCAAAGTAAAACCTAATCGTTTTTTTGTCTATGGCACTACAGAATATCCCGAACATCAAACACGCAGACTCAAATAATTTCTTTCTGCTTTGTGGCCCTTGTGCTATAGAAGGTGAAGACATGGCACTACGTATTGCTGAAAAAGTCATTTCTATTACTGATAAATTAGAAATTCCTTACGTGTTTAAAGGAAGTTTTAAAAAAGCTAATCGTAGTCGGATAGATAGTTTTACAGGTATAGGAAATGAAAAAGCCTTAAAAATATTAAGAAAAGTTTCTGAAACTTTTGATGTACCTACTGTGACCGATATTCATGAAGCTTCTGATGCTGATTTGGCTGCCGAGTATGTTGATGTATTACAAATTCCTGCTTTTTTAGTACGACAAACTGATTTAGTCGTAGCTGCAGCCAATACTGGAAAAGTAGTTAACTTAAAGAAAGGACAATTTATGAGTCCGGAAGCCATGAAACATGCGGTCCAAAAAGTTAAGGATGTGGGTAATGACAATGCTTGGATTACAGACAGAGGCACTATGTTTGGTTACCAAGATATGATTGTAGATTTTAGAGGTATACCAACAATGCGGCAATATGCACCAACTGTACTTGATGTCACACATTCTTTACAACAGCCTAATCAAAGTGTCGGTGTCACAGGTGGAAGACCAGATATGATTGAAACAATTGCCCGTGCAGGTGTGGTAAATAATGTCGATGGATTATTTATAGAAACGCATTTTGACCCAGCAAATGCTAAAAGTGACGGCGCTAATATGCTTCACTTGGATAATTTGGAAAGTTTATTGACTAATCTAACTAAGATTAGAAAAATAGTAACTGATTTTTAGTATATTTTAGTTTAATTTTTGGAGGTTATATTTTTTCAATGAAAGAGAATCTATTCCTTGCCTTCAATATAATCCTTTAGATAAGAAAAACGCTCTGTAAGTCCACCTTCTTTAGTTGTTATTTGTGCTCGTTCTAATATACGATTATGGTCCTCATCAAAAAATGCTGGAATAACATGCTCTAAAAAAGCGTCTCCAAAGCCTTCACTTGCATCTTTTGGTAACTCACAAGGTAAGTTATCTACTGCCATAACAGTTATAGCATCCTTATCATCAAAAGTAGTTTCA
>CAJQQC010000105.1 GCA_905480385.1 uncultured Winogradskyella sp.
AATAAGTTTTTAATTGCAGATTTAAATGAATTTATATCAAAAAATAAAATCAGCAAAAAGAAAGAATCAATGGTTAAGTTAAAACTTTCAATAAAAATATGACAACAATAAAACAAGTATTTGATTATAGAACACCGAGAGCAAATGGAGAAATCCCTGTACGATTGCGGGTGACACACAACCGGAAAACAACTCATATTTCATTGAATACGTCTTTAACCGAAGTTCAAATAAAAAAGATAGAACAAGGTAAGGTCGATAAAGAATTATCTCATTTCATAAAGGAATTGAATAATCTTACTTATAACGCTCAAAAAGTAGCTGCAAAATTAGAACCATTTTCAATAAGTGAATTGAAACGTCAACTTTCAAATTCCAATACTTCAAAAAACAATAAAGATCATTTACTCGTAGATATCATTCAACTGAAAATAAAGAAACTTGAAGAAAATCAGCAATATAAATCTAAGGGTCATTATAAGACACTTTTAAACATGATTACAACCTTTGATTCATCTCTACTATTAAAGGATGTAGATCAAGATTTTTTACACGATTTTGAACAATTTTACATAGACGGAAGAATCGAAAAAGATGGAGAAAGTCGATTAGAAAATTACTATAATACCTTAAGTATTTATTTTAGAAACCTTAAAGCGGTTATAAATTTAGGTGTAGATCACAAAATGTTAGATCATACCTACGAGTTTCCTTTTGGGAAGAACAAATACATCATTAAAACATATAATACAGAAAAAGAAATCTTTTCTGTGGATCAGGTTAATAGTTTAATGACTTTTAACTCTTTTGATACAAAATACCAAGAGAACGCACATGACCATTGGAAAGTCTGTTTTTTGTGCAACGGCAGTAATATGTCAGATGTTTTACAATTCAAATGGACCGATATAGATGATGATATTATTTCATTTGTGAGACAGAAAACTGAGAATAGAACAAAGACCGTCAGGAAACTCTCTATCCCAATTATAAAACCTTTAAGAGAATTAATAGACAGAATAGGAAATAGAGAAAGTGAATACATCTTTGGAGGATTTAGAACCCCACCCAAGAAGACAACAATACAAAATAAGGTTTCTAAAATGTGTAAAGGATATAACAAACACCTAAAAGTGATAGGAGTTAAAATTGGATTACCCATTCCTTTGACCATATCCACCTCAAGACATAGTTACGGGAATTACCTTGCTAAAAATGGAGTTCCATTAGAAAGGATTGCAGAAATGATGGGTCACAAAGATAAACAGCGGTTTACAACATATCATTACATCGGTAGTTTGGATAAAAAGATATTATTCGAAACGAATGGTTGTTTAAAAGAGTTTTAATCTTGAAATGTTTGCAAGAATGTTTGCAAGAATTGATTCCTTGAAGAATTTTATTTTAAAAAAGGTAGTGTTTATAAGGGTTTCAGAAGATACTTAAAAAATTCAATCCAGTACTCATAATCAGGTGGTCCATGGTTCGAGTCCATGTGGGACCACAGATAATAAAAACTGTTTCATTTTTTTGAAGCAGTTTTTTGATTTTACACTATCAACAATTTTATAATTATTAATGTTAATAGCTTTTTAATTTACACTACAAATATTCTTACGTTATAATATTTTAGCATTAGCTAATAATAACAAAACAAATTTGTAAGAAAAAGCATATTTGAAATGGTATTTTTAATGAAAAAAGTATTTATCCGTGTTTTTTTGCGCTTAAAAAATATTTTTGGGTGCTAATTGTTTTGCTAGCACACTTTTTTTTACATTTGTCTTAGTATTTACAATATGAAATTTGCCTCAATAATTTATAACCTGTTTATGATTCTTCCTCAATGTACGGGTGCAAATCCTTGTTGCGCTGATGGAAGTTGTTGTCCTTCGCCTTTGTGTTCAGGCGGACCTCCTCCACCTCCAGGGCAACCTATTGACAATTATATCATTTTCTTATTTGCAGCAGCCCTTATTTATGGTATATATATCATAAAAAAAGGCAGTCAAAATTATGCTAGGTAACTAAGACCTTAAATCATTTAGACGTTTTACATATTTTCCAATGACGTCAAATTCTAAATTAACCAAGCTTCCTTTTTTTAAATCCTTAAAAGTAGTATGCTTATAAGTATATGGTATTATTGCTGCCGAAAACTCATTTAGTTTGGAATTAACGACAGTTAAACTCACACCGTTTACAGTCACTGAGCCTTTTTCTATAGTAACATTATTTAAAGCGGCGTCATAGCTAAAAGTGTAAAACCAACTTCCGTTTTGTTCTCTTACATTTTCGCAAATTGCTGTTTGATCAACGTGACCCTGAACTATATGACCATCTAGTCTATCACCAAGTTTGATTGCGCGTTCTAAATTTACGGTTGCGTTAACCTCTAATTGGCCTAAATTGGTCTTGTCTAATGTTTCTTTAATAGCAGTTACGACATATTCATCCTTATCTAAAGACACCACTGTTAAGCACACACCATTATGAGCAACGCTTTGATCAATCTTTAACTCTTCAGTAATATTACTGCTTACAGTAATATGTAAATTATCCTTATCATTATTTAATGCTGTTATGGTGCCTAAATCTTCAATAATTCCAGTAAACATAATTCTATTTTATAATGGTTAAATTTGCAACACAAAGTTAAGGACAAAATAACGCTAAGTTTATAAAGTCTCGTTAATATTAAAATTCCTTTTGTGAAAAAAGAAAACACTATAAAAGTTGGAATATCTGTTGGAGACCTCAATGGTATTGGCCCAGAGATTATATTAAAAACATTCGAAGATAACCGTTCATTGGAGTTATGTACACCAGTTATTTTTGCTTCTTCAAGAATAATGAATTTCTTTAAGCGTCACTTTGCGAGTAAAATTAGTTTCAATGAAATAAACTCAGTCAATCAAATTACTGATGGTAAAGTAAATGTTTTAAATGTGTGGAAAGAAGGTGTTAACATTCAGTTTGGTCAAGAGGATAAAAAAATAGGTGAATATGCTATTAAATCTTTAGAAGCAGCTGTATCTGCTTTAAAGGAAGGTACTGTAGATGTTTTAGTTACTGCGCCAATTAATAAACACAACATACAATCTGAGAAATTTAATTTCCCTGGTCATACAGATTATCTAAATCAACAATTAATAGGCGATAGTCTAATGTTTATGATTTCGGAAAATCTAAGAGTTGGTCTTTTAACTGATCATGTTCCTGTCAAAGATGTGCCAAGTTATATTACCGAGGATTTAATACGCCAAAAGTTAACGACAGTTTCAAACTCACTAAAGCAAGATTTTGCTATTCCTAAACCAAAAATTGCGGTATTAGCAATTAATCCTCATGCTGGTGATAATGGTGTTATCGGTAACGAAGATGACTCAATTTTAAAACCTTCTATCGAAAAACTTCGCAAAGAAGGCAACTTGGTCTACGGACCATATTCTGCTGATAGCTTTTTTGGATCAAACAACTTCCAAAAATTCGATGCTGTGATTGCATCCTATCATGATCAAGGATTAATTCCATTTAAGACCATAACCTTTGGAAACGGTGTCAACTTTACGGCTGGCCTAAACATGGTTAGAACATCTCCTGATCATGGAACTGCTTATGAAATTGCGGGAAAAGGTGAGGCAGACGAAAGTTCTTTTAAACGGGCAATGTTCACAGCTATCGAAATTTACAGAAGGCGAAAAGATTATAATTTTTATTCAAAAAATCCTTTAAAGAAAATGTCTCGTTAGATATTAACATTTTTTGTTGATATCTAGACTCCTATACAGAAAAAAGTATTATATTTGCACGCTCAAAATGAATGTGATAATGAAAGTAATGAAAGCGTATACAATACAATTTGTAGGGCTAAAAGTCGGAGAGCACCATTTTGATTATCAAATTGATAATACGTTCTTTTTAGAATTTGATTATGATGAGTTTAATGAGGCTGACCTAAAAGTTGACCTTCTTTTTGAAAAGAAAACAACGCTTTTAGAACTTAACTTCAACGTCAGTGGCGCTATAAATGTTAATTGCGATGTTTCAAACGAGCCTTTTAATCTAGAGATTGAAGATTCGTTTAAATTGGTTGTTAAGTTTGGTGAAACTTACAACAATGACAATGAAGATATATTGATTATTCCTCATGGAGAATATCAAATCAACGTCGCTCAATTTATATACGAGCTTGTAGTGTTGGCTATGCCGGCAAAAAAAGTTCATCCAGGTATTGAAGACGGTACGTTACAATCTGATATATTAAACAAATTAGAAGAATTAAGTCCTTTAGTGGGCAAAACAGAAGAAAATAACACTGAGGATACAGATCCTCGTTGGGATACATTAAAAAAACTATTAACGGATAAATAACATTTAAAATGGCGCATCCAAAACGTAAAATATCTAGAACAAGAAGAGACAAAAGAAGAACACATTATAAAGCATCTGTTCCTCAAATTGCAACTTGCCCTACAACTGGTGAGCCTCACCTATACCACAGAGCACACTGGCATGAAGGAAAACTTTATTACAGAGGTCAAGTACTTATAGATAACTCTGCAGAAGAAGAGAATTTAGCATAAATACTATGCGCGCATACAATAAAACGCCCAACTTTGGGCGTTTTTTTTGTTTTATTGCTTCAAATCACTCAAAAACCACTTAATTTGCATAATTATTTGCTTAAAAGTGCTGAAAACGACCAAAAATGGGTTCATTTTAATCAATTTTCGATATTTTTAATTAATCTAAACGCTAATAATGAGTAAAATCACAGCGGCTATAACAGCTGTCGGCGGCTATGTTCCCGATTTCGTTTTATCTAACAAGGTTTTAGAAACAATGGTAGATACTAATGACGAATGGATCACTACACGTACGGGGATTAAAGAAAGGCGTATCCTTAAAGAAGAAGGTAAAGGCACATCATTTCTAGCAATTAAGGCCGCAGAAAACCTTATCAATAAAAGTGGTATTGACCCAAAAGAAATAGATTTAGTAATTGTCGCTACGGCTACTCCTGATATGAAAGCCGCATCAACGGCTGCATATACAGCAACCCAAATTGGTGCTGCAAATGCATTTTCTTATGATTTGGAGGCTGCTTGTTCTAGTTTTCTGTTTGGTATGTCTACAGCAGCTGCATATATTCAGTCTGGTCGTTACAAAAAAGTGCTTTTAATTGGTGCAGATAAAAATTCGTCTTTTATTAATTATGAAGATCGCGCAACTTGTATCATTTTTGGAGATGGTGGCGGAGCTGTTCTTTTTGAACCTAATAATGAAGGATTGGGTCTTCAAGATGAATTGTTACGAAGTGATGGCAAAGGAAGAGAGTTCTTAAGAGCTCAGTATGGTGGGTCTTCTTATCCCATAAATGCTGAAACTTATGATGAAGGTTCTCATTACGTCTTTCAAGACGGAAAAACTGTTTTTAAAAATGCTGTTTTTAACATGGCAGACGTTGCAGAGCGTATATTAAAAAGAAATAACCTAACCAATGATGATGTTAACTGGTTAGCTGCACACCAGGCTAATAAACGTATTATTGATGCCACAGCAAACAGAATAAATCTAGAAGAAAAAAAGGTGTTAATGAACATCCAAAAATATGGTAATACAACATCTGCAACTTTACCTCTTTTATTACACGACTATGAATCACAACTAAAAAAAGGTGATACTATAATATTTGCTGCTTTTGGCGGTGGATTTACTTGGGGTTCTATTTACTTTAAATGGGCCTATAACTCATGAAAAACTAACTAATTATAATAACTGAATACTATGGATTTAAAGGAAATTCAAAACTTGATTAAATTTGTGGCTAAATCTGGCGCAAGTGAAGTGAAGTTAGAAATGGATGATGTTAAAATTACCATTAAAACAGGATCCGAAGAAACAACTATTGTTCAACAAATGCCCATGGCATCTGCTCCTGTTATGCAGCAAGCTATGCCCGTAGCAGCGCCTGTGGCTGAATCAGCTCCGTCAGCTCCAGCTCCAGCGGCATCTGATGATTCAAAATATGTGACTATAAAGTCCCCAATTATTGGAACTTTCTACCGTAAACCATCGCCAGATAAACCTGTTTTTGTAGA
>CAJQQC010000106.1 GCA_905480385.1 uncultured Winogradskyella sp.
TTTTCGCACAACAGGATGACCACCACGTTCGGAAACGCCGTTAACGATTTCGTCATTTGCTAAAACTGTTCCTAATACTGGACACCAGTTGACTTCGGTTTCCGCTAAATAGGTTAATCTATATTTAAGTAATACTTCTTGTTGCTGTTCTGATGAAAAGTTATTCCATTGGTGTGCAGAAAACGGGGTAATATCATCATCGCAAGCGGCATTTACCGTTGCGTTTCCTTCAGTTTCAAAAACCTGAATCAGTGTTTTTATATCTTCAGCTTTATTGGTCTCGTTATTAAACCAAGACTTAAATAATTGAATAAAAATCCACTGCGTCCATTTGTAATATTCAGGATTAGATGTGCGGACTTCCCGACTCCAATCAAAAGAAAATCCAATTTGGTCTAATTGGCGACGATAAGTTTTGATATTGGCTTCCGTAGTGACTGCAGGATGCTGACCTGTTTGTATCGCATATTGCTCTGCAGGTAAACCAAAACTATCGTAACCTTGAGGATGTAATACGTTAAACCCTTTATGACGCTTGTATCGCGCATAGATATCACTGGCAATATAACCTAATGGATGCCCAACATGTAAACCAGCACCACTTGGATAAGGGAACATGTCCAACACGTAATATTTTAGTTTATCACTGTCATTATAGGCTTTAAACGTTTGGTTTTTTGCCCAATAATCTTGCCAATTTTTTTCAATCTGATTAAAATCGTATCTCATATCCTAGTTTCCTTGAAATAAGGGCCAAATTTAGGGCTATTACAACACATTTAAAAACTAAACGTTGTAATACTCAGCATAAACAAATTGTTTTTTATTTTTACCGTATTAATTATCCATCCATGGCTACATCTTTTGACTCTTACCAAAAACGCAAATTGATATCGTCCTACATTTCTGTAGTCATAAGTATTGCTTTGGTATTATTTCTTCTGGGCTGTTTGGGATTACTAGTTATAAATTCGAAAAAAGTCGCAGACCACTTTAAAGAACAGGTGGTGATGACTATTTATCTGAACGAAAATGCAAAAGAAGTTGAAGTCAACCAGCTTAAGAAAAGCTTGGCTTTAGCGGACTATTCTAAAGAGGCGCTTTATGTGTCAAAAGAAGAAGCTGCAGAGATAATGAAAATCGATAATGGTGAAGATTTTATGGATTTTTTAGGGTACAACCCTTTGAAGAATTCGATTGATGTCTATTTAAAAGCTGAATTTGTTACTACAGAAAAGCTATCTGAAATCACAGAGAGTCTTTCTGAAAAATCTTTTATTGAAGAGATTAGTTATGATAATGACCTCGTTGAATTAATGAATGACAATGTGAAAAAAATCACACTTTGGGTTTTAATTATCAGTGTTTTATTTACACTAATTGCTGTACTACTTATTAACAGTTCCATACGATTGGCAGTCTATTCCAAACGTTTTATTATTAAAACCATGCAAATGGTTGGCGCTACAAAGCGTTTTATCCGTAAGCCTTTTGTTTGGCAAAGTGTAAAGCTAGGTATCATTGGTGCTTTACTAGCACTGATAGGTATGGCTGTTGTACTTTACTATTTAGATATTACTTTTCCAGAACTGATGTTGCTTAAAAATATGGTTTGGATTGTTGCTCTTTTTGTAGGCATCTTTTTATTAGGCATTGTCATCACTTGGATTAGCACGTTTATTGCTACACAACGTTTCTTGAATTTGAAGACGGATCAATTGTATTATTAACATTCTTTACATCAAGTTTAACACCATTTTACCATTCTTATTACAATAAAGGCACAGAACTTGAGTTCTCTATATTCTAAATTCAAACCAAAATTAATGATATAACTACACGCCAACCAAAGAGAAGTTTAACCTTTAAAAATCTTTGATTATGAATCGTATATTATTTGTAGGTCTTAGCCTAGTCGGTATAATCGGTGTTGTTTTAGTGAATCCAAATTCTGATTTTGAAAAAGAATCAAAAAAAGAAATTGCAAAAGAACATTACGAAAAAACTTTGTATTAAGTGTTAAGTGTTTAATGTTATGAATGCTCAGTGTTGATAAGCTAAGTTCAATACTGAGCATTTATTTTTTGATGGCCTTAACAACACCATTTTAAATAATATGTTTACTTTGCATCAGCTATAATATATATCATGGGCGAACAGAAACGCAAACAATCCTCAAAAGGCGAATTTATTTTCGGTAAAAAAAATTACAAATGGTTATTTATTGGTCTAGCCTTCATTGCTGTTGGATTTATCTTAATGGCTGGCGGCGGTAGCGACGACCCTAATGTATTTGACGAATCTATATTTAGCTGGAGACGCATCCGTCTAGCACCAACACTAGTTCTTATAGGATTTGGAATTCAGGTATATGCTATTCTTTTGAATCCTGACAAGGAATCAAAATCTAAAAAATAATTCTCAAGATTCTAATAATAAACTTAGATTTCTATGCACATACTTGGAAATTGCACGTTGAACATTAATATTTGCTAACATGGATACAATTGATGCCATTTTATTAGGAATTATTCAAGGGCTTACTGAGTTTTTACCTGTGTCTTCAAGTGGACATTTAGAATTAGGTAAAGCTATTTTAGGTGATAACTCTGTTCCAAAAGAGAGTTTATTATTTACAGTTGTACTTCATTTTGCAACGGCATTAAGTACTATTGTTGTATTTAGAAAAGATATCCTATTACTTCTAAAAGGTATTTTTAAATTTCAATGGAACGAAGATTTACAGTTTGCTACCAAAATTACTATATCTATGATTCCAGCTGTTATTGTTGGTTTATTTTTTGAAGAACAACTCGAAGCGCTTTTTGGTGGAAATATATTACTCGTTGGTTGTATGCTTATTGTTACGGCTGCACTTTTATTTTTAGCGGATAAGGCAAAAGACACACAGAAAAAGGTCAGTTTCAAAAACGCATTTGTTATAGGAGTTTCTCAAGCTGTAGCTATGCTTCCTGGTATTTCTCGTTCAGGAGCAACAATATCAACTTCGGTAATGCTGGGAAACGATAAAACTAAAGCAGCACGTTTTTCGTTTTTAATGGTGGTGCCTTTAATCTTTGGAAAGATTGCAAAAGACATTCTTGGAGGAGAATTGACTTACGACTTTGCCAATTTCACAACTTTAGGTATTGGTTTTGTAGCTGCTTTTGTTGCTGGGCTTTTTGCTTGTACTTGGATGATTTCTCTAGTCAAAAAGAGTAAACTCTCTTACTTTGCCCTCTATTGTGTCATTGTTGGTCTTATTGCCATAGGATTTTCTTTAATCAACAATTAATTATGAAAACTGGAGAAGACTTTAAAAACGGTCAGGTTTTATTAATAGATAAACCATTGACTTGGACTTCTTTTCAGGCTGTAAACAAATTGCGATGGTCTATTCGACAGGCATACAACATCAAAAAAATTAAAGTTGGTCATGCTGGTACTTTAGATCCATTAGCAACAGGCTTGTTGGTAATTTGCACAGGTAAAATGACTAAGCAAATTAATACGTTTCAAGGTCAAGAAAAGGAATACACAGGCACTTTTGTTTTAGGAAGTACAACACCTTCTTATGATTTAGAAACTGAAATCAATGAAACATTTCCTACGGAACACATTACTGAAGATTTAATTCATAATACTACCGAACAATTCACTGGTAAAACCGAACAGTTTCCGCCTATATTTTCGGCTATAAAAAAAGAAGGAAAGCGTTTGTATGAATTTGCTCGTGCTGGCGAAACCGTCGAGATAAATTCACGTCAGGTAGAAATTACTGAGTTTGAAATCACAAATATTTCAGGAAATAATATAGACTTCAGAGTGATTTGTAGCAAAGGTACTTATATCCGTTCTTTGGCTCATGACTTTGGCAAAGTATTAAAGTCTGGCGCACATTTATCTGTATTACGACGAACGCGCATTGGTGATTTTAAAGTGGAAGATGGTTTGACTCCTGAGGAATTTATAGCAACACTTCCAGAAAAAGAGCAGAATTAATAATTTGTCTTTTAATCCTTTTATTCGCTACACTCGTATATAAACTAGGCATCATTTTTATCCTAAATAAACTAAATGCATTTTATAGATAAATACAAAGCATTACTAATTACAAGCCTTATTACAGGCATTATTGGATTTGGCATGTTTACTATTCAGCTTACAAATACTAAAGCGTTAATTGCGGAAACTATCTATGAGATTGAAAAAAAAACTGAGGAGGAAATCCAGAAAGAACTAGAAGAAATTCAAGATTTAAAATCTCCGACTACAAACAAAGCTCATAACGAAGATGAGGAATATAAAAAACTCATGAAAAACTTTAAAACTATAAGCGCTGATGATTGGGAAAAAACTACAAAGCGACTTGAAGATAATAAAGTTGAAAGAGAAACAAAAACTAACGCTCCTTATAAAAAAAGTAAAGACTTTGCTGTAAAACGAAACGAAAGCGAATCCTATAAGAAACTTCAAGATTTATTGGATAAAAAGCAAACTGGTATAGCTGATCACGCTAAAGGCGGAAGCACATTAACTTACTCTCTTGAAAACCGCAGGCTATTAAGCTATAATACGCCTAGGTATTTGTGTGAGCGTTCTGGTAAGATAGTGGTAAATATTAAGGTAGATTCGGATGGCGTTGTCTATGAAGCCTACATCAATGATTCATCCAATAGCAATAATGATTGTCTAATAGAACACGCCATTGAATATGCGAAATCAGTGCAATTTGATGCATCAAACCGTACCGACCAATTAGGCTCGATAACCTTTTATTTTAAAGGAAAAATCTAGCTAATCAATGCTGCTAAATCTTTAATTGTAGATTGTCCTTTGTCTTTGTTATACCAACGTTGTAAATCTTCTTTAAACTCAGGTGTCAATTTACCATGTTCAGCTTTGTAATTATTTACAAATTGTGTTGCAACAGATGGTCTTGGTCCAAATGTATTTACAACTTCATTAGTTTCATCATCAATCATTATTAACTTGGGTATAGACTTTCCGCCATTGGTTAAAAACTGATTCATCAAGGCCTCATTTTCATCTCTAAGTACAATTTTATAATTTATATTGTCATTCAACTCTGCTACTTTATTTATAACTGGCATGATGTGCGCAGCATCGCCGCACCAGCTTTCTGTAAGCACCAGCCATGTCGTCTTTGTTTTAGAATTTTCTATAGCAGTTTTTGTATCTTCAGATATTTTTACCGTTTTGTCCCAACGCTTCATTCGTCTGTCATTCAACGCACTGTAATTGGCTAAGGCTTCAGTTTTTTCCGGACCAGTTGTAGAGTTATTTTCAGTAAGTTCACTCACCAATGCTCTGTATTCAGCATAAGACATGCTATTTCCTAAACTATTAGAGATTATATCGTTTACCATATTGACTTGTAAAGTTTCCATACTACAAAATTAAGGTTCTATTACATAAAATTGTGCAACAGTTGTTACATTAGTAGTATAATTATTAAAAGCTTACAATTATGGAAAAACACAAATGTGGGTGGTGTGTTGGCGATCCGCTCTATGAAGCATACCATGACTTAGAATGGGGCGTTCCTGTATATGATGATTATCAATTATTTGAGTTTTTGATTTTAGAAACATTCCAAGCTGGATTAAGCTGGATTACCATTTTACGTAAGCGTGAAAATTTCAGAAAAGCGTTTGATTATTTTGACTACAAAAAAATAGCAAATTATGACGAAGATAAAATTGCAGATTTACTACAAGATGCTGGAATTATCAGAAATAAATTGAAGGTAAACTCAGCCGTAAACAACGCCAAAGCATTTATTAAAGTCCAAGAAGAATTTGGGTCATTCTCAAAATATATTTGGGGTTTTGTTGATGGAACACCCATAAAAAATAATTTTAAAAACTATAAAGACGCGCCTGCAAATACACCTTTAAGCGATGCTCTTAGTAAAGACTTAAAAAAGCGTGGATTTAAATTTGTGGGGTCTACGGTAGTTTACGCTCATATGCAAGCTACAGGAATGGTCAACGACCATG
Source organism: uncultured Winogradskyella sp. (assembly GCA_905480385.1). GTDB lineage: Bacteria > Bacteroidota > Bacteroidia > Flavobacteriales > Flavobacteriaceae > Winogradskyella. The sequence goes on from CAJQQC010000106.1 coordinate 6,024, forward strand.
AAGTTAATTGCTTTAGATACAAAGAAGTCCAAACTCAATAATTTTAAAATTGTAAATACTTTAAAAACTCTTTTCGAGTAATATATTTCCCACCTAAACTTTCAAGATGATTGGTGTGCAACTGGCAATCAATTAACTGGTAATTAGAATTCTTAATAAATTCAATAAAGCCATATTTACTAGCATTGCTGACCTTAGCAAACATACTCTCTCCGCAAAACACCTTATTTCCTAGATCCACACCATAAAGACCACCAACAAGTTCTTTATCTTGCCAAATCTCAACAGATTTTGCATATCCAAGTTTGTGAAGTTTTACAAAACCAGAAATCATATTTTCTGTAATCCAAGTCCCTTTTTGACCTTTTCTATTGGCCTCAGAACAATTAGTAATTACTGCCTTAAAATCTTGGTTAACTGTAACTCTAAACTTCTGTTTTTTAAAAAGCTGTTTCATGCTTTTGGACACCTTAAGTTCTTCAGGATAAATCACAAATCTTGGGTCAGGTGACCACCATAATAATGGTTCATCATCTTCAAACCATGGAAAAATACCATTACGATAAGCATGTATTAATCGCTCAGTAGACAAATCACCTCCAATAGCCAAAAGTCCTTCAGAAGAGGCTTCGGATACAAGCGGAAATTCTATTTTATCGTTTAAAAAATACATTTTTTAATTAACTACAACGTTGTAGTTAGGCTTAGTAGTGTTAAATCAATGAATTAGCTTTGGAAAATTACCTTTTTTTCTCATATTTGAGTTAACCTTTATGTTACAAATTTTGTTCATCATTGCTTTTTTTTGAGTTTGTTTATAAAGGTTGAACCTAAAACCATAATATTAAGTCATGATTTTTAATCGGGACTTTTTTATTAAAAAGAGAAAAGCCCGTTTTGAACGGGCTTTTTTTATTGACTTAATTACTTTATTAAAATGGTAAATCGTCGTGATCTTCAGTATTTAAATCTTTAGCAGGTTCAAAAGCAGCAGCAGGAGCCACTGGAGGCATTTCTCCATTTGGTGCTTCAGCTTGCAGTGCTTCTATACGCCATCCTTGGATTGAATTAAAGTATTTAACCTCACCTTGAGGATTTGTCCACTCACGTCCTCTTAAATTTATATTAACTTTTACTTGCTGTCCAACTTGATAGTTGTTTAATAAGTCTGTTTTGTCTTGAACAAACTCTACCATGATATGTTGTGGGTATTGCTCCTCAGTAGTTATTACTAGCTCACGCTTTCTAAATCCATTGCTACCAAAGGTTTGTGTTTCTCCTACGACCTTTATTCTTCCTTGTACTTCCATTTTATTATGTATTGATATAATTTATTTTTATTTTTTTGCTAAAAGCAAGATTAATGCCTCATTAGCTTTTCCTTCTGCAATTAGTTTTTTGGCTCTTTTTTCAACCACATCACCTAAAATATCCTCTTGCTTCAGGTTTCCAAATTCTTCCGAAGTCTCTAAATAATTATCTATTTCTTCTTCATTTGGTAAGGCTGCTAAATTACCTAAAATTCCTAAATCATTTCCTGTTAAAACTGAACTTTTTCTAACAAATTCGGGTAACATATCAACACCTATTCCTAAAGTTGTTAATGGTTTTGGAATCTCAAAAAATCCATCTCGCGCTCTACTGTAATAACTACCACCTGCGCGCGCCACTAAATCTAATTTTTCTTGATTTACGCTACCATTATCATCCAATATATCTTCAGACATATGAATTTTTAAAACCTCACATATAATCAAATTTCCAGCACCGCCTTCAGTACCTAGTTTTACGATTTCATTGACTTTGCATTCAATCTGTATTGGCGATTCTGCAACTCTAAATGGTTTTACAAAATCTGATTTTAGCATAGTTAAACCTGCTTTTTCAAACTCGTTGACGTCATCGGCATATTCTGTACTACTTAAAGACATCTGTTGGACGATATCGTAATTCACAGTATTAATTACTACTTCTTTTACAACTTCAGTGTTTTCTAGCGTATGCTTTGTTGTATTATCTCTAACCCGACGTGCTGGTGAAAATATAAGTACCGGTGGATTGGTACTGAACACATTAAAGTAGCTAAATGGTGCTAAATTAGGATTACCTTTCTCATCAATTGTACTAGCAAAAGCTATTGGTCTTGGCGCTACTGCACTCAGTAGATAGCTATGTAATTTGGCAGTAGATAATTCTTTAGGTAGGTACGATACCATATAATTTTCGTTTTTACCAAAGATAATCATATTGTCTAGGTATTAAAATGAAACGAGCATGTTAAAAATATTATCATTTAAGGCAATGGTTTTATTAGCGAACAAGGTCTGACCACTATAGACAAAAATATAAACAGATGAAAAAGCGATAGGATTGAAACAATATTTTTAACAGATTTACATTATATTTAAAATCCTTAACTAAACATTTAATGCGCATTCATCTGAACCGAAATATAGTCCGTTGGATAATCATTATTTCTTCTTTTATCATCGTTTCCTTGATTCTATGGAATACGTACGTGTTTTTTCAGCATTTTAAATCTGAAGAACGTGCTAAGATGAAAAGTTGGACTATTGCATACACTGAATATGCAACTGCACTAGCAAACTCTGATGAAGATGTAAATATTAATAAGGTCGTTGATTACATTGTTTTGAAAACCAATATCACTGCACCAATGGTTCTCGCAGATGATGAAAACAATGTCATTTTACACAGAAATATATTTGCCAAACCACGACTTTCCGAAAAGAATGAATTAGCTCAAATATATAATGACAGTATCGATGATAACTATGTAGAAGCTCACAAGAATAGATTTATTTCAAAATTTAAAAATGAAAATCAACCACTGGTTATGGATGAGTTAGAGCAAACTCTTTATTACGGAACTTCGCCATTACTCAATAACTTAAAGTACTACCCATTAGCAT
>CAJQQC010000107.1 GCA_905480385.1 uncultured Winogradskyella sp.
CGTTTGATTATTAGGATCATTTGGGTCATTCGGGTCACTAGTACTGGTTGGCACCAAATTAGTAGAAGGGTCATCAATACCAGTAATTTCCTCACAATCTGTTAGTCCATCATTGTCAGTGTCTATGAAATTCAGAAACAAAAACACACTGGCAATACCTGTTTGACCAGTAACGTTGCTTGTAGCTTTTACATATATCACAGGGTTTGATAAAGCATTTGTAAAAGAGGTTGTGTATGGTAATGTTATTGGGTTAATTTCTGCAGTTGCATCAGTTTCAGTTTCATAAAACACGTAATCTGTATTCGGTACATTATAGATGTTGGCGAATAAACCATCAAAATTATATGTAACTGGTTCGCATCCGTTACCGCCAGTTTCAGCCTCAAATAGGTTTAAATCATTGTTGTCTAGATAATTTAGGATTCCGTCATCATCAGTGTCATCATTGGTTGGGTCGTTATCACCATCGTAATCTTCGTTTATAGTATTGACACCGTCATTATCATCGTCCTCATCTAAATAGTTTGGTATACCATCACCATCCACGTCATCATTATCTAAATTACCATCACCATCTATATCTTCAAGAACATCAGCAACAGAATCATTATCTGCATCATCAAAAACCGTACAGGCGCTGAATTCACCTAAATCTATTGTAGTTGTGGTTATATCAATAGTACCTGTAATAACATCAGTAGATTGGTCGTTCTCCAAATCAATGCCAGTTAAAGCATAGCCTGAAGTACCACAACTATTAAAAGTGTAGTCAATTGTTCCGTCAGAAACAGGAATAAGTTGCGCTTGGCCATTAACAAAAAATTGTACGTAACCGTTTTGGATATTATTACCATCACAGTCTAAAAACGTCCCCGACAGGGTGATGTTGTTTTCTAATTCAACAACAATAGTGGTGTTGGTATCGCTTAAAAAAGGACCAATAGTTGTTGTAAAAGGTGCGTCTTGGCACAAACTACTATAAACACTAACCGCGATTTCTTCGTCAGCAGGTATTAAACCACATTCTACACCTGCATTATTTGTATAGCCATAAGTTCCGGTAACATTTAATAGCTCCGAATACAAATCTAAAGCGGTATATGGCAATAGATTGCCATTAGTATCCTGAAGCGTAATACATAAGTACACTGACGGATAAGGAAAATCATAGTTCCAAAAAGAAAAATGACCAACATTACCAACGTAAAAATTACCACCCAAAGTTGCTTCTCCTTCCTCAATCCAATATCCTTTTTCATCGTCAAAATTCCATAAAGGAATTGTTGCAGGTGGATTTGTAACATTACTAGCCAAAGGAATTTTAATCTGAGCAGCACTATTCTCTGCAAGTTGAAGCGGTTCGTCTCCACTTGAAAACAATTCTACCGCAACCATACCGTAAGTTTCAAGAGCCACTGGATTACCAGAAGAGTTTTGAGCATACAACATACCTGGCATCATCACTGTCATATCGTTATTATCAGGGCTAAGATGTTTTAAAACAACCTTAACGTCGCCACTGTAATCAGCACTGTTTGTTGTTGTAAAATTACCATCAAAAGTCACCGATGTGCCGTTTCCTAGGTTAACTTCAGAGGATACACCAGAAGAAATCGTGGCCGTAACGTCTTCCTTTAATAGCATGATTTCAACTTGGTTTACTTCAGTTGTTGAAGGCACTAAACTTCTTGAACCATCAATATAACCTGATTTTTTTGCAGTGATATATGCAAAATTTTCAAAGGCATTTGCGTCTTTAATAGAAAAAACACCAAAAACATCTGTAGTAGCGTTTGTGTTTCCAGCACGAATTAATACACCATCAATCGGCATCTTGTCTTCGTCAACAATTCTTCCGAAGAAATTGGCAGTAACTTGCGAACCAAAATTTTCTTCAAAGTTTACAGGGATTTGCGCTGGGTCTTCTCCATCAGGTGTGCTTAAATCTACAGGTTCGTTGACACAAGAAAAAAAGGCAATTAAAAAACAAAAAGAAAGGTACTTGACAAGGGTTTTCATATTGACTGATTGAATAATCATTTGGTAAATGTAAGAAAATCAGACGAAATACCTGAATAAACTATAGTTTGAAGCGTTTTTGGATTTTGAAAATATTACCACAGAAGGCTAATTGAGTATCATACTTTTGGGCACACGTTTATTCATAATCTTAAACCAAAGCGGTGGTAACATTGCTAAAACCATAGAGGTCGGGTAACCGAAAGGCATTTGAGGGCTTTCGTCATGACAATCTAAAATCTGATATTTTTTGGAAGACTTGTAATGGTGGTCGCTGTGACGTGTTAATTCGTATAAAACGATGCGCCCAATGACATGGTTAGAGTTCCACGAGTGCATTTCTCTTACACGCTCGTATCTGCCCGATTTAGTTTGTAAACGCAGCAAGCCATAGTGTTCGATATAGTTTACGGTTTCTAATAAAACAAATCCAACAACTCCAGAAGCTAGTGCAAAAATAAATCCTGTTTTGCTAAAGAGTAAAAACACAACGAATAAATATAATATTTGAAAAAGTGTATACCAAAGCATATCATTTTTTGTAGATAAAAAGGGCTGATTAGTATTTTTCAATAACTTTTTTTGAATACTCCAAGCACTAAAATATTGCCTCACAGTTGAGGTAAGCCAAAATGAATATACCGACTGATTATACCTTGCTGTCGCTGGGTCTTCGGGTGTTGCGGCATGTAAATGATGTCCATAATTATGTTCAATAAAAAAGTGCATGTAAAAAGACGGTAGGAGTAAAGCTTTGCCTAAAAACCGTTCATTTGTAGTTTGTCTATGACCAAGCTCATGTGCAACATTAATCCCGTTAACACCAAGCACAATACCAACTGAAAAAATGAGCCCCACAAACTCATAAGCTTCAATATTATTAGTGTCGATTATAAACAAACCATAAATCACCAAACCAAATACAATGGGTAAATTTAGGTACAACAACCAATCAAAAACCTTCTGTTTTAATCTACTGTTCACTTCAGTTTCAGAAAAATTATCAGTATCAACTGGAAAAATTAATTCTAAAACAGGAATACACAAAAAGGCAAAAACTGGTGTTGCCCATGCCCAATAGCCTTGAAAATATAATCCAACAAAGGCAAACAAAGGAATTGAAAATGCAGCTAAATACTTAAGGTCTTTCATGGGATCGTAATTGATATTTATTCAGAATAATGATGAAATCGAGAGATTTTGACTCAATTTAACACAAAAACAACTTAAATTAACAGAAACTTATCAAATTTAGGAAATCATCACTAAAAATAAAATTGTAGTTTAGTTAGTTATTGAAGTACGCATGAGTAATTTTAAAACTATACAAGCCAAATTACAGCAGTTTATCAAGAAATTCTACACCAATGAATTACTTAAAGGAACTATTTTATTTTTTGCAATTGGGGTATTGTATTTTATGATTACACTTCTAATAGAGCATTTCTTGTGGCTAAACCCAACAGCAAGAACTATACTTTTTTGGATTTTTATTGTTGTAGAAGTTGCGCTTTTTACGAGATTTATAATTATTCCGTTAGCAAAGGTTTTCAATCTTCAAAAAGGAATTGATTATGAAACTGCGAGTAAATTAATAGGCAATCACTTTCCTGAAGTCGATGACAAATTACTTAACGTACTTCAGTTAAATCAAAACACACAACAATCCGATTTATTACTAGCAAGCATTGAGCAAAAATCAGTAGAGCTTAAGCCAATACCATTTCAAACAGCAATAAATTTTAAGTCAAGTTTAAAATATCTGAAGTATGCAGCTATTCCTGTTGTAATTGTTTTACTGTCATTTGTTACAGGTAAAATTAACTGGTTTAGTGATAGTTACGAACGTGTAGTAAATTATCAAACGGCGTATGAGCCACCAGCACCATTTCAGTTTTTTGTGGTCAATGATAAGCTACAAGCTATTGAAAATAAAGATTTCACACTTATCGTAAAAACGGTTGGTAGTATTATTCCAGATCAAGTTCAGATAGATCATAACAATCAAACTTACTTCTTACAACAGAATATCCCTGGAGAATTTCAATATGTTTTTAGTCAGCCAAAAGAGGATATGACATTTTCTCTTATAGCCAATGATGTGGCTTCAAAAGAATATGAGCTTAGTGTTGTAAATGTCCCAACTTTAGTTGGTCTTGATATGGTTTTAGATTACCCAGGTCATACCCAAAAGCGAGACGAGACTCTTAAGAGTACAGGAAGCGCTACAATTCCAGAAGGCACAAAAATAACATGGCGTATTAACACAAAGTCAACGTCCCAAGTTAATATTTATGCAAATGATACCGTTCCGTTTGTTGGTGGTGACTCCGGTACATTTAAAGCAACAAAACGCCTCTACAAAAACTACAGCTACAGCATAAACACAAGCAACAAAGACCTTACTAATTACGAAAGCCTTGCGTTTTCTATCAATGTGATTAAAGACGCTTATCCAGAATTGGACATTAAAGTCGAAAAAGATTCTATTGACCAACAAAGCCTCTATTTCTATGGCCAAGCTAGTGATGATCACGGGTTAAGAAAATTGCAATTGGTGTATTACCCTTCAGATAACGAAGCACAAAAACAAAGCGTTCCAATAAATATTCCCAAGTCTAATTTTTCAGAGTTTGTAAGCGCCTTTCCAGATCAATTAAATGTCAAAGATGGTACTGCTTACGATTTATATTTCGAAGTATTTGATAATGATGCGATTCACAATTTCAAGAACGTTAAGAGCAGTGTTTTTAGTTACCGTAAGCGCACCAAAGATGAGGAGGAGATAAAACAGTTAAATGAGCAAAACGAAACGATAAAGAATATTAGCGAGGCGTTTAAAAAGTTTGAGCAACAAGACAAAAAGTTAGAAGAATTATCTAAAACACAAAAAGAAAAAGAAGCTTTAAATTTTAATGATAAAAAAAAGTTTGAAGAGTTTTTAAAACGTCAAAAGCAACAAGAGCAGTTGATGAAAAATTTTAATAAGAAGCTTCAGGAAAATTTAGAAGAATTTCAAAAAGATAAAGAAAAGGAAGAAGGTGAGAAAGATGAGTTTAAAGAAGATTTAAAAGAACGTCTAAAGGAAAACGAAGAGCAACTCAAAAAAGACGAAGAATTACTTGAGGAGCTACAAGAAATGGCGGAAAAGATTAATAAAGAAGAGTTTAGTGAGAAACTTGAGGAATTAGCTAAGAAAAATAAAAACAAAAAACGCAGCATGCAGCAATTGTTGGAGTTAACAAAGCGTTTTTATGTCACTAAAAAGCAAGAGAAAATTCAAAAGCAGTTAGAAGATATCTCTAAAAAGCAGTTAGAACTTTCTGAAAAATCACCTAAAGATAACACAAAGGAAGCTCAAGAGAAATTAAATAAAGGGTTTAAGGATATTCAGAAAGAGATTGACGAGCTAATAAGCGAAAACCGTAAGCTTAGAAAACCTGAAGATATAGAGCGTGATAAGCCAACTGAAGAAAGTATTAAAGAAGACCAAAAAGAAGCAAAAGACGTTTTAGAAAAGCAAGAGCAAAATGCTGAAGAAAAAAAACCAATGTCGCCTCAGGAAATGCAAAAAGCCCAAAACAAGCAAAAAGCCGCAGCAAAAAAAATGAAGCAACTCAGCGAAATGATTAAACAGTCTATGACGTCTGCCGGTGGCGGTGGCCCACAACTCGAAGAAGACGAAGAGATGTTGCGGCAAATTTTAGACAACCTTGTGTTATTTTCTTTTGATCAAGAGGGTTTAATGGACCGCTTCAATGAGATAGATGTTAACCACAACCAATATGGTAAATTCATAATAAAGCAAAGCACACTTAAAGAACATTTTGAGCACGTAGACGATAGTTTATTTGCCTTATCTTTAAGAAACCCAAAGATTTCCGAAAAGATAAACTCTCAGATAACAGATGTGTATTTTAA
>CAJQQC010000108.1 GCA_905480385.1 uncultured Winogradskyella sp.
TGAACCAGCACTACCAACTCGAATTAGGTTTTTGACACCAAATTCAGTTATCATTCGTTGGCATAAATAGAAATACTCGGAACACCCATTCCTGTTCCCATTGTAGACACTTTTTTTCCATTATAGATACCTGTGTATCCATACATACCTCTAACTTCGTTAAAGCAAATAGGATTTTCAAAAAATGTTTGGGCAATCCATTTGGCTCTTAATGGGTCTCCTGGAAGTAAAATGGTTTCTGCAATTTCGTCTTTTTTGGCTCCAATATGTCCACTCATATTATAAAGGTAGTCAAAGTTTAGTTAGCTACTTTAAGATTTTGATTATTCATCATATCAACTCCAGAAGATGTACCGATTCTTTCTACACCAGCTTCAATGTATTTTAGAGCTGTAGCATAGTTTCGAATTCCTCCAGAGGCTTTTATTTTTGTATGACCTTTTACAGTCTTTTTCATAATTTTTACTGCGGTTAGCGTAGCTCCACTACCAGAAAAACCTGTAGAAGTTTTTACATAATCTGCTTTTGTGTCCATGCATATCTCGCAAGCTTTGACAATTTCATTTTTGGATAGCTCACTAATCTCGAGTATTACTTTTAAAGGAATATCTCCGATAGCAATTTTAACAGCATTGATATCTTTTAAAACGGCTACATAGTTTCTACTTTTTAAGAAACCTATATTCATGACCATATCAATTTCAGTAGCGCCTTCATGTATAGCGTTTTTAGCTTCAAATACTTTAGCGTTAGAAGACATTGCTCCAAGAGGAAATCCAACAACGGTACAAATACCGACAGGAGTTTCTTTTAATACTTGATTTGCTATTGGGATATAGCTACTGTTTATACAAACTGTACTAAAATTATATGTAATGGCTTCATTACATAAATTAATTATTTCTTTTTCTGTAGCCGTAGATTTTAATAATGTGTGGTCTATGTATGCGTTTAATTCCATGGGGGTATAAATATTTAAAAATTATTCTCAAATTGTGTAAAAAAGGGAGACTCTTGCTAGACATAAATAATCTAGACTTAAGATATTATGGAATTAATTAGCTCGATAAAATTAGTGATTTATCCGATAAAAAGAAATTTTTATTAATTTTTAACAATGTATTTCATCGAAAAGTTTTTAAATTCACAACAAAAAAGGCAACACTCTTTCAGCCTAGACGTCTCTGTACCTATTAAGTGTTGCCTTAGATTGTCTGCCGCTAAGCAGACCAACCAATCATTATAAAGACTGTTTAGAGGTTAAATTGTTACATTAGTAGTTTAAATTTCCTCGATAACCAAATCGCCCTGATTTCTAAAGACTAATTGTCCGTCAAATTCGTCAAGTAAAATAATACTATTTGTTGTTACTTTTCCTGCTAGAATTTCTTTGCTTAATTGATTTAGGACTTCTTTTTGAAGTACTCGTTTTACAGGTCTTGCACCATATTCTGGATTATATCCTTTGTTAGCTAAGTAAGCTTTTGCCTCTTGTGTTGCATCGAAGGTAATACCTTGTTGCGCTATCATTTTGGTTAAATTTTTTAGTTGTAGATCTACTATCTCAATAATGTTTTCTTTTGATAGTGGTGTAAACAATATGGTATCGTCAATGCGATTTAAAAATTCTGGTCTAACGGTTTGCTTCAATAATCCTAATACATCCACTTTTGCGGATTCCATAGCTGAAGGTATATCCTCTGTTGCTGAAAAGCGCTCTTGTATGATATGACTTCCCAGATTTGAAGTCATAATTATAATGGTGTTTTTAAAATCTGCAATACGTCCTTTATTGTCTGTTAGGCGTCCTTCATCTAGTACTTGTAATAGAATATTAAAGGTGTCAGGATGTGCTTTTTCAATCTCGTCCAATAACACTACTGAGTATGGCTTGCGCCTTACAGCTTCGGTCAACTGACCACCTTCGTCATAACCCACATACCCTGGAGGTGCACCAACTAAACGGCTTACAGAATGACGCTCTTGATATTCGCTCATGTCAATACGCGTCATGGAATTATCATCGTCAAACAGATATTCTGCCAAAGCTTTTGCTAATTCTGTTTTACCGACTCCTGTAGTTCCTAAAAATAAGAATGTTCCAATTGGCTTCTGTGGATTTTGCAGACCAGCTCTTGAGCGTCTAACAGCATCACTAACCGCAACTATTGCTTCTTCTTGTCCTACGACACGTTTGTGTAATTCATCTTCGAGCTTTAGAAACTTTTCACGTTCAGACTGAATCATTTTGGTTATAGGAATTCCTGTCCATTTTGCCACCACATCCGCAATATCTTCATAAGTCACTTCTTCTTTTATGAGGGCAGTTTCTTGTTGCTCGGCTAGTTGCTTTTGAAATTTTTCTAGTGCTTCTGTTGCTTCTTTAACCTTTCCGTAGCGGATTTCTGCTACTTTACCGTAATCGCCTTCACGCTCTGCGCGTTCTGCTTCAAGCTTATAGTTTTCAATCTCTTGTTTTATATTCTGAACGTTTTCGACAACTTCTTTTTCGTTTTTCCATTTGGCATTAAGTTCATTACGTTCTTCTTTTAGATTTGCCAAATCAGCTTTTAGAGACTTTAGTTTTGTTTCATCTTTCTCTCTTTTAATGGCTTCATGTTCAATTTCTAATTGCATAATTTTTCTATCCAAAACGTCTAACTCTTCTGGTTTAGAGTTAATTTCCATACGCAATTTTGAGGCTGACTCATCCATTAAATCAATAGCTTTATCAGGTAAAAAGCGATTGGTAATGTATCTGTTTGATAATTCTACAGCACCTATTATGGCTTCATCTTTAATACGCACTTTGTGATGTGTCTCATACTTTTCTTTAATACCTCTAAGAATAGAAATAGCACTCTCGGTATCTGGTTCGTTTACAGCTACTTTTTGAAAGCGTCTTTCTAAAGCTTTGTCTTGTTCAAAATACTTTTGATACTCATCTAGGGTTGTTGCACCAATAGCTCTCAACTCACCACGAGCTAAAGCAGGTTTCAATATATTTGCTGCATCCATAGCACCTTGTCCACCGCCAGCACCAACAAGCGTGTGTATTTCGTCAATAAATAAAACGATATCTCCATCACTTGTGGTCACTTCTTTAATAACTGCTTTCAAACGCTCTTCAAATTCACCTTTAAATTTAGCACCAGCAATTAGCGCACCCATATCTAAAGCAAATATTTGTTTGTCTTTTAGATTCTCTGGAATATCACCATCGATGATTCTGTGGGCTAGACCTTCGGCTATAGCTGTTTTTCCAGTTCCTGGTTCTCCCACAAGAATTGGATTATTCTTTGTTCTACGTGATAGAATCTGAAGGATTCTTCTAATTTCTTCATCGCGTCCAATAACAGGGTCTAATTTTCCGTCTTGGGCTAACTGATTTAGATTCTTTGCATATTTGTTTAATGCATTATAAGTTTCCTCTTGGCTTTGAGAGGTGACTCTATTGCCTTTACGTAATTCATCGATTGCAGATTTCAGTGCTTTTTCTGTAACACTTTGGTCTTTTAATACCTGTGCAATTTTACTTTTTGACTTGAAAATAGCTAAAATTAAATGCTCTATAGATACAAAATCGTCGTTCATCTTTTTAGCAATGATTGATGCTTCATTTACTGTTTTACCAGCTTCGTGTGATAACATTATATCTCCACCTGTGACTTTAGAAAAACGCTCTAATGCCGCATCAAGTATTTGATTAAGTATGTTATTATTAACGTTTAATTTTTTTAGTATAAATGGTAGTACATTTTCATCAACATTGAGTATTCCTTTAAAGATATGCTCATTTTCTATTTGTTGATGACCAAAACCTTGTGCAATTTGTTGTGCTTGTTGTATGGCTTCTTGTGATTTAATTGTATAATTATTAAAATTCATAAGTTTATGTTTTTAGTCATTAGAAATGACGTTTGTTTCTTTTTCATTTACGTATATTTCAATTATCTTACCAACATATCATAAACGACAAAATGTCTGTTAAACCTTGATATATAGTGACTTTTTGTCTTTAAGTAAGTTGTGTCTTTTATTTCGACTTAACTGAAAAAAGAAATAGATTATGGGAATATTTAATAAACTCTTTAATTCATCTTCAGAACTTAGAGAAGAAAAAGTTTTGCCATGGCAAACTTTGAATGAGTTGAGGCAGTTAGATGAAATTAAAGAATTGTCAAAATTTAAAACACAACTTATATTTAAGCATTCTACACGTTGTGGTATTAGTCGTATGGTAATGAATCAATTTGTATCGCTGTACGATTTAGATTTAAATACCGATTTGTATTACCTAGATTTATTAAATTACCGAGATGTTTCAAATGAGATAGGCTATAAGTTTCATGTCATGCACCAATCACCACAACTTATTATTATAAAAAATGGAGTAGCTGTTGCTCATGCCTCTCATGGTGCTATTAATGATTTAGAACTGAATAAGTTTGAGTAGAGTTTAAGAATAAATAATATGTAACGGAATACATTTTAATCAAAATCGATAGTACAACTTTTTGACTGCCCAAACCA
>CAJQQC010000109.1 GCA_905480385.1 uncultured Winogradskyella sp.
GACTTTGATAATGGTGAAGGGTTCAAAACAGTTATATTAAATAGTGATTTTGACGTTCGATATATTACAGATGGTTTTAAAAATTTAACCACTGAAATTCGATACTCGGATGGAAGTTCTAAAACTTCTTTCTCAAAAGTAAAGGTGAGCTATTCTAAAGACGAAATGAGAACTATTTTTAATAGAGTTATTACAACTTTTGAATCTGAAAACACACCAGCTCCAAATCTATCGGCTTATGGTATTAATAACGATATCGGAACCGGAGAATATGAAATTTTTCTTAGTGATAATAATATATTAGATAAACCAATTATTTTAATCGATGGTTTTGACCCAGGAGATACAAGAGACATAACAGGTATATATAGCTTATTAAATTTTGATGATAATGGCACTGGTTCTAATCTTGCCGATGTTGTTAGAGCACAAGGGTTTGATGTTATTCTTTTAAACTTCCCAGTTTACACAAGAACAAGTGATAATGAGATTATTGATGGTGGGGCTGATTTCATTGAGCGAAACGCAATGTTACTGGTAGAACTAATAGATATTATAAACACTACTAAAATTCCTACGGCTGATCAAAACGTTATCATTGGCCCCAGTATGGGAGGCATTATTTCAAGATTTGCTTTAAATTTTATAGAAAGTTCTGGTGGGGATGCCGATACGCGTTTATGGATTTCTTTTGACTCACCACATTTAGGCGCTAACGTACCTATAGGATTTCAGTATTTATTTAACAAAATGGCATATGGATTACAACTCGGCGGTTTGGGTGGTGATCAGAGCATTGAGGCACTTAGACCCTTAGTTGATGATTTTTTAAGATCACCTGCTGCAAAACAAATGCTCACAGACCACTTTGATGCCCATATAACATCTGGAACTGATTTTGACTTAAACTTAAGGCTTCCTATAGCGCATCCCTGGCATAATTTATTTTATAATGAATTAATTATGTCAGGTTTTCCTCAAAATGTCAGAAAGGTTTCTATTATAAACGGAAGTGGTATTGGTAATCTTTATCAAGATAAATTGGGTATGGATATAGATCCAAATTTTTTAGCACTAAACATTGATAATCTACAAATCGGCAGTGGAATAACCTCTTCTGATGGCGATTTCAGGGCACGTTTTACCCCTTTTAAAAATCAAATAAACCAAACAGGATTTGTTTCTATTAATGCACCTTTTTTATGTTTTTGTGATTTTGAGGCAAGTTCTAATGTCGAGGCGACTGACTATTCTGATGGTATTGACGCTGCTCCTGGTGGACTTTTTGATATTGGAGGTATTACCGGAGATTTAGGCTCCGATCCATTAATTACTGATTTTTTAGCGGGTTTAACAACAGACTATTTTAATTTTATCCCAACGGTAAGTGCTATGGCTCTCAATAATGATGGAGAAATAGACTGGTATCACATTCCTGAAAATCTAACAAACTCAAGAACAGTAGAAAATGAAACTCCATTTATAAATTGGTATATGCCAGATGATAATGAAGATCACGTCTTCTTAACGAGTGCTAATGTAAATTTTGCGTTGTCAGAAATTTTAAATTCGTCTTTAGGTATTGACAATGTTGATGAAATTAAATTTCAACTCGAAAATAATCCCGTAAAAAATAACATCGTACTCATTACAAACAGTAATAATCGAGAGGTGATAGTAGACGTTTTTGACATAACAGGAAAGCGAGTAATGACCTCTACTAAGCCTTTACAAAATAGAAGTATGATTCCTGTAAATCTTAATTCAGGGTTTTATATTCTAAACCTAACTGACGAACTTGGAAATACTTTTACTACTAAATTTGTAGTTAATAAGTAACACAAATAAAAAAGGCTCTAAAAGAGCCTTTTTTATTTGTGTTTAATTGGTAAATACACCACTTTTTTTGTTTCGAAGAAATCTTCCTTAAAATAATGAGTTAATGGAAATAACTTTACCCTAGTGTATTGTTTTAATTCTTCAGATAAATCACCACCTTTTAGATATAAGATTCCATTTTTAAAATCGTTTATCTGTTCTTTCCTGATTTTACCTTTCACCCATTTTGTAAATTCGGGCATTGAAGTAACTGCACGACTTACTATAAAGTCGTATTGCTCATCAATTGCTTCTACCCTACTATGAGTTGTTCTAATATTTTCGAGACTTAAGGCATCAACAACACCTTTAATAACTTTCAATTTTTTATTAATACTATCTACCAAATGAAATTGACATTCAGGAAACAAAATGGCCAAAGGTACACCCGGAAAACCACCACCTGTTCCGACGTCCAAAATTGAAGAACCATTAGCAAAAGGCATCACTTTAGCAATCGCTAAAGAATGTAAAACGTGACGCAAATACAACTCATCTATATCCTTACGGGAGATAACATTGATTTTTTCATTCCATTCCTTGTATAAAGGCAAAAGCGCTTCAAATTGTTCTATTTGTTGCTTAGTTAAATTAGGGAAATATTTTAAGATGAGTTCCATTCTAAGATTTTGGCAAAAATAGTTATTTTAAAAATTGTTAATTTAATGTTTTTCCAAATTAATTATTAATTATCTTCGCATCAATACTTAATGCTGTATTGCAACGTTATGTACAAAATCATGTAATATGAATACCCAAAAAGCACTCACTTTTTCAAGAAAAGACTCCGCAAAATTCTTTAGGACACTAAACAAACGTGTAAATAATTATTTTAAGGAAAATAATATAAAGCGCACAGGGAATTATAAACTTTGGATTAAAACCATTGTTATGTTCGCATTATTTTTGACTCCTTACTTTTTATTGTTAACACTTAACATTCCTTCTTGGGCACAACTTTTACTTACCATTGTTATGGGAATTGGAATGGCTGGTGTAGGCATGAATGTAATGCACGACGGAAATCACGGTTCTTTTTCTAATAAAGATTGGATAAATCGTCTTATGGGAAGTAGTATTTACATCCTTGCAGGAAATGTTTACAACTGGAAAGTGCAACACAATGTACTTCACCATACTTATACAAACATACATGGTCATGACGAAGATTTAGAAGCTGGACGGATCTTACGTTTTTCTGAACATGCAGAATGGCATAAACATCATAAATTCCAACATTATTATTCTATTTTGCTTTATGGTTTGTTAACTATTAACTGGGCAATAACCACTGATTTTCAACAAATGTACCGCTACATGAAACGAAAGTTGTCTTATGGAAAATTACCTAACCCAGTCGTTAATTGGAGTAAATTGGTAATATCAAAATTGATTTATGTAAGTATGTGGATTATAATTCCAATTGTTTTAACTGACCTAGCTTGGTATAAAGTCTTGATAGGATTCTTCTTAATGCATTATGTTGCTGGATTGATTTTAAGTGTAGTTTTCCAACTAGCTCACGTAATGGATGAAGCAGAAATGCCAATGCCAGAGAAAGATGGTACAATGAAAAATACTTGGGCCATTCACCAATTAAAAACAACTGTTAATTTTGGTGCAAAAAGTTGGTTTATAAACTGGTATACAGGTGGATTAAATCATCAAGTAGAGCACCATATTTTTCCTAATATAAGTCATGTTCACTATGGAAAAATTGCACAAATTGTAAAAGAAACTGCCAAAGAATTTAATTTACCTTACAAAGAATACAAAACAACTAGAAAAGCAATTGCAGCACATTTTAAATTTCTGAAAGAAATGGGAATGAAACCTGCTATGCAAGCATAAATCTCACACAACCAAAACAGACATGAACCACCTTTCGGATAGAATTAATAATCTATCGACTTCAGCAACTTTAGCAATGGCCGCTAAAGCAAGAGAACTAAGAGAAGAAGGCAAAGACATTATCGGTTTAAGCCTAGGTGAACCAGACTTTGATACTCCAGATTTTATCAAAGAGGCTGCAAAAAAAGCAGTAGATGATAATTACAATAGCTATACACCAGTAGATGGTTATGCAGAATTAAAAGATGCTATTATCACAAAATTTAAGCGTGATAATAATCTAAATTATAACCGCTCTCAAATAGTAATTTCTACAGGTGCCAAACAATCTCTATACAATATAGCATCCGTAATGCTTAATGATGGTGATGAAGTTATTTTACCGTGTCCATATTGGGTAAGCTATAGCGATATTGTTAAACTAAATGGCGGTATCCCTGTCGAAGTTAAAACGTCGATCAACGATGATTTTAAAATGACTCCCGCACAACTTGAAGCCGCAATTACTCCAAAAACTAAAATGATATGGTATAGTTCTCCATGTAATCCAAGTGGTTCGGTTTACAGTAAAGATGAACTTAGAGCTTTGGCAGATGTACTTCAAAAGTATCCTAATATCTATGTTGTCTCTGATGAAATTTACGAACATATTAACTTTATTGGTGGTCATAGTAGTATGGCACAGTTTGATGATATGTTTGAGCGTACAATTACTGTAAATGGTGTCTCTAAAGCATTTGCTATGACTGGCTGGAGAATAGGTTATATTGGTGCCCCAGTGACTGTAGCTAGAGCTTGTAATAAAATACAAGGTCAAGTCACAAGTGGTGCTAATTGTATTGCACAACGCGCAGTGATTACTGCTATGGAAGCATCTCCTGATAAAGTACAATACATGGTAGACGAGTTCAAAGAACGTCGTCAACTTATATTAGGTTTATTAAGTAAACTAGAGGGTTTCTCGTGTAATGAACCCGAAGGTGCATTTTACGTTTTTCCAGATATTTCAGCATACTTTGGAAAAACACTTAATGGGATGAAAATTAATAATGCCTCTGAATTTGCAATGTACTTGTTAGAAAATGCTAATGTAGCTACAGTTACTGGTGATGCTTTTGGTAACCCAAATTGTATCCGTATCTCTTATGCTGCATCTCAAGAACAAATTATTGAAGCTATAAACAGAATTGAGAAAGCTTTAACCTAAAATATTTTCTGAAATAATACTATAATAACCAGAACAGAGCAGAATAAGAATTGCTTTGTTCTGTTTATTTATTCTGAAGTCTTACTTTTTCTATTTGAAAAATCATACCTTTTTTATGTTAGCTTTGAGATGCTAGCATTAGTTTTCTAAAGTGTCATTATTTATCAAGCTTTACACTCGTATTCATTGAATTTTCATGCATAAGTATAGAACTTTAGATGTTTATAAAGTTGTTGGAAATAAAAAATGCCTTATAATTTCTTGAAAAGCATCAGTTATAGGTCTATATGTCGTTTTGTATCTTATATCATAAAAGTAAGTACGGTTACAAATACAGATAATTTTAAAATAACTCCAATAGCGTTTACATTATTGAATTGCTTGAATTTAAGACGTTGTCTCATTCCAAAAACAGATGGTTTTGAAGATTTTATAAAGTTTTGCTCAACTGCAGCCTTATAATTTGAGTTTAACAAAGGTTCGTTTGTATAAATAAACGTTTCTCTGGGTTCGGGTAATGGTTCTGTTTCAAATGTATTTAATACTAATTCCATGATTGATAAAATTTAATTGGTTATACTTATAAGACGGTATTACATTAAAATTGTTACAAGAATTTTTTCGCTAAACACCTAAAAACCAACACTAAAATTATCAGAATATCAGTAAAAATATAGGCTAGGATAAAATTGAAATATTCAAAAAAAATTTAAATCATTTCAAATTAAATTAAAAAAGAGAACGTTTTAGATTAAAAAATTATCGATTTCTCCAGAAAAAAGGTGTCAGCAAAATAAGCACAGTAAATAACTCCAAACGACCTAAAAGCATTAAAAAAGATGCCCACCATTTCCCTAAAGGTGGTAAAGTCGAATAATTATTCACAGGCCCAAAATCACCTAATGCTGGCCCAACATTTCCTAAAGTTGACGCAGAAAGACCAATTGCAGAAGTAAAATCTATTTGAAACATTGAAAATACTAGTGCCCCAAAAATAAACAACAACATATAACTTATAAAAAAACCAAGGATATTAAATACAATACCACCAGAAACTGACTTTTGATTATACCTAACAGGTAATATAGCATTGGGGTGCAATGCACGTTTAAACTCTAAAAATCCATTTTTTATGAGTATCATATGTCGCATTACTTTAATACCTCCTGAGGTGCTTCCGGCTGAACCTCCTAAAAACATTAAACCAAAAAAGAAAACCGTTAAAAATGGAGTCCACATTGTATAATCTGCAGTTACAAATCCAGTAGTAGTTATTATAGCAAGTACTTGAAACAAGGCATGTCTAAATGAGCTTTCCAACTCACCCAAAACCATAGGATGGTCTACCTTGGAATGTGAAATATCTGCTTTAAAATAAATAACCAAAGCTGCTATTATTGTAAAAACTATAATGAATTTGAAATACAATTTAAACTCATCATCTTTTATAATTTTCTGCACTCGCCCTTTAAAAGCAAAATAACTCAATACAAAATTTGTCCCAGCTAAGAACATAAATGTCATAATAATGTATTGTATAGTTGGATTACCGTTCCAATTTGCAACACTGTCATTTTTAGTAGAAAAACCTCCAGTGGACAATGTACTTAAAGCATGATTAATTGCATCGAAAAACGACATTCCAGCCACCTGAAGCAATATCGTTTCTGCTGCAGTATATCCAAAGTAAATAAGCCACAGTCGTTTAGCGGTATCTGTTATTCGAGGATGTAACTTATCTCCACCTGGTCCTGGCGCTTCAGCAGCAAAGAGTTGCATACCCCCAATACCTAATAATGGTAAAATAGCGATGGCCAAAACAATAATTCCCATACCACCGATCCAATGTGTTAAGCTACGCCAAAACAAAACACCTTTAGGTACAATTTCAATATCATTAAGTATACTTGCTCCTGTAGTAGTATAACCCGACATTGTTTCAAAAAAAGCATCAGTAAATGAAGGAATAGTCTCAGTAATCATGTAGGGTAACGAACCTGAAAGCGACATGACAATCCACCCAAAAGCAACAACAATGTAGCCTTCTCGTTTATTCATTTCTTTGCTGTGGTTACGGGTATAAAACATAATTATACTACCTAAAATAAGAATAGTAAAGCCTGACAACAATAACTCTAAGGTCACACCATCTTTATAAATAAGACTAATTATAGTAGCTATAAGAATAAAACCTCCATTAAATAAGAGTAGTAGTCCAAGAAAGTGGAAAATGATTTTATAATTTAGTTTCATTCTAGCCATAACACCACTTATGCAAAAAACTTTTCGACTTCAGCAATAGAACGTGGCAAACAACAAACTACAACTCTATCTCCTGATTCGATAACAAAGCTTCCTAAAGGAATAAGACCCTCTCCATTTCTAATAACACCACCAAATATCGCTGATCTTGGAAAATTTGCATCTTTTATTTTCTTGTTAGTAATTTTAGAATTTGGTTTTACCTCAAATTCTAAAAGTTCGGCGTTCATATTAGTTAATTTGGTCATCGCCACAACTTCTCCTTTTCTTATATATCGAAAGATTGTATTTGCTGCTAAAAGTTTTTTATTTATCAATGTATCAATACCTATAGATTGAGATAATTGGTAATAATCCATATTCTCAACTAATGCAATTGTTTTTTTAACACCTTTACTTTTTGCCAATAAGCAAGACATAATATTGGTTTCAGAATTACCTGTAACAGATATAAAAGCATCCATTTGAGATATATTTTCCTCTTCAAGAATATCTACATTTCTCCCATCACCACAGATTACAAGTGCGTTAGGCAACTCGTCTGCTAAATCTTCTGCGACTCCTTTTCTGTTTTCTACAAGTTTTACATTAAACTTACTTTTACATAAATCCTGAGCTGTTTTGTAACCTATTTGACTTCCTCCAAGAATCATAACATCCTTAATACCCAACTTAACCTTTCCTGAAAGTTCAAACAACTCTTCATCTCCGCCTTTTGAGGTAATAAAAACAACCTTATCACCTTCTTTAAAAATAGTATCACCTCTAGGTATTATAGTGTATTGTGTACCATAGCGTTGTATTGCAATTGGAATAAAATGTAATTCAGAATATAATTCCGCAGCTTCTTTGACCGTTTTACCAACAAAAGTAGCTGTACGAGATAATCTTAACCCTAACATTGTTAGCTTACCATCTTCAAACTCGTAAGTATCATTAAAACCGTATTGGTTAAGCAATAACTCAATCTCAGAAGCCGCAAGTGACTCTGGTGAGATTAGCTCGTCAATACCAAACTTAGAAAACCCAAGCTCATCTTTATTATCTATAAACTCTGTATTAGATATACGAGCAATTGTTCGCTTTGCACCTAATTGTTTTGCCAATACACAAGCAGTAATATTTGTGGTTTCTGAAGATGTAACGGCAATAAATAACTCTGAATTTTCAATACGTCCGTCTTTTAAGGTAGCAATTGAAGTCGCATCGCCCTTAATGGTTTTTATATCTAAGTTTTCGCCTGCATAGCTGAGGCTATCTTTTTTATTATCTATGAGTGTAATTTCCTGAGACTCAAAAGACAATAGTTTTGCTAAATGGAATCCAACTTCTCCAGCACCAGCAATAATAATCTTCATCTAGATGTATTTATATATAACATACAAATATAGTTATAAGTTATTATTACATGAGTTTTGTTTGTTAAGAAATTCTAATTCAAAATCAAGCCTATTCTAAACAATTAAAAGGATTCTAATAATACAGAACTTTAGCTACACTTATATCTTCTTAGTATATTTGCAAAAAAAAATTAAATGTCTAAGAGCATTAAACCCTACGAAAATAGTGACCTTAATAAGAAAGAGCAAGTCACTAAGATGTTTGATACTATTTCTGGCGAATATGATAACCTAAACAGAGTTATCTCATTTGGAATTGATATAAAATGGCGTAATAAAGTGGTAAAACTTGTTGCGGACACAAAGCCAAATAACATATTAGATATCGCTACAGGAACTGGAGACTTAGCAATAAGTCTTACAGGAACGACTGCAAACAAAATTATAGGCCTAGATATTAGTGACGGTATGCTTGAGGTTGGGCGTCAAAAAATAAAATCAAAAGCATTAGATGGTATTATAAAAATGGTTATCGGGGACTCTGAAGACTTACCTTTTAAAGACAATACATTTGATGCCATAACGGTAGCTTTTGGAGTTAGAAATTTCATGAATCTTAAAAAAGGACTTTCAGAAATACTTCGCGTGCTGAAACCTGGAGGAATTTTTGTCATTTTAGAAACGTCAGTACCTATAAAAACACCATATAAACAAGGGTATAAATTGTATTCTAAATTTATTTTACCTACTATTGGAAAAGTCTTTTCTAAAGATCGCAGTGCCTATAAATATTTAAGTGAGTCTGCATCTGTTTTTCCTTTTGGAGAAGAACTAAACAATATTTTACGAGAAATTGGGTTTATTAATGTCGAAGATAAACCACAAACGTTTGGTGTCGCAACAATCTACACCGCATCTAAGGCTTAATATGAAAAAACTAATTATTATTATTGCTGTTTTACTTAGTTGTAATGCTAGTTTTGGACAGTTGTTCACCAAGAAAAAAGTAATTAACCTTGAAAATATGGACAAAAAAGTATTGTCTTGGGGTTATTTTTTGGGATTTAATAGTTACGATTTTAAGTTTGATTACGAACAGGATTTAAATGATATTTTAGTAGATGCCACAACCGGTTTTCAAGTCGGGCTTACAGGCGATTTACGTCTAAACAATCACATTAATCTTAGATTTGAACCCGGTGTATATTTTACTACTCGAAACATTAGATATGACGAGAGTTATTTTGCAGGACAAAGTTTTAATCCCTCAGATTTGTTAAGAGAAATCAAATCTACTTACATACACTTGCCATTATTAGTTAAATTTTCTACAAATAGAATTAATAATATTAGACCATTCATCGTAGGAGGAATTTCAACTGCTTTAAACCTAGCAAGTAACGAACAAAACCCTGACGATAATAGCGCTGGTCAATTCCGAATGACATCTAACAACTATTTTTACGAAATTGGATTTGGTATAGATTTATATCTGTTATACTTCAAATTTACACCTTCAATAAGAGGTGTTTTTGCTATCAATGATGAAATTATCAGAGATGTTGACCCAAATAGTCCATGGACAGGTAATGTCACGTCAATGAAAACTCGTGGAGTTTTTATAAACTTTACATTTAGATAGTCTTTCGCTTAAATTCACTCAAACAAATTGCGGTAGCAGTGGCCACATTAAGGCTTTCAGTAAAATTGTCTCCAAACCTAGGTATAGCTATTCGTTTAGTTACTAAATCCTGAACCTTCTGAGATATACCATTACCTTCATTACCCATAACTAAAATACCATATTCCGGTAATTCTGAATTATAAATGGTTTCACCATCCATAAAGGTTCCATAAATTTCGGATGTATATTTAGAAAGTAAATTCTCTAAGTCTACATAAGTAACATTAACTCTGGTTAAAGAACCCATTGTAGCTTGAACTACCTTAGAGTTATAGCAGTCAACAGTATTATTGCTACAAACTAGATCTTTAATTCCAAACCAATCGCAAAGTCGTATAATTGTTCCTAAATTTCCGGGGTCACGAACGTCATCGAGAGCCACAATCAGATTTGTTGTATCAATAGATGCTTTTTTTGGAATTTTAAAAACACCAACAGCCGTATTAGGGTTTCTTAATTGGCTTATTTTTTTTAAATCCGATTCAGATATAATAGTGAAATTATCAATTTTAACATCGAAAATCGGTTGAGTTGTGTAAATATGTTGCAATTGAAATGAAGAATTTACAAACTCAATGATCCCTTTAACACCTTCAACCGTAAATAAACCGTGTTGGCTTCTAAATTTTTTTTGAGCTAAAGTTTTAATTAATTTTATCTGATTCTTTGATAACATCAAAATGTATTTACATTTGTTAGTAGCATATGCGCTCACAAATTAATACTTTTTGGACTAATTATTGTTCAGTGTATTTAATATCAAAAAACTGTTTTCAAATTTGAACGTTAAACGTCATAAACTGGTACTTCAAAAATTAAACTCCTTTTTCACGAAAGCAGGCATTTACATTGGTATTTTGATGCTAATCGTATCATGTAGTACAGTAAAACGAGTTAAAGATGGCAAATTTCTTTTAACAGAAAATGAGATTGAAGTTGATGGTAAGGTTACTAGTAATGAACGTCTAAATAATATCCCTCTTCAAAAACCGAATTCTAGTATTAATTTTTTTCCTCTAAATCTGCATATTTATAACCTAGCAAGACCAAACAGAGATTCAATTTTTGAAGATTGGTTAGATAAAAGCAATCGTCGAAAACGCCTAACAAATACATTATCAAAAAAACAGCTCAACAAGCTAAAACAATCTACTTTGAGTTTTAACACATGGTTAAAACGTATCGGAGAAGCACCTACGATATTGAACGAAGAAAAAACCGAAAAAACAAAAAATAGACTACGTGCCTATTACTACAAACGTGGTTTTTTATACAATGAAGTCAATTATACAATTGAAAAAGATTCTAACAAAAAAGCTCAAGTAAAATATACGATAACAAAAAATTTGCCTAGTATAATTGATACTTTGAAAACTACAATTAAAACGCCAATTATAGATTCAATTTACAAAGCTAGTATTGATGCCTCCCTAATTAAAGAAGGGCAGCAATATGACGAGGATAATTTCACTAACGAAAGGCTTAGAATTAACAAATTGATGCGTAATTCTGGATTTTACTTTTTTGGCCAGGATTATGTTCGTTTTGAGATTGACACTTTTAAATCAAGAAATAGTTTAAATACTGAGCTGTTTATAGATAATAGAATAATTAGATATAGTGACTCTACTAATACAAGACCATTTAAAGTTTTTAAAATAAAAGCTGTGAACATAATTACAGATGCTTCAAATGAAAATTTAATTGATACGAAACAAATAAAAGACAGTACCACTTACAACGGTTATAATCTTTATAGTTTTAATAAATTAAAATTTAAACCCAAAGCTTTAACGGATGCGATATTTATAAAAAAAGGAGATGTATATCGTGATATAGATAGAACAAGAACATCAGATTATCTCAACCAATTACAAATGTTTAGATATCCTACTGTCGATTATGTAGCTGATGAAACAGACTCTACATTAGTAGCAAATATACTCTTATCACCACTTAAAAAATACAAGCTTCAATTTGCTTTTGATGTATCTCAAAGTAATATTCAAACTATTGGTTTTGCCTTTAGTACAGGCCTAAAAATTAGAAATATTTTGAGAGGTGCTAAAACTTTAGATATATCAGCTTTAGGATCTATTGGCGCTTCTAAAGATGCCGGTAATAATGAAGATTCATTTTTTGACATAAATGAGTTTGGTGGCTCGGTAGGTTTGACAATTCCAAGAATTTTCTTCCCTTTGAACACAAATAATATTATTCCCAAGTCCATGTCTCCGAATACTAAAATAAATATTTCAGCTACAAGTCAGCAAAATATTGGTTTGGATAGACAGACATTGTCCAGTATATTGGCTTATAATTGGTTCCCCTCAAAAAAAGTAACCAATAGACTAGAGTTATTTAATATACAATATGTCAGAAACCTAAATCCTGAAAATTATTTTGGCGTTTACTCCAATTCTTTTGATCGCTTAAATGATATTGCAAGAGATATAGGTTACATTGGTAGTAATGATGAGCTTCTAAATCCACCATCTGATTATGGCCCTGCTGATGTTTTTATTGATGATGTTCTTAATAATAACACTTCACTTTCACAAGGAGATGTCGGCTATACAGATGTCAATAACATTAACCAACGTCAAGACCGTTTAACTGAAAACAACCTTATACTGTCTACAAATTTTAATTATACCAGAGACACAAGAATTGATTTATCCGACAATAATTTTTCAAGATTTAAATATCATGTTGAATTAGCTGGTAACTTATTATCGGGTATATCGAACTTAACCAATTCAAATAGAAATTCTAATGGACGCTACGAAATCTTGAATGTTCCATTTTCACAATATTTTAAAACTGAATTAGATTACGTAAAATATTTTGGGAAACGTGGTCGCAAAAACGTATTAGCTGCCAGAGCTTATTTTGGAATTGCTATACCATTTGGTAACTCTAGCAATATACCTTTTGTAGAGAGTTTCTTTGCTGGAGGTCCAAATGATAACCGAGCTTGGACAGCTTATAATTTAGGACCTGGTAGTTCTCAAAACACCAATGAGTTTAATGAAGCTAACCTTAAACTCCACTTTAGTTTAGAACAACGTTTTAATCTATTTGGTAATTTTGATGGTGCACTTTTTGTAGATGCAGGCAATATTTGGAACGCTTTTGGAAATGTTGAAGATGACCCACAATCAACATTCAATAACTTTAAATCTTTACGAAATATCGCGGTCGGGAGTGGCTTTGGTATCCGGTACGATTTTACCTTTTTTGTACTTAGAAGTGATATTGGTTTCAAGACCTATGACCCATCACTGACAAAAGGAAACAGATGGTTTACCAATTATAATTTTAGTAATGCCACCTATAATATTGGTATCAATTATCCTTTCTAAAAATTAAGTTTTAAGCTACATCGTTTTCGTATTTTTTTGACTAATAATAGTGTTTTACACTCAAAAGACTTCTGTAAATTATGTATTTTTGGAGTGATTAATTTTTAATTAAAATTATAATGAGTCATTCAATAAAACCTGGTGTAGCCACAGGGCACGAAGTTCAAGAAATATTCAAATTAGCTAAAGAAAAAGGTTTTGCATTACCAGCCGTAAACGTTATCGGATCAAATACCATAAATGGTGTTTTAGAAACAGCAAAAGCACTAAACTCTCCAGTAATTATTCAATTTTCTAATGGAGGTGCGCAATTTAATGCAGGAAAAGGACTAAGTAACGAAGATCAAAAAGCAGCAATTGCTGGAAGTGTAGCTGGCGCTAAACATGTTCACTTAATGGCAGAAGCTTATGGTGTACCTGTTATTTTACATACAGATCATTGTGCCAAAAAATTATTGCCTTGGATAGATGGTTTACTCGACGCTAGTGAGCAGCATTACAAAGAAACAGGTAAATCTCTATATAGTTCTCACATGATTGATTTAAGTGAAGAACCTATAGAAGAAAATATTGAAATTTGTAAAAATTACCTAGAGCGAATGAGCAAAATGGGTATGACTCTAGAAATAGAATTAGGTATTACTGGAGGTGAAGAAGATGGTGTTGACAATAGCGATGTAGATGAGTCTAAACTATACACACAACCCGAAGAAGTTGCATATGCTTACGAGGAGCTTAGTAAAGTAAGTGACCAATTTACAATTGCAGCTGCATTTGGTAACGTACATGGTGTATACAAGCCTGGAAATGTAAAACTAACACCGAAGATTCTAAAAAAATCTCAAGAATATATCTCACAAAAATATAACCTACCTCACAACCACATAGATTTTGTGTTTCATGGTGGTTCTGGTTCTACTTTAGAAGAAATTAGAGAAGCTATAGGTTATGGTGTTATAAAAATGAATATCGATACCGACATGCAATATGCATTTATGTCTGGTGTTCGAGATTATATGGGTGAAAAAGAAGCTTATCTAGCTTCACAGATTGGTAGTCCAGATGGTCCAGATTCTCCAAATAAAAAATACTATGACCCACGAGTTTGGTTAAGAAAAGGAGAAGATGCCTTTGTAGCAAGACTTAAGAAAGCTTTTGAAGATTTAAATAATATAAATACTTTGTAAGTTATAATTCTCAAAAAACTAAAATCCTGCTTCAAAATTAATGGAGCAGGATTTTTTTATTACTTCTAGAATATCAGATAGCTAACATAAATATTGAGTAGTATACATAAAATGAGTAATTTTGTATGCTATTCTGAGTTTTTCAGAATTTAAACTAACTAAAAAACTTACGCATTTTAGAACATCTAAAATCGTACATCTAAAATCTAAAATCGACATATGGCTTGGTTTAAAAGAAAAGATAAAGGTATTCAGACCTCAACTGAAGAGAAAAAAGACACTCCTAAAGGTCTTTGGTACAAATCCCCTACTGGAAAAATCATAGATACTAAAGAACTTGAAAAAAACTATTATGTAAGTCCAGAAGATGGTTACCATGTAAGGATAGGTAGTAAAGAATATTTCGAAATTCTTTTTGATGATAATAAGTTTAAAGAATTGGATGCTGGATTATCATCAAAAGATCCCTTAAAATTTGAAGACACAAAAAAATATCCAGACCGTTTAAAGGCTGCTCAAGCAAAAACAAATCTTACCGATGCTGTACGTTGTGCTGTTGGTAAATCTAAGGGTAATGATTTGGTAATTGCTTGTATGGATTTTACCTTTATCGGAGGTTCTATGGGCAGTGTTGTAGGTGAAAAAATTGCCAGAGCGGCAAATTACGCCTTAAAGAAAAAAATACCATTTATGATTATCAGTAAGTCTGGTGGTGCAAGAATGATGGAAGCGGCATTGTCTTTAATGCAGTTAGCAAAAACTTCAGCTAAATTAGCACAACTAGCAGATGCCAGAATCCCGTATATTTCGTTATGTACTGATCCAACTACTGGTGGTACGACAGCTTCTTTTGCTATGTTAGGAGATATTAATATTTCTGAACCAGGTGCTTTAATTGGATTTGCAGGACCGCGAGTTGTAAGAGACACTACAGGAAAAGAATTACCTGAAGGTTTCCAAACTTCAGAGTTCTTACTAGAGCATGGTTTCCTAGATTTTATTACACATAGAAAGGAATTAAAAAAGAAGGTCAATCTTTACATCGATTTAATAAAGAACCAACCTATAAGAGCATAAAAAAAGCGAGCCAATTGGCTCGCTTTTCTTTTTTAAAACTCAATCTAACTAAGATCAATTCAAGGTTATGGAAATTTCTGTTCCATTATTAAAGGTAAACGATGCTTGGTTATCACAATCGCCATTGCCATAGTCAAAAATTCCACCAAAATTTGTCCTTTGTATATCTAAAGTCCCACTAACAAAATAGGTGCAAATAACTTCTCTTCGTAAAGGTGTAATTACTTCATAAGTATGTGTATTTCCGTTTACAAAAGTAGTTGTCCAATCTCCTGAAACTTCAAAGACATTATCACTAAAAATTCCACTACCAAAACCTTCAACCCATTCTCTGATTTTTGTTCAGTTGCGTGAAGCTTGTAAGCCATTTGGCCAAATCACTGTGAAATCAAGGTTGTGAGTAAATTGTGGGTTTCCATTATCATTTTCCCGCGTTCTCAAAATTGTTCTACTTCCTAAAACATTTTTATTATCAAAGTAAAAATCTACTAAATCGTATGTGATTAATACTTCTTGAGCTTCGATATCTCTAGTATAAGAGAAAACTATTTGCCCTTTGAGTATATGTCCACGAACTAAACAACCTTCGGTTCCAAAATCTATGGTAACTTCTCTAAAGCCTTGTTCCACAACAACTGTTATAGTTACACAATCTGGTAATGCTGGTGGTTGTAATCTACTGTTAGGATTTACTTCGTCAAATTCAAAAATTTCTGTAACAATATCTGTTACTGAAGAACTAGCTGCATCTACCTCTGCAGAACGTGCCAACTCAACAGCATCATTAGCTGCGTTATCGATTAGTACATCTTCATTACTTTCCGAACAAGAGTTTAATGTCACTGCAACTACTAATAGTATAGTAATATTTCTTAAAACGTAATTAAAATTTTTCATAGTTAAAATATTAAATTGTTAATGAGGGAAGTTAATTGCCATAATCTTTTGCGCAAAGAGATAAATTTAGCAACCTTTTTTATTTATTTTGTTAACATACAGTTATGACTATTAATATTTTAAAAGGTTTAATTAGGTGTTTAAAAAAAGCTAAATAATTCTCTTTTAGATTTGTAGAAGTTTAATTTTTTCTATATTTGCCGCCTGAAAGAAAGACTTTCGGATTACATAACAATTATTTACACAAATATTAGCATGTACGTTACAAAAGAAGAAAAAGCAAAAATATTTGCAAAGCACGGTAAAGGTGCAAACGACACTGGTTCTGCTGAAGGACAAATTGCCCTATTTACAGCAAGAATTAACCACTTAACTGAACACTTAAAAAATAATCGTAAAGATTATAACACTGAGCGTTCGTTAGTAAAATTAGTAGGAAAGCGTCGCTCATTACTAGATTACTTAACAAAGAAAGATGTCTTAAGATATCGTGCAATAGTTAAAGAATTAGGATTAAGAAAATAATCTAACTACAAATACCACGCCTATCAGCGTGGTTTTTTGTTACCATATTACGCAATCGAAAGCGTCTAAAACTCGAATTGAAGAAGCTCTCACGGTTTTTCATTGGTCTAACAACAACTACACACAACAACACAACGACCATTGTTTAACAAAGCTTTGATGTTTTAAAATCTAAGCTTGAATTAAAATATTTATGATTCCAAAGACTTACAAAGAGGTTATTGACCTTGGTGACGGTAGAGAAATTTCTATCGAAACTGGAAAACTTGCTAAACAAGCGCACGGTAGCGTTGTGGTGCAATCAGGAAAATGTATGTTATTATGTACAGTTGTTTCCAATTACGAACAAAAAGATGTAAACTTCTTACCCTTAACTGTAGATTACAGGGAGAAATTTGCAGCAGCAGGACGTTATCCTGGTGGCTTCTTTAAAAGAGAAGCAAGACCAAGTGACGGAGAAGTACTAACTATGCGTTTAGTCGACCGTGTTTTACGTCCATTATTTCCAAAAGATTACCATTCTGAAACTCAGGTAATGATACAGTTAATGTCTCATGATCCAGAAGTTATGCCAGATGCTATGGCAGGTTTAGCTGCTTCTGCGGCTATCCAATTATCAGATTTCCCATTTGAATGTGCTATTTCTGAAGCAAGAGTTGGACGTGTAAATGGCGAATTTGTCATTAACCCAACATTTGCACAACTAGAAGAGTCTGACATAGATATGATGATTGGTGCTTCTGCTGATTCTGTAATGATGGTTGAAGGTGAAATGGATGAGATTTCTGAAGAAGAAATGGCAGATGCTATTAAGTTTGCTCACGAACATATTAAAGTACAGTGTGCTGCTCAAGTTAAATTAGCAGAAGCATTTGGTAAAAAAGAAACACGTGAGTATGAGCCAGAAAGAGAAGATAAAGATTTAGAGAAGAAAGTACATGACATGGCATACGATAAAGTATATGCTATTGCTAAAGCTGGATCTGCTAAACATGAGAGAAGTGCTGCTTTTCAACAAATAAAAGAAGATGTGAAAGCAACATTTTCTGAGGAAGAATTAGAAGATTACGGTGGATTAGTATCTGACTACTATCGTAAAGCAGAAAAAGCTGCGATTAGAGATTAAACCTTAGACGAAGGTTTACGTTTAGATGGTCGTAAGACAACTGAAATTAGACCAATTTGGTGTGAGGTAGATTATTTACCATCAACTCACGGTTCTTCAGTATTTACACGTGGAGAAACTCAAGCATTAGCAACGGTAACTTTAGGTACATCTAGAGATGCTAACCAAATAGATATGCCATCTCAAGAAGGTGAAGAGCGTTTTTATTTACATTATAACTTCCCACCATTTTGTACAGGTGAAGCTAGACCAATACGTGGAACATCTCGTAGAGAAGTTGGTCATGGTAATTTAGCACAACGTGCATTAAAAGGTATGGTACCAGATGATTGTCCTTACACAGTAAGAGTTGTATCTGAGGTATTAGAATCTAACGGTTCTTCATCTATGGCTACAGTTTGTGCTGGTACAATGGCTATGATGGATGCTGGTGTACAAATGACAAAACCAGTCTCTGGTATTGCTATGGGATTAATCTCTGATGCAGATTCTGGAAAATATGCTGTATTATCAGATATTTTAGGAGATGAAGATCACCTTGGTGATATGGATTTCAAAGTAACGGGTACTGCAGATGGTATCACTGCTTGTCAAATGGATATTAAAGTAAAAGGATTATCATACGAGATTTTAGTTAATGCATTACAACAAGCTCGTGATGGTCGTTTACATATCTTAGAGAAATTGACAGATACTATTGCACAACCAAATGCTGAAGTTAAGGAGCATGCACCAACAATGATTACAAGACGTATTCCTAACGAATTTATCGGTGCCTTAATTGGACCTGGCGGTAAAGTAATTCAGGAAATGCAAAAAGAGACTGAGACAACTATTGTTATCAACGAAGATCCAGTTACAGAAGAAGGAATTGTTGAAATTTTAGGTGTAGGTAAAACTGGTATTGATGCTGTAATGGCAAAAATAGATTCTTTATTGTTTAAGCCAGAAGTTGGTAGCGTTTACGAAGTAAAAGTTATTAAAATGCTTGATTTCGGTGCTGTTGTAGAATATATGGATGCACCAGGAAACGAAGTCTTATTGCACGTATCTGAGTTAGCTTGGGAACGTACAGAAAATGTATCTGATGTTGTAAACATGGGCGATGTATTTGATGTTAAATACTTTGGTGTAGATTCTAGAACTCGTAAAGAAAAAGTATCTCGTAAAGCTATTTTACCAAAACCAGAAGGTTATGTTGCTAGACCACCACGCGAAAATAATAATCGTGGTAGAGATAATAGAGGTCGTGACAACCGTGGACGTGATAATCGTAGCAGAGACAATCGCAGAGACGACAGAAAACCAAGAGAAGATAAGAAAGAAGATTAATTCTTTTTAATCAATATGAATAAAAAAACAGCCACGTAAAATCGTGGCTGTTTTTATTTTTATAATTCTTTTTAGATATTAAAAGCTATATAAAAAGCTTGCAGACAGCCCTGTGGCTTCTGGAACAAAGCGACAGACACCACCTACACAAACTAATCCAGCACGTTGTCTTCCGTAATTTAGAGAAAAACGTGAAGCTCCTTTTGTATAACTACCACCAAAATTATAGTAATGTGTTTCAGTAGTATCGGCATCATCTCCACTATTATATATATCATTAGCATATATCGAGAATTTAGTATTAAAGTTATATTCTACTACACCACCTATCCAATCATGATTATCTGAATTAGACCATAACTTCTGAGCTACTAAGCGCAAAGATTTTCCTTTACTACCTAATCTATGCATAGACTCTAAGGCCAATATATTAGTTTGAATTTGTTCTCCTGAGAAGTTATCCTCAATAGCTCTCTGATTATAATATTGATTAACATAATAGAATATTGTATTCAACTTTGAAGACCATTTTTTTCTTACTTCTAAACTGATATCCGAAAAGTATTTTTCTCCAAAACCTAAATAGTCTACATCATAAGACAGGTTATTAAAATCATAATTGCCTTTTAATCCTGACCAATAAGATGCGTTAACAGCTAATTTTGTTCCATACTTTCCACCTAATGGGGTGTCTTTTCTAATATTGTAGTACATATCGACTTGACCACCAATTTCACCAACTTCTGTTAATTGAGGATCAGCAAAAACAACTTGAGATTGCGCTTGATAAACAAAAATATTAGTAAGTAAATAATCGTGTTGCTTTGTTAAAGCAGGTGTAAAATTTACATTGTTCTCCAAGTATATATTTCCAGCTTTTTCTCGATCAGAAAAGAATGCCATATTCTCTAATCTTCTAAAAGTAGCGTCTAAACCAAAACCTTTTTTAGAGAATCCTGTATTAATAAGTAAGGCACTTCCTGGATTTACAAATTGATTAATTAACTGACCTGCAAGTACAGCTGCATCCTCAGACTTATATACATATTCTAAACCTGCATAA
This sequence comes from uncultured Winogradskyella sp., assembly GCA_905480385.1. Lineage (GTDB taxonomy): Bacteria > Bacteroidota > Bacteroidia > Flavobacteriales > Flavobacteriaceae > Winogradskyella. Next base: position 20,795 of record CAJQQC010000109.1, read on the forward strand.
AAGCTATTCTTTGAATAATCTAAACGCCCAGAAAATGAATTTGTTAGCTTATTATATTTTGGATTCATAACATCTATAACCTGCTTTCTACCGACATAACTTAATCCTAAACTAATTGAAGATTCTGAAAATCCTAAAGATTTAGAGAGGTCATATTCTATGTTAGCACCAAAAATTTCTCCATCAGAAGTTTTAAATCCTACGCGTTGCTTACCATACAATGCTGTAATCGATAACTCACCTAATATTGAATAGTTGACTCGACCACCCAATAACGCATTATTAACGCCTAATTGGCGATCTTCCCAACTTCTTAAAATAAGACCACTACCAAATTGCTCATAAAAATGTCCAACAGTTGCTTCTAATTTTTTATTTCGATAGTTCAAGGAGTATATACCTAAATTGGTACCATCAAAATTTGGAGAATAATTCAACAAGGCCAAAGGTTCATACGATTCTAATTGCACTGTAGCTGTAAAGTTTTTCAAAAAGTCATAATCGAGTTTTAAATAGCTATTAGCTCTTAAATGTTTATCTGAATCTTGGTTATCAGAATCAAAAAATGGTCCTGTATTTTTGTCATCATTATACCAAGCAGCATTGACTTCTAATCCTACTCGTAAGTTCTCTATTAATTGGCAATGTCCTAACGAAACAAAGCTCAAAAAAATAATTAGGGTGGTTAGTTTTTTCATAATAGAATAGGAAAATATTAATCAGTGTGTTGCTTTACAATTTCAAAAAGTTCTTCTTCACTACCTGGCGTGTACCCTGTTCTTGTATGAATTATTTTCCCATCTTTAACTATGATTACATATGGTAAAATATTGATATTAAGTGCACGCTTAAGATCTTGATTTTCGTCTACATAAATTTTAAACTCCCAATCTTTTCCATTAATAAGTGGTTTTACTCTACGTCTTGTTCTAGCATCATCTGTAGATATAGCTATAACTTCAACATTTGTTTCGTCCTGCCAATCTTGATAAATCTCGCTTATTGCATCTAACTCATTAATACATGGCACACACCATGTAGCCCAAAAACTAATGACTTTAATGTCTTTTGAATTTTTAAATTCTGAAGTAGAAATGTCATCTCCAGCTAAATTCTTTACTGTGACTTCTGGAATGTCTTGTGCCTTAACACAAAGTGAGATAAACAGAAGACATAAAGTGAAAAAAGTTCTCATATTATGATTTTAACATTTTATTAATATATTCGCAATTATAATGCCTAAAAAGCAAATAAAATAATTTTAATATCATAAATTTTTAAATAATTAATATGAAGATTAGATTCTCAACAAAAATTTTATTCTTTCTATTTGCTTTAACAATTTTAGGTTGTAGCAGCAGTAGTGATGATGAGAACCCAGGAGGTAATACAAACACTATTACAAGTATAACTTTAGCAAGGGTTGGAACAGGGACTTTATTCCCTGGAGACACTGTTGCCTTTGAAGTTAAAGGAAATACAAATGCAGTGGTTACATCCTCAAGTAGCATTACAGTAAACGGAACACCAATAAATGGTAGTAGTTATCAAACTAATTCTGCTGGTCAACTAAGCGTCAGTGCTACATATGAGAACTTAACGAGCAATACAATACAAATAACCGTCGACCCAGAGCCAGTTATTACAAGCATTTCATTATTTAGAGTAGGTAATGCTCCAATTTATCCAGGTGACACTGTAACATTTCAAGTAGTAGGTGATACAAGTGAAGATGTTACTAACCAAAGTACCATTTCTGTAAATGGTACACCTTTAACTAATAATACATACCAAACAACAACTGTAGGTAATTTAGATGTTACAGCCACGTATGATGGATTAAACAGTAACACATTACAAGTGACAGTAGCGCCGCCTCCAACTAAGTTTACTAAAAATGCTTTAATAGAAGATTACACTGGAACTTGGTGTCAGTTTTGCCCTAGAGTATCTCATGCCATTGATTTAGTAAATGGACAAACAGATGATGCAATTGTAGTCGCCATACACAGAGGAAATACAAATCCAGCAAGTGGATCTTATGATCCATACAATTTTAATGCAGGTGCTCTTGAGGATATGATCAATCTTACTGGATACCCAACAGCAATGTTGGACCGCACAACTGATTGGACTTTTCCAGAGCCAAATAATGTTGCACAAGTAACAAACTTAACAGGAGATAATGCAGATTTAGGCCTTGCAATGTCACCTACTTTAAATGGGAACAATGTATCTGTAGAGGTCAAAGTTAAATTTGGTGGTGAAATATCTAACCCTATCTTGAAAATTGTACTTTACTTACTTGAAGATGGATTAGAATTCAACCAAACAAATGGTACAAGCTATTATGGCGGAGTTAATCCTTTAGTAAATTTTGAACACAATCATGTATTAAGAGCAGCTTTTACAGATTTACTTGGAGTACTTATTCCTTCAGCCGAAATTGTAGGTGAAGAAGAGTACACTACAACCATAACAGGCATGCTACCTGCAAGCATAGAGAATAACAGTAATTTAAGTTTAGTAGCTATAGTTGTAGACGCTATCACAAATGATGCTATAAATTCAAGGTCTGCAAACTTCGGTGACTCTCAAACTTTTCAAGAGGAATAATTAAGGTTAATCGATTATATTAACAGAAATAAAATCTTCCCCTAACATGCGTATATAACATAGAAATCGTAGTATATTAGAGATAAAAAATTAATAGAAAAGTAAACCCTTTCTAATAATTGCCATAAAGCCTATCAAAATTTTGATAGGCTTTATTTTTTTAAAGCACTAAAGAAGTTCTTTTAAAAGTTATGTTACTTTTTGTAACATTTATTGAGATAGTAACGTATAACTACAGTACAACATGATGTTGTAATTAAAATTGTACACATAAAATTACATGAGACAACTTAAAATTACCAAGCAGGTAACCAACAGAGAAACTGCATCGTTAGACAAATATTTACAAGAAATTGGTAAGGTAGACCTTATTACAGCGGATGAAGAGGTAGAATTGGCACAGCGTATTAAAGCTGGCGACCAAATTGCTTTAGAGAAGTTAACAAAAGCAAACTTACGTTTCGTGGTATCTGTGGCTAAACAATATCAAAATCAAGGACTAACATTACCAGATTTAATTAATGAAGGTAATTTAGGTTTGATTAAAGCTGCACAACGTTTTGATGAAACTCGTGGTTTTAAATTTATATCATATGCTGTATGGTGGATTAGACAGTCTATCTTACAAGCATTAGCAGAACAATCGCGTATTGTTCGTTTACCACTTAACAAGATTGGTTCTATTAATAAAATCAACAAGACATTTGCTTTTTTAGAGCAAAGTCATGAGCGTCCACCTTCTGCTGAAGAAATTGCAAAAGAATTAGATATGACTATTAACGATGTTAAGGAGTCAATGAAAAATTCTGGACGTCATGTATCAATGGACGCACCTCTTGTAGAAGGCGAAGACTCTAACCTTTACGATGTATTACGTAGTGGAGAGTCTCCAAACCCAGATAGAGATTTATTACACGAATCTTTACGTACTGAAATAGAACGTGCACTAGAAACACTTACACCACGTGAAGCAGATGTTATTCGTTTATACTTTGGTTTAGGTAATCAACACCCAATGACTCTTGAAGAAATTGGAGAAACGTTTGACCTTACTCGTGAGCGTGTAAGACAAATTAAAGAAAAAGCAATTCGTAGGTTAAAACATACCTCACGAAGCAAAATATTAAAAACGTATTTAGGATAGCTTCAAAAGGCTCAACCACTAAACTTTAAGGTATAGTTTTAGTTGAGTTGTTAAAGAAGTTTTAAAATATCATTTTAGTTGTTTATATTTGAGAAATAACAAACAGTAAATCTGTAAGTTTTTTATAAAAAATACGACTGAATTACGGTAACAACAGTTACAAAACATAACTGTTCGTTTTTTGATTGATGAAAGAAACCTCGGCTGATTACCGGGGTTTCACTTTTTATATAGTTTAGCGTTATAAAATTGATATAGTAATTTTCTTTTTAGTTACTTTTGCCATAACACAAAATACAACACAAAAATGGCTTCAAACTTAATAGCGCCTTCAATGCTTGCTTCAGATTTCGGGAATCTTCAACGCGACACAGAAATGGTAAATAATAGTGACGCAGATTGGTTTCATATCGATGTTATGGACGGCCATTTTGTACCTAATATTTCTTACGGAATGCCAGTAATTGCTGCAATTAAAAAGCACGCTACTAAACCATTAGATGTGCATTTAATGATTGAAAAACCTGAGCGTTACATTGAAGAATTCGCAAAAGTAGGTGCAGATATTATTACTGTACACCATGAAAGCACTGTGCATTTACACAGAACACTAAGACAAATAAAAGCAGCTGGTTGTAAAGCTGGGATTGTTCTTAATCTAACAACACCAATATCTGTTTTAGAAGATATTTTACCAGAATGTTATATGGTGTTATTAATGTCTATTAATCCTGGTTTTGGAGGTCAGAAATTTGAGGATATTACCTATAACCGTGTCAAAAAATTACGCAAAATGATTGACGAGCAAGGTCTAGACACACTAATAGAAATTGATGGTGGTGTAACTGACCAAAACATCAAAAAATTAGCAGATGCTGGTGCAAATGTTTTTGTAGCCGGAAGTCACGTTTTTAAAAGCGAAAACCAACCCAATACCATTACAAACTTAAAACGTTTAGCTAATTCTTAACAAAATTATTGGTAATCACTTTGACTATACGTTTGGCTGTATTACCGTCCCAAAATGGTATAGTTTGTGTTTGTTTCCATTGGCTATTAAAAAGCTTATCCAAATAAGATTTTAGATTTTGTGGATTTGTACCTACGAGTTCATTTGTGCCTAAGTCAATAGTTTCTGGACGTTCTGTATTGTCGCGTAGCGTCAAACACGGAACATTCATTATAGATGCTTCTTCAGTTATTCCTCCAGAATCTGTGATAACTGCTTTTGCATTTTCTACCATATAATTGAACTCTAAATAGCTTAGAGGCTCAATAACATGAAGCCTTTGATCTTTGATATCTAATCGAGAAAGTATGCTCTTAGTTCTTGGATGTGCTGGGAAAATAATTGGCATATCTCGTGTTTGAAGCAAAATCTCCCTAAGCATTTCTTCTAACTTTTGTTCGGCGTCTACATTTGCTGGGCGATGCATTGTTAGGACCAAATAATCCTTTGACTTCAAACCCAAGTCTTCCCATATTTTAGGTTTAAGAAAACGAGATCTATTTTTAAGTAAGGTATCTATCATTGTATTACCTACCAAGAACAATTGACACTCTTTAATTCCTTCTGCTTTTAAATTTTGATTTGCTAATTCTGAGGTTGTAAAAAAATAATCAGCGATACTATCAGTTACAATTCTATTTATTTCCTCCGGCATTGTCATATCACCAGAACGTATTCCGCCTTCGACATGGGCAACTTTGGTATTAAGTTTTTTTGCAACTAGTGCACATGCCATTGTAGAAGTAACATCGCCAACTACTAAAACTAAATCAGCAGGATTAGCCTTTAATTCCTTTTCAAAAGCTAGTAAAATACTAGCTGTTTGTTCGGCTTGTGAACCTCCAGAACATTCTAAATTAATATTAGGCTGAGGGATAGACAATTGCTCAAAAAAACTTTCAGACATATTTTTATCGTAATGTTGTCCGGTATGCACCAATCTATAACGTAATCCTACTAATTGTCTAGCCTTATCTAATGCATGTATTATAGGCGCAATCTTCATAAAATTAGGTCTTGCTCCTGCTATTAAGGTGATTTTGTACATATATTAATTTAGCTAAATACTTATTTACACAACCAAATTTACAGCTTTAGAAATACTATTTATGTTCAAAACAAAAAAATCTAATGCCCTTTTATATGATACCATATTTATAAGAACCTTGCCAATAGTATCTTTTTGGATATAAAAGATTTATTATCTTAGGTAAAATATAGTATGGATATAGTTAATACGCATATCCAATTGTTAGGCAACACCAAAAAATCCCAGATTTAATAGACAATTTAAATGACTCTAGAATATTGGAAAAATAAAGGAGAATATTTCTTGTATAAATCTCATCAAATTTTCAATATTGACGAAGGTAAAGGAGATATTATTTTACTCATTCATGGTTTTCCAACAGCCTCATGGGATTGGTGGCAAATATATCAACAGCTTACTTCTAAATATAGAGTATTGACTCTTGATATGATAGGGTTTGGATTCTCAGCCAAACCAAAAAATTACCCATACAGTATTTTTGATCAATCTAATCTGATAGAACAATTTCTAATCTCAAAAGACATCAAAACCATTAATATATTGAGTCACGATTATGGGGATACAGTTGCTCAAGAATTATTAGCACGATATAATCAACGGATTAGGGATAAAAAAGAGGGATTAGTTATTAAATCTCTTTGTTTGTTGAATGGTGGATTATTTCCTGAAACTCATAAACCGTTATTAATCCAGAAAATATTAATGAGTCCAGTTGGATACATCGTGTCAAGGCTTTTCAATCGAAAAAAATTAGGAAAGAACTTTAAAAAAATATTTGGCCCCAAAACCCAACCAACAGAAAAAGAATTAGATGATTTTTGGAATTTGATCAGTAGAAATGGAGGGAAATATATTTTTCATCTTTTAATTCGATATATGCAAGAAAGAAAAGATAATAGAACTCGATGGGTAGGCGCTATTCAGCAAGCCAATATTCCTGTTCGATTAATTAATGGTACGTATGATCCAATTTCTGGCTAAAACCTGGTAAAACGATATAAAGAAATAATTCCAAATCCTGATGTTATTGAACTGAAAGGTATTGGACATTTTCCTCTAATTGAAGCACCAGAATTGGTTTTAGAACATTATTTAAAATTTGTTTAAATTTTGAAAAGAGTAATTTCAAAGTAATTTACTTAATGATCCACTTTGAAAATAGAATAACCCAAAAAATGCTTGAAGTTTAGACCAAATACCATATCAAAACTCGCTTGGATTGCTTTGCATCCTCAAAGCTCCGCTTTGAAAATAGAATAACCCAAAAAATGTCTGAGCTTGCTCAAGCATTTTTTGGGTTATTCTATTTATTCGTGACCTCGAGAGGATTCGAACCTCCAACCCTCAGAGCCGAAATCTGATATTCTATCCAGTTGAACTACGAGGCCTTTAATTCCTGTAAAAACAGAAATCTCTTTTATAATTTATATTTAAGACAATTTAGCTTTTACAATATTAGAAATAGTCTTGCCATCTGCTTGTCCTGCCAACTCCTTGTTAACTATTCCCATCACCTTACCCATATCTTTCATGCCTACT
>CAJQQC010000110.1 GCA_905480385.1 uncultured Winogradskyella sp.
ATTTAAATTAGCTCTGGCTTCATCAGAGGTATTAAAACTTCCGTTTTTAATTGAAGCGTTAATGAAAACATCATCAACTTCTTTTCCAATGTATTCAATTAAATCAGAATTAGATTCAAACTTAATTTCAGAATAATCTAAACTGTTTATTTCTGCAATGATTTCTCCATCTTGTGGTGGTACTAATTGTCCACCATCTTGCCAATACACTTTATAGCCATTATATTCTGGTGGGTTATGTGATGCTGTTAGTACAATACCACAATGGCATCCTAAATGTTTTAAAGCAAAAGATAACTCTGGTGTAGGACGTAAGTCTTCAAATAAGTAAACTTGTATTCCATTAGCCGAAAACACATCTGCAACTACTTTTCCGAAGACATTACTATTGTGTCTGCAGTCATAAGCAATTGCAACTTTTACTTGTTCGTCAGGAAACGATTGCTTTAAATAATTGCTAAGACCTTGTGTGTTTTTTCCGAGTGTATATTTGTTGATGCGATTGTTGCCAACACCCATGACACCTCGCATACCACCAGTTCCGAATTCTAAATTTTTATAAAAACTTTCTTTAAGTTCTTTAGGGTTACCGGCAATCATTTGGTTAACCATTTCTTGAGTTTCTTCATCAAAAGTTGGTGTTAACCATTCGTTTATTTTTTTCAGAATTTCTGTTTCAATATGCAACATAGATTGAGATATTATGTGTACAAAAGTACATAATTAGACTAATGAGCTGTAAGAATGTCGATGGAATTTAATCGAGATTTAAATTCTCTTTAATTTGATAGCGTTTAGTATCTTTTTTGGAACGTAGTATAAGTTCTCCTAAAAAACCAGCAATAAAGGATTGTGTACCTATAATCATTGTAGCTAGTGCGATGTAAAATGTGGGTCTTTGTGTAATTAATCTTCCTGAAGGGTTAAGGAAAATTTTGTCAATACCCATATAAAATGCAAATGAAAAACCGATGATAAACATAATGACACCTAATGCACCAAATAAATGCATTGGTCGTTTACCAAAACGCGATAAAAACCAAATTGTAATCAAATCTAAAAAACCGTTTATAAAACGATTTACACCAAATTTAGTTGTTCCATATTTACGAGCTTGGTGTTTAACAACCTTTTCGCCAATAGCAGCAAAACCCGCATTTTTTGCTAGCACGGGTATGTAACGGTGCATTTCACCATTGACATCAATATTTTTTACGACGATATTTTTGTAGGCCTTTAATCCACAATTAAAGTCATTAAGTTTCACACCAGAAGTGCGTCGAGCTGCCCAATTAAATAATTTTGAAGGCAAATTTTTTGCAATTACGGAATCGTAACGTTTTTTCTTCCATCCAGAGACTAAATCAAAGTTATCCTTTGAAATCATTTGATGCAATTCAGGAATTTCTTCAGGATTATCTTGTAAATCGGCATCCATAGTGATTACTACATCGCCTTTTGCTTTTGAAAAACCAGCATGTAATGCTTGTGATTTCCCAAAGTTTTTTAGAAAGCTTATGCCTTTTACATTAGTATCTTTTTCGGAAAGTGAAGAAATAACCTGCCATGAATTATCTGTACTGCCATCGTCGATAAACAGAATTTCATAAGAAAACGAATTGGATTGCATCACAGATACAATCCAATCGTGTAATTCTGTTAGTGACTCGGCTTCATTTAGAAGCGGAATGACTATAGATATATTCATGTGTTTTAGATCTAATGTTAGACCTCAAATGTAAATAAAATAATTAAGCTTCGTTAACGGTCGTTTTTTAAAATAGCTGATATAATCAAAGAAACAAGAAAGCCGAAAAACAGACTTCCAAGTAGCATCATTGTGCAAATGAAAAATTCTGAAGTCGTTACGTCAATAATTTTTAATGCTGTATCTAACTCATCTCCTTTTAAATTTGGATTTTGAGTCATCATTGCGTCAATAGCTTCTTCTTTTTTTCCTTCTAGAAACTCAGGCATAACATAACCGTAATGTATAGCTGCATAAATAGCAGAAATTATTCCGCCTACTAAAGCCATTCCCATTCCCGTTTTTAATCCATCTTTAATACTTAATACATTTGAATTTAGTTTTTTGTATTCTGAAATTCCATAAAAGAATATTATAATGGTAATCACAGTACTTAAAACACTCGCAATCCAATGACTTTCAATATTTAAAACATATAGTATAATTAAGCTTGCAATTGTCAATACTCCCAAATAAATACCGTAATTAATAGCTATTGGTTTAATTGCTGGTTTTTCATTTTCCATAAATATCAGTTTTTGTATTAATCAGTTAGTAAGTATATAAATATACGTAAACGTTACAATAATTTTAAAAATAAAAAATATTAAAAATATTGTAGAATTATAAAAAATGATTAAATTTGCACCTCGAAAAAAATCGAATTATTTTAAATTTTTAGTGATGAGAAAAGGTATACATCCAGATAATTATAGAGTAGTAGCGTTTAAAGACATGTCTAACGACGAAGTGTTTTTAACTAAATCTACTGCAGATACAGCGGAAAAAATTGAGGTAGATGGTGTTGAATATCCATTAGTAAAACTAGAAATTTCTAGAACATCACATCCTTATTACACAGGTAAATCTAAATTGGTAGATACTGCTGGTCGTATTGATAAATTTAAAAACAAATATGCTAAATTCAAGAAATAAGCATATTCCAACAATAAAAATAAAAAGCCTTTCTGAAAACGAAAGGCTTTTTTTATATGTATAATTCAATTAAATTTGATTACTAACGTTTGAGATACAATATTCAATAATGTTGCATACCAATTATTAAACTTTAAGCTCTTTATGAATTACATTCTTTTTGACGGACCAAATAGAGACAATTTGTTGCCATTTACATATACAAGACCAGTAGCTGATATTAGAGTTGGTATTATGACCATTAGAGAAAAATGGGAATCTTATATAGACTACACTACAACAACTATCACTGAGGATTATTTGTCAGAAAAATTTCCGATGGTGGAGATGGAGGTCAATACTATGATTAACGCTTCCTATTTGCCAAACAATGAAGTTGTAGCACTTATAAAAACATTAGAAATAAATCAAGCCATATTTAAAGATGATGACGTTGTTGCATTTTGTGTAGAAGAAGGCGCAGAGCATAATGATTTTTCAAGTTTTTATGCTATTGAGTTCGAAAGTGATATCATAAAAATAGAACATACTTGGGATATTTTTTCTAAAAATGCAGAAGCTATATCAGATGACTTTAATTTTATAACCAAGAACCGAAAATCTCAACCAATTCCATTAAATGTAAATACGATAAATCCAGAACACATATTTATTGAAAAAGGAGCTAAAGTTAATTTTGCAACTTTGAATGCTAGCTCCGGACCAATTTATATAGGTCGGGATGCAGAAATTATGGAAGGAAGTTTGGTACGTGGTCCTTTTGCTTTATGTCATAATAGTGTGCTAAAGTTAGGTGCCAAAATATATGGGCCAACCACAATTGGCCCGCATAGTAAGGTAGGAGGAGAAGTCAATAATTCGGTAGTTTTTGGTTATTCCAATAAGGGTCATGATGGATTTTTAGGAAATTCTGTTTTAGGTGAGTGGTGTAATTTAGGAGCTGACACAAATAATTCAAACTTAAAAAATAACTATGCTGAGGTAAGACTTTGGGATTATAATTCTGAGGGTTTTGCCAAAACTGGATTACAGTTTTGTGGTTTAATGATGGGAGATCATAGTAAATGCGGAATCAATACAATGTTTAATACAGGTACAGTTATAGGTGTTAGTTCTAATATTTTCGGTAGTGGTTTTCCAAGGAATTTTGTACCAAGTTTTTCTTGGGGTGGCAACAAAGGTTTTGTGACTTATAAAACAACTAAAGCTTTTGAGGTTTCTGAAGTAGTTATGAAGCGAAGAAACATAGGTTTTACTGAACAGGATAAATCTATTTTAGAGCATGTTTTTCAAATTACTCAAAAGTTTAGAAGAGATTAAAAGTTTATAATTTCATAAGTTATTGATGCTCTTTTTTACTTTTTTTAAGTTCAGTAAGTTTATAGCGTTAATGCCCAGTCCTTCAATATTTTTTCTTGTAAATCTGACCACTTCATCGTAAAACAGCGGAATAATTGGTGCAGATTGCATTACTAAACTATCCATCTTTGTGTATAATTCACTGCGCTTTTCTGAATTAGTTTCTAAATAGGCCTTTTCGTATAATCTGTCAAAAGTCTCATTCTTAAAATGTGTATAATTAGGTCCATTTGGTGCAAAATTTTTGCTGTAATAAAGCGATAGATAGTTTTCTGCGTCTGGGTAATCGGCAATCCAACTGGCTCTAAAAAAATCGAGCTGACCGTTTGCTTTCAAATCTTTTAAACTCGAAGCCGGAATAACATCTACAACAATTTCTAGTCCAATTTTTTGGAGCTCTCGTTGAATATATTCACAGAAGTTAAGATAATTACTGGTCGTTGTTAAAGTGACTTTTGGTTGGCTAACATTAGTTTCTTTTTTAAATTGATTTAGTAGCTCTTTAGCTTTTTTTGGATTATAATAATAGCCGATAGTATCATCAAATCCAGGAAGCCCTTTTGGAATAAACCCACCATTTGCTGCTATACCAATACCGTTTCGTAAATAGGTTATCATTTTTTTTCTCTCGAAACCTAAATTAATCACTTGTCTAATTTTTTGTGATTGTACTTCATTAACCTGACTTTCCATAAAAAAACCAAGATATTCAGTGTTTAGGTATGGTCCACGAATCATATTGACATCTTCGGTATAATTTGATTTTAACTCACCTTCTGTGGTTAAGATTTCATCTTTATATGAGGCATCCAATCCTGAAACAAAATCAATATTACCTTGTGCAAATTGCAAAAATTCACTTTGTTTATCAGGTAAAAAAGTTACAGCTATAGCTTCCAGATATGGTAACTGTTTTCCTTTTGAGTCTTTTTCGAAATAATGCTGATTTTTTCTCAAAACTAATTTCACATTCTCTTCCCAACGTTTAAATCGAAAAGGTCCAGTACCTATTGGATTTGACCTGAACTCTGTCCCATAATATTCAACAACTTCTTTTGGAACTACGGAGCAATATTTCATTGTTAATAAGCCCAAAAAAGCAGGAAATGATTGTTTTAATTTAATAATGAAAGTTGAATCGTTTGCCGCATAAAACTTATCTACTTTATTTAAAACCCAACTTCCTGGAGAAGCTAATTTTTCATCTTTAAGTCTATTTAAGCTAAATTCAAAGTCAGATGCTTTTATAGTCCGTGTTGAGTCTTTTTCAAAAAGATGATGTTTGTGAAATAAAATGTCATCTCGTAAATTGAAAGTATATGTTTTTGCGCTATCTGATATTTGCCAAGTTTTGGCAATTGCTGGTTGTACTTCTAGCTTGTCATTCATCTGAACGAGTCCATTGAAAATCTGATTTGTTCCCCAAATATCTGCCAAATCCTTTGAAAATGCTGGGTCAAGAGAGCTAATGTTTCTATGCTCGTTGTATCTAAAAACTAGATTTTCAGAATTATTAGAGACTGACTTAGTACATGATTGTATATAAATCAGAACAATCACAAAAATTAGTTTGCTGATTTTTAAAGACCTAAAGCTGAGTATTTGTTTTAGCATTTTGAGTATTAATTGTAAATTTGTGCCCTCGAAAAAAAGCTTTTATATCTATTATCGAGTAAAAATACAAGAATGAACGGTAGAAAAAAAGTCGCATTTTACACATTAGGTTGTAAGCTTAATTTTTCTGAAACCTCTACGATTGCCAGAAAATTTAATGATGAAGGATTTGACCGTGTAGATTTTAAAGAAAATGCTGATATCTATGTTATCAATACCTGTTCTGTCACAGAGAATGCGGATAAGCGATTTAAAACAGTAGTTAAACAAGCTCAAAAGGTAAATCCGGAGGCTTTTGTAGCTGCTGTTGGTTGTTACGCACAATTAAAACCCGAAGAATTAGCTGCCGTAGACGGAGTTGATTTGGTATTGGGTGCTACTGAAAAATTTAAGATTACTGACTATATTAATGACTTGTCAAAGAATGATTTTGGTGAAGTTCATTCCTGTGAAATTGAAGATGCTGATTTTTATGTCGGTAGTTATTCAATAGGTGATAGAACTCGTGCTTTTTTGAAAGTACAAGATGGTTGTGATTACAAGTGCACCTCTTGCACAATACCTCTAGCTAGAGGTATTTCTAGAAGTGATACAATGAAAAATGTATTACAAAATGCTAAAGAAATTTCAGAAAAGGGGATTAAGGAAATTGTTTTAACAGGTGTGAATATTGGTGATTATGGTAAAGGTGAATTTGGTAACAAAAAACATGAGCATACATTCTTAGATTTAGTATCAGAATTAGATAAAGTAGAAGGTATTGAGCGCCTGCGTATTTCTTCAATAGAACCAAATTTATTAAAGAATGAAACGATTGAGTTAGTTTCAAAATCAAGAGCATTTGTACCTCATTTTCATATTCCACTTCAAAGCGGAAGCAATATTTTACTAAAAAAAATGAAGCGTCGTTATATGAGTGAATTATATACTGACCGTGTTTCTAAAATAAAAGAAGTCATGCCACATGCATGTGTTGGTGTTGATGTTATTGTTGGTTTTCCTGGAGAAACAGATGAGATTTTTTTAGAGACTTACAACTATCTTAATGAATTAGATATCTCTTATTTGCACGTTTTTACATATTCTGAGAGAGATAACACAGAAGCAGCCAATTTTGCAGATGTAGTTCCAAAAAACTTAAGAGCAAAACGTAGTAAAATGTTACGCGGACTTTCAGTGAAAAAGCGTCGTGCCTACTATGAAAACCAGTTAGATTCTACACGTACAGTATTGTTTGAAGGTGAAAATAAAGAGGGTTATATTCATGGTTTTACTGAAAATTATGTAAAAGTAAAATCACCTTGGAACCCCGAATTGGTAAACACAATTCATAAGGTTATTCTTACTAGAATTGATGACGATGGTTTAGTTCGTTTCGATTTTATAAACTAATTTCGCTAGTGATTAATTAATTTTGATGGTATTTTAAATATGTATAACAATTATAAAACCTTTCTTGCCTCTATAGCTTTTCTAATAATTGTTTCTTGTCAAGATACCAACCCTTTGTTTGGTAAATGGAAACTATCCTCTTGGGATATTGGTGTAGAAATGAACTTAAATGAAGACACAATTAAGAGTTTTAATTTATTAGATGAAGTAGATTGTAATAATAAAGAGGTTTTGACTATCAAATCTGATGGCACGATAAACTCTGTTAATACATTTAGTCCTTTAATAAAGATATCTAAGACTAATAAAAAATATAATCTTAACGCAAGCTGTAACGAGGGTAGTATAGGTTTTGCATCCAGTTATAAAATAGTAGATGATATAATTGTTATTGAGCCAAATGATCAAAAATACTATTTCAATGGAATACAGTTAACAAGAGTTTTTAAAAAAGCAATAAAGGTATACGATAGTAGTTTTACAAAGATTATAGAAACTAAAGATTTAACGTTAAACTACATAAAGTAATTTTTAAAAAATAAAGCATAAAAAAACCGAAACATTTGCTTCGGTTTTTTTGTTTGATAGTAATAATATCTTATATTCTAATCCCAACAGGAAGCATACGTTTGTATTTTCTATTTCCTCTTACAAACTTTGCAATTTCTGGACTTGTTGGTACGACACTTATATTGCGTTCTTTGATATTGCTAAATACCATATCAACAAATTCTAGTTCAAACTCTCTTTATTTTCACCTTCAAACAATACTGTACGTGTA
>CAJQQC010000111.1 GCA_905480385.1 uncultured Winogradskyella sp.
TGATTTAGGTATTATTGCTGCGCGTCCAGGTATGGGTAAAACAGCATTTACTTTATCGATGGCACGAAATGTTGCCGTAAATAGTAATATTCCGGTAGCATTTTTTTCATTAGAAATGTCGTCGGTACAGTTAATTACACGTTTGATTTCTAGCGAAACTTGTTTATCTTCAGAGAAATTAAGAACTGGAAAGTTAGAAAAACACGAGTGGGAACAACTTAACGTAAAGGTCAAGACGTTAGAGAAAGCACCTTTATTTATCGATGATACACCTTCACTTTCAATTTTTGATTTAAGAGCCAAAGCACGTCGTCTAGCTTCCCAATATGGTATAAAAATGATAATGATTGATTATCTACAATTAATGACTGGTGGTGGAAGCAATAAAAATGGAAATCGTGAACAGGAAATTTCTATGATTTCGCGAAATTTAAAAGCCTTGGCAAAAGAATTGGATATTCCTGTAATTGCACTATCTCAATTGTCACGTGCTGTAGAAACACGTGGGGGAAGTAAAAGGCCTTTACTTTCTGATTTACGTGAATCTGGTGCGATTGAACAAGACGCTGATATAGTATCATTTATTTACCGACCAGAGTATTACAAAATTGACGAATGGGATGATGAAGAACGCTCACCAACAGAAGGTCAGGGAGAGTTTATAGTTGCTAAACATAGAAATGGAGGTTTAGAAAATATCCGATTGAAGTTTATCGGTCATCTAGGTAAGTTCGATAACTTGGATGATTTTGACACACCATTTGGAGAATTCCATTCGAAAATGAATGCAGCTGCTAATGACGACACTTTTAAAACCGATAATTTTCCATCTACTAGTGATGCTTTTGATGCTCCTGAAGATGACGGTGTTCCTTTTTAGACTTTTATAATTACGCTAAGAGTTATTTGATTTCTAATACTTTATTTTTATCAAATAATTGATTTTTTCCCTATGCTCAAAGAAAGACGTACTACAAATATATTATTGCTAATTATAGCTGTACCAGTTGTATTTTATCTACTTAAAATACTCTCTTTTATATTTATTCCACTAATATTTTCAATGTTTATAGCCTTGTTGTTTCTGCCACTAATGCGTTGGTTAGGACGACGAAAAATCCCAAAGTTTGTAAGCATAATTATTGTGTTATTTTTATTTGTTGCAGGATTAAAGATAGGTGTCGAACTTGTGCAGCTTTCAAGTAGAGAAATTTTAGCAAATAACACTCAGTTTCTTGATAAAGCTGAGCCTAAAATATCGAGTTTGAAAGCTTACTTGTCAGATAGTTTTGGTTTCGAATTTGAATCATACATGAATGTGTTTTCTCAATTTTTCCAAAAAGAGAATATAGGTTCTACAATTAGTTTTTTGAGAAAGTTTCTAACGACCTTGTTAATGACTGCATTTTTTGTAGTCCTATGGCTTGCCGAATCTATTAATGTGCAAACCATGTTAAACAATACAATACTAAAACAGAAGTATACTTCAGTGAAGGCATTCATAAAAATTGAAAAAGATCTTATTAAGTTTATCAAAGTAAAGGTCTTGGTCAGTGCACTAACTGGTATTTTTACAGGTTTAATGTGTCTATTCTTTGATGTTAGTTTTCCTATTTTCTGGGGACTATTCGCCTTTGTTATTAATTTTGTTCAAATGGTAGGTTCTTTTGCTTCAGTAATATTACTTTCTATATTTGCTTTTGTAGAGTTAGATACCTCAAATACATTATTATTTTTCATGCTTTCTATAACTTTAGTTCAAGTTGTTTTCGGAGCTGTTTTGGAACCAATTTTTATGGGAAAATCCTTTTCAATAAACATTATTGCTGTATTAGTAATGTTAATGTTTTGGGGATTTCTGTGGGGGATTCCAGGTTTAATTATGGCTATTCCAATAACAGTATTCATAAAAATAATTATGGAGCAGTTTAGTGGCACAAAAATGATTGCTAGTTTACTTTCAGGTAAACAAACATCTTTAGATGACTATTAATTTCTTAAGTATCTTAAAAGAATAATAAAGAATTCTTTAGCTTCAGTTTTTTAAGTATCTTCCAATCAGAAATTATTGAAATTGAAAAAATATCTTTTATTACTAATAATAGTTTTTAGCAGCTATTTTGTTCATGCGTCTTACTTGTTAATCCCTATGGATGCAGAGATTCAAGAAAATCACCTTAAAGCTTATGGTGTAACTTTTTGGGTACTTGAAAGAAATTTAAAAGTTAAATGGCTACTTAATTACAGAGGTGGTTCTTTTTTATTACCAAATGCAGAAATTATTCAGCGTGAGTGCCAGATTAGAGGCGTATCATTTGAAATACTCTCGGATAGTCAAACAACACAAATTTTAGATGATATTTCAAGTCCATCAGTCAACCAAGAGGCAGTAGTTTTGGAAAAAGCTCCAAAAATTGCTGTATACACGCCATACGGAAAGCAACCTTGGGACGATGCTGTTACTATGGTATTGACTTATGCCGAAATTCCATATGACACTATTTACGACGAAGAAGTTTTAAAAGAAGAGTTACTGCTTTATGATTGGTTACATTTGCATCACGAAGATTTCACAGGACAATTTGGAAAGTTCTACAGGTCTTACCGATCTGCAGCTTGGTATATAGAAGAGAAGAAAGAAGCTGAAAGATTAGCCAAACGATTAGGTTATAGTAAAGTATCCGATGCAAAATTAGCAGTAGCTTTAAAAATTAGAAACTATGTTGCAGGTGGAGGTTTTATGTTTGCCATGTGTTCTGCAACGGACAGTTTTGATATTGCATTATCTGCCGAAAATATAGATATCTGTGAACCTATGTTTGATGGAGATGGAAGTGAACCAGGCTACCAAAACAAGATTGATTTTACAAATACATTTGCTTTTAAGGATTATATTCTAGAGAGAAACCCTAATATTTATGAGTTTTCTTCAATAGATATGACCCGTAAGCGTAGAATACCAAAATCAACAGATTACTTTTCATTGATGCAATATTCTGCAAAATGGGATCCAATACCAACAATGCTTACGCAAAACCATACAGCTTTAATTAAAGGTTTTATGGGACAAACAACTTCATTTACGCGTGACCAAATAAAATCCAATGTCTTGGTTATGGGAGAAAATAAAACTAATGGTGAAGCAAAATACATACATGGTATAAAAGGAAAAGGGTTCTTTACTTTCTATGGAGGTCATGATCCTGAAGACTATACACACCGCGTAGGTGACCCAAAAACCGAACTTGATTTACATCCTACTTCTCCAGGTTATAGATTGATACTCAATAATGTATTGTTTCCTGCTGCTAAAAAGAAGAAACAAAAAACTTAACTCTTAAGATTTTTAGTTCCTCAAAATGATATTTTAATTCCAAAGTAGCCTCAGCCTATTTATATAATTACAGACAAAGTGACTACTTAATATTAAGCTCAGGTGATATAATTCCAAAGGGTAGTGGAGATATAAAACCTAAATAGTTTAGTTTAAAAAATTTGGTATATAAAATAAAAATCCCGATTCTTTAGAATCGGGATTTTTTAAGCGAAATGTTGTTATTAATTTGGCTAAAAGCCCTATTTAACTTTGTTTACTATTGCTTCAAAAGCCGTAGGATTATTCATAGCTAAATCTGCAAGAACCTTACGATTCAATTCAATATTATTAGCTTTCAATTTTCCCATGAATTTTGAATAGCTCATTCCATGTTGTCTTGCACCTGCATTAATACGCATAATCCATAACGCACGGAATGTTCTTTTTTTGTTTCTACGGTCTCTGTACGAATATTGCATCGCTTTGTCTACCGCATTTTTTGCTACTGTCCAGACGTTTTTACGTCTACCCCAGTATCCTTTTGCTTGCTTAAGAACTTTTTTTCTTCTAGCTCTCTTTGCAACTGAATTTACTGATCTTGGCATTTCTTTAATTGTTTTTTGTAGTAGGCGACCAAAATGGTACTTGCTAAATAATTTTGCCTAACTCCAGGGTTTATAAATTGTTTTAACCGATTAAAACATTATTACTTTAAACGTAACATTGTTTTAATGTTATCTTCATCTGATTTGTGTACCAAACCGTCATGAGTTAACTTTAGCTTACGCTTTTTAGATTTTTTTGTCAATATGTGACTCTTAAAAGCATGCTTTCTTTTAATTTTACCAGTGCCAGTTAGTTTGAAACGTTTCTTAGCACTCGATTTTGTTTTCATTTTAGGCATTTTATCCTCTTTTAAATTACGCTTCGCTTATTATCTTTGTACTGAATTATTCAGTTTTTATTTTTTCTTTGGAGCAATAAACATAATCATACGTTTACCCTCTAGTTTTGGCATTTGCTCTACTTTACCATATTCTTCTAAGTCCTGAGCAAGTCTTAACAATAATATTTGACCTTGTTCTTTAAACACGATAGAACGTCCTTTAAAAAATACAAATGCTTTAAGCTTAGCACCTTCTTTTAGAAACTTTTCAGCGTGTTTCTTTTTAAATTCATAATCATGGTCATCTGTCTGCGGTCCAAACCTAATTTCCTTTACAACTACTTTTGTTGCTTTTGATTTTAAAGCTTTTTCACGTTTCTTTTGTTCATAAAGAAACTTCTTATAATCCATAACCTTACAGACAGGCGGCTTGGCATTGGGTGATATTTCTACTAGGTCAAGACCTTGTTCATCAGCAATTGCTAATGCTTTTCGGGTAGGATATACACCTATTTCTACATTATCACCTACGAGTCTTACCTCTTCGGCTCTAATTTTACCGTTAATTTTGTGCTTATCCTCTTGGACTACACGTCTGCTGTAATTTTTTCTTCTACGAATTGCTATGGCTAATAAATTTTAATTAAACGTTATTACTATTTGAAAGTTTTTAAGCCTTCATTTATTTGTTTTGTTACTATTTTTGCAAAGGCATCTACACTAATCGTGCCTAAATCTTCTCCTCCGTGAGCCCTTACTGTAATTGTGTTATCTTTCTCTTCTTGCTCTCCTACAATAATCATAAACGGATACTTTTGCATTTCCGCCTCGCGTATTTTTTTCCCAACTGTTTCATTACGATTATCAACGAGGGCGCGAATTTCGTTATTTTCTAGCAAATTTAAAACTTTTTCAGCGTATTTTTCATATTTCTCACTTATAGATAATATGATAGCCTGTTCTGGCATTAACCAAAGAGGAAAGTTTCCGCCTGTATGTTCTAATAATATTGCAACAAAACGTTCCATGCTTCCAAACGGTGCTCTATGAATCATGACAGGTCTATGGAGCTCATTGTCACTACCTTTATAAGTTAAGTCAAAACGCTCAGGTAGGTTGTAATCCACCTGAATGGTTCCTAGTTGCCACTGCCTACCTAATGCATCTTTTACCATGAAATCTAACTTAGGTCCGTAAAAAGCGGCTTCACCTTTTTCAACAACATAATT
>CAJQQC010000112.1 GCA_905480385.1 uncultured Winogradskyella sp.
AACAGTTATACGATGTCAGTGTTGTAAAAACGATTAAAGAGTTAGATTTAAGACGTAAAACAGGATGTAGTGTTATAGGCTTCAAAGACGGAAAAGGTGAATACATAGTTAATCCAGAGGCTGACACTAAACTTATCCCTGGCTCAAAGATTATAGTTCTTGGTCGTCCAGAACAAATACATAAGTTAAACTCCAAATATAACATTGTATAAATTCTAAAACCATTTTAACGCTGTAAGCTTTATAAAATCATTTTTTTTTAGCATATTGTCGCCTACTAAAAAACAATTAACTAATATTAAATTTATGAAGAAGCATCTTCTATCTATTTTTGCACTTTTATTACCCGTATTTATTTTTGCACAAAACACACAAGAAAAAGGACTAGACCAAAAAATTGACGAAGCATTTCAGCCTGTAGCTGATGGTTTTTTTAATGCTATTTTCTTTCCCATATATAAATCCGAAACAATGGAAATACCTTTTGTTTTGGTATTATTAGTTGGTAGTGCATTATTTTTTACACTTTACTTTAAGTTTCCAAATATTCGATTTTTTGGAAAAGCAATTAATGTTGTAAGAGGTAAATATGATGATATTGATCACTCTGTTGTGGAGCCAGCTTATGGTGATTCTACACCTGGTGGAGATTCTATTGAAACTATAAGAGATGAAAGCGAAGAAGGAGAAGTAAGTCATTTTCAGGCATTAGCTACAGCAGTTTCTGGAACCGTTGGTAATGGTAATATTGCAGGTGTTGCTTTAGCAATTGCCCTAGGTGGACCCGGAGCAACGTTTTGGATGATTATATGTGGTCTTTTAGGAATGTCTACAAAATTTGTCGAGTGTACATTAGGTGTTCAGTTTAGAGATGTTGGAGAAGATGGAGTGGTATATGGAGGTCCAATGTATTATATCAGTAAAGGATTAAAGTCTAAAGGATTTAAAACATTAGGAAAAGTTACAGCTGCAATTTTTGCTATTTTTTGTATAGGTGGTTCATTTGGTGGTGGAAATGCTGCACAATCTAATCAAGCAACAATTGTAATTAAAGAATTGTTTAATTGGGAAAGTACTGCTGCAGGGGCAATAGTTGGTTTAGTACTGGCTGTACTTGTTGGAGTTATAATTATTGGAGGAATTAAGCGTATTGCTCAAGTAACAGAGAAAGTTGTACCGTTTATGGCCGTAATGTACGTAGCTGCTTGTCTTTACATCATACTTAGTAACTTCAGTTTAATAGATGATGCAATAGGGCTTATCGTTAGAGAAGCTTTCAATCCAACTGCTTTTGGAGTAGGTGGTTTAATAGGTGTTTTATTAGTAGGATTTCAAAGAGCTGCATTTTCTAATGAAGCTGGAGCAGGTTCTGCGTCTATTGCACATTCAGCAGTAAAAACAAAATATTCTGCCTCTGAAGGTTTAGTTGCATTATTAGAGCCATTTATTGATACAGTTTTAATTTGTACAATGACAGCTTTGGTTATTGTTATTTTTAACTTTGGTGGTTTCTTTGAGTATGGCGGTGATGGATCTGGAGTAGTATTTATTGATGGTGTAGGTTACGAAGGTGCTGGTATAACATCAAAAGCCTTTGCAGAATATATTCCATATTCTAATATATTCTTGACTATAGCTGTAGTATTATTTGCAGTATCAACCATGATATCTTGGTCTTATTATGGCTTACAATCTTGGAAATTCTTATTTGGTAGAGGAAAGACTGCAGATATGGTATATAAGATTTTATTCTTATTATTTGTTGTCATAGGTGCAGCTGCAAGTATGGGTTCAATTTGGAAATTCTCAGACGCAATGATTTTTGCAATGATATTCCCTAATATGGTCGGCTTATTCTTCTTATTTCCAATAGTAAGAAAACAATTGACGAGATATTTAGATGCTATCAAAGCAAAAAAATAATATTAGTTATAATAATCTATAATGAAATCCCACTTTATGTTTTCTAAACAAAAACGGAGTGGGATTTTTTTATTGGTCATACTTATCATATTAGCGCAGTACATTTATTTCTTTCTTGATTTCTCTTCCAATGAAATCACAAATGTTAATGAAGATGAATTAAGACTTTACAAATCAGAAGTCGATTCTTTGAGAAAGGTTGCACTTGACTTAAAAGCACTAAAAATATTTCCATTTAATCCAAATTATATTACAGATTACAAAGGTTATTCGTTGGGGATGTCTAATGAAGAAATCGATAGATTACATCAATTTAGAGCTACAAATAAGTGGGTAAATTCAGCTAAAGATTTTAAGAATGTGACTAAAGTTTCAGATTCATTATTAGCAGAGATCTCTCCTTACTTTAAATTTCCAGATTGGGTGACTAATCCCAAGCCAAAAAAATATAATAAATTTTATTCCAGTTCTAGTAAACCAAAAATAGTCACTCAAAAGATAGACTTAAACGTTGCTACAGCATTACAACTTCAAAAAGTTTATGGTATTGGAGAAGGGTTTTCAAAACGCATTATAGATTATAGATACAAATACCAAGGTTTTGTGAGCACAGATGAATTGTCTGAAATTTGGGGATTAACACCAGAAGTTATTGGTCGAATCAAAGCACAATTTGTAGTTAAGACACCACGAAAAATTAAAACCTATAATTTAAATACAGCCACACGTGACCAACTCGTCACAATTCCTCATATTGATTATGAAATTGCTAACAGTATCATTGAAGAAAGAATACTTCGAGATGGTTTTAAAAATATTGAGGATTTAACAAAAGTTGAACGTTTTCCAATCAGAAAATTACAGATTATTAGATTATATTTGTATTTGTAAAAAAAATCTGCAAAATGTCAAAGTTATACTTCACTGAAGAACATCATTTATTTAGAGAAAGTTTAAGAGATTTTCTTCAAAAAGAAGTCGTACCAAATATTGAAAAATGGGAAGAAACGGGTCAAATAGAGCGTTTCATATGGAAGAAATTTGGTGATATGGGCTACTTTGGATTAGCTACTCCAGAGGCTTACGGTGGATTGGATTTAGATCTCTTTTATACTGTTATTTTATTAGAAGAAATGCAGCGAATAAATTCTGGTGGGTTTGCAGCTGCTATATGGGCACATGCTTATTTAGCAATGACACATTTAAACAAAGAAGGAAGTCAAGAACAAAAAGAAAAATATTTAACCCCAAGTGCACTAGGAGATAAAATAGGATGTCTTTGTATTACAGAACCTTTTGGTGGTAGTGATGTTGCTGGTATGCGAACAACAGCTGTTAAAAAAGGCGACAATTATGTAATTAACGGATCAAAAACATTTATCACTAACGGAGTTTACAGTGATTATTTGATAGTTGCGGCAAAAACAAAACCTGAATTAGGAAATAAGGGCATTAGTATTTTTGTTATGGATAGAGATGCGTCTGGTGTTTCTGCAACAAAATTAGAAAAGCTGGGTTGGAGAGCATCAGATACTGGAGAGATTGCCTTTGATAATGTAATAATTCCTTCAGAAAATTTAATGGGTGAAGAAAATCAAGGATTTCCATACATTATGCAACATTTTGCTTTAGAGCGATTAATTATGGGCGTTAATGCACATGCTAGAGCAGAATATGCTTTGGAGTATACCAAAAAATACATGTCAGAGCGAACAGCTTTTGGTAGAACTATAGATAAATTTCAGGCACTAAGACATACATTTGCAGAATGCGAAACACAAATGGAAATCTGTAAGCAATTCAACTATTACGTTACAAAATGTTTAGATAACGGTGACTACATGGTCAAAGAAGCTACGATGTCCAAGTTACAATCAACAAAAATGGCTGACGATGTCATATATCAATGTCTTCAGTTTTTAGGAGGTTATGGTTATATGGAAGAATATCCTCTAGCGCGTATGGCAAGAGATAGCCGTTTGGGTCCAATTGGTGGTGGTACTTCTGAGATATTAAGAGAAATAATAGCAAAGATGGTAATCGACAATAAAGATTATAAGCCAGCGACATAAAATAATTTGATTAGTTTTGAAGTTTATAAGACGGAATAGTCTTAGTCATGATGTTAGTTTGTTCACTAAACCAACTTATAATGTATTGTAATCACTTCAAACTATTTTTTGCCATAACTTTATTTTTTGTTTCTTTTTTAGGCTTT
The DNA here is from genome assembly GCA_905480385.1 of uncultured Winogradskyella sp. Taxonomy (GTDB): domain Bacteria; phylum Bacteroidota; class Bacteroidia; order Flavobacteriales; family Flavobacteriaceae; genus Winogradskyella. Next base: position 4,142 of record CAJQQC010000112.1, read on the forward strand.
TCTCAAGTCGAATTAAAAGGAAAAGTAATTGACTCCGCTTATGTCTTACCAGTTGAGAATGCAAGTGTTTACATAAAGAATACTACAATTGGGACCATCAGTAATTCTGATGGACGTTTTGTTTTATTGGTGCCTTCGGAGCATCAAAATGATACCTTAGTAGTGTCTTCAATTGGTTTCAAAAGTTTTAAAGTACTAGTTAGTGATTACGATAACTCTAAAGATATCTTTCTCGAAGAGGATATTGCTTCGCTTGATGAAATTGTGATAGTAGCTGATCCAAGACCAACAACAGGAAACGGTATTGTTCTCAAAGCCTTAGAAAGATTATCAAAAAACTTACCTGATTCTGCCTATCTCCAAAAAGGATTTTTACGTCATAAGGAACGAAATAGTCTAGAATTTAAGTGGCTCATAGAAAGTGCAATTACAGTCTACGATTCTGGTTACGGCGCAAAAAGTACTGAACATCTTAAAGTTAATGTTGATGAAATGCGTAAGAGTTATGATCTACGTGATGTTGATAGTATATTTTCATACGTGTCTTATCGAAATAGAAATATAAAACGAAATAGATTAAAAACTCAGGACATCAGGAGAAACGATGTTTCAAAAGAACAACTTGTAAAATCTATTAAGTGGAATGATACTCGAGTAAATGGACTTCAAAACTTATTTCAAGGAAAATTAAACTTACTCAGGAACGTAGAAGACACAAAGGCACTTTTCGGAAAGGATATTTTAAAGACACATCAATTTGTAATGGATACACTTCTTGTAGATGATAGCCGAAAGATTTACAAAATTAAAATTAACAAAAGTATAGACTTTGTTGGCTTGAATACTAAAGGTATATATAATGAAGGTTATAAGGCTCAAGGCTGGCTTTATATATATTATGACAACTATGCCATAAAGAAAATAGAATATGAATTAGTAGCAGCCTCTGATGCTCAAAAAAGTAGAAGTAAACGTCTACTAGGTACACAAACTAATCATAAGCTTATTATTAATTATATCGAATATAATGATAAAATGTATCCTAATTACATCTATTATGAAACACCAAAACTTGTCAATGTTGGATTGAAAACCAATAAAAAAGTCTCACAAAAGGAAATTGATAGATATAATAGAGAAGAGCGTTACTATTCAACAGTACAAGAAATATTATTCTCTGAAATAATTTTGGATAGAGAAATTGTTCAGTTTGAGTTAAATTCTAAACTATGGAATATGGACATCTTTCTTTCAAAACCATATAATAAGGAATTCTGGAAAAATTACAACGTTCTTTTAGAAAGCGAAGAAGATGAGCAGCTAATTAATGATCTTTCTCAACGCGCATCTTTATATAAGGATTAATTTTAAAAATAAGACGACTGCTTTTTTAAAGCAGAATTACTTCATATATTTGCCCCCAAAATCTAAAAGAGAGGAGGTTAAGACCTATGTTAAAGATTCAGATAAATTCAGGAGAAAATATAGAGAGAGCATTGAAACGCTATAAACAAAAGTTCAATCGAACTGGCGTTAGACGCGAGTTACAATCACGAAAGCAATATGCTAAACCTTCAATTGTTCGTAGAGAAGAAATACAAAAGGCTGAATATGTTCAAAGTTTAAAAGACGCAGAACAGATTTAAATAAAAAGACTGAAGAAATAAAAATCCCGGTGCTAAATAAAGTAATCGGGATTTTTTTTATGTCTAGCTTTTATCTCAGATAAATAAAAGCTATTTTTAATTCAATAACAGTTTATATGTCATTAGAAAAATTTTCAGATTATTTATTACTAGAAAAGAAGTATTCCGTTCATACGGCTACAGCTTATATAAAAGATCTCGAAAGTTTTCAACGTTTTTTAGATAACGATTATAATGATGAATCCATAGGTGTTGTTAGATATAATATAATTAGGCAATGGATAGTTGGTCTAGTTAATTCTGGGATTACCAATAGAAGTATTAACAGAAAAGTTTCATCACTAAATTCTTACTATAAGTTTTTAATAAAAATAGACGATCTTAAATTAAATCCATTAAAAGGTCACAAGGCTTTAAAGATTGAAAAGAAAATTCAAATACCATTTTCTCAAAAAGAATTAAGTAATGTATTAAAAGCATTGAATGATGTAAAAGATTTTGAAAGTTCAAGAAACAAATTAATTGTTGAGTTATTTTATGCTACAGGAATTAGACGCGCAGAATTAATTGACATAAAAGTGAAAGATATTGATTCAAATAAAAAAACATTAAAGGTGTTGGGTAAACGTAATAAAGAGCGTTACATACCTTTAATTCCCTCAGTCATTGAAACTATAAATAGTTATAAAGAGTATAAAAGTGGCTTAGCCGAAATTAAAGATAAAGATTATTTACTTTTAACTAATAAGGGAGTTAAAGTGTATGAGACATTTGTGTATAGGATAATAAATAAGTATTTTAGTGAGGCATCTTCGAAACTAAAATGTAGCCCACACGTGCTCAGGCATTCTTTTGCAACACATTTACTAAATGAAGGTGCTGATATTAATTCAGTAAAAGAATTGCTCGGTCATTCTAGCTTAGCTGCAACCCAAGTCTATACACATAACAGTATAGCTGAGCTAAAAAAAGTGCATGCTAAAGCACATCCGAGAAATAATAATTAAAAAACTAAACTATAGTTTATGAATGTAAACACACAATCCATCAATTTTGTAGCAGACGTTAAGTTGAAAGATTTTATTCAAAAACGTTTTGAGAAATTAAATCTTTATTACGATAAGATTATTCAAGCAGATATATTTCTAAAAGTTGAAAATACAAGTGATAAAGAAAATAAAATATTTGAGGCAAAATTAAGTGTGCCTGGTGATACCTTTGTAGTAAAAAAACACAGTAAATCCTTTGAAGAAGGAGCAGATTTGGCTGCAACATCGCTAATGAGACGCTTAAAAAAACGAAAAGAAAAATTAAGGTCACATTCCTGATGAAAAATTTTTCAAAAATATTTTGAAAGAGAAAATAAAACATTACATTTGCAGTCCGTTAGAAATAGCGGACTTTTTTATGTTAAAAATTTGACAAAAAAAAGCAACAAAAAAGCCGATGTAGCTCAGCTGGCTAGAGCAGCTGATTTGTAATCAGCAGGTCGTGGGTTCGAGTCCCTCCATCGGCTCTTTTTTCTGAAAAGAAAATAGTTCTTTAATAGAATGAATAACAATAATAAAGGTGTATTTTTGCAGCCTAAAAATTAATAATTGGGGAGATACTCAAGCGGCCAACGAGGACAGACTGTAACTCTGTTGTTTTTAACTTCGCAGGTTCGAATCCTGCTCTCCCCACTAAAGCATCTTTTTAAAAGAGGCTTGTTTGAAATATTGAAAACCATTAATTAGAAATTCTAATTAAAAAGCGAGAGTAGCTCAGTTGGTAGAGCGTCAGCCTTCCAAGCTGAATGTCGCCGGTTCGAACCCGGTCTCTCGCTCAAATTTTCTGTGAAGGCAGAAAGCTCATATTAATGAGGAAATAAATACTTTACGCCGGTGTAGCTCAGGGGTAGAGCGTTTCCTTGGTAAGGAAGAGGTCACGAGTTCAAATCTCGTCATTGGCTCTTTTTTTTAGTATATAAAAATTGAACACTAATAATAATTAAGATTAAATAAATTAAACATGGCAAAGGCAACTTTCGATCGTTCAAAACCACACCTTAACATAGGTACAATTGGACACGTAGATCACGGTAAAACAACTTTAACTGCTGCTATTACTAAAGTATTAGCTGATGCAGGTTTATCTGAAGCAAAAGACTTCGATCAAATTGATAACGCTCCTGAAGAAAAGGAAAGAGGTATCACAATTAATACATCTCACGTAGAGTATGCAACAGCAAATCGTCATTACGCCCACGTTGACTGTCCAGGTCACGCGGATTACGTAAAGAACATGGTAACTGGTGCTGCACAAATGGATGGAGCCATTCTCGTAGTAGCTGCTACTGATGGCCCTATGCCACAGACTAAGGAGCATATCCTTCTCGCCCGCCAAGTGGGTGTACCCAAGATTGTTGTTTTCTTGAACAAAGCCGACATGGTGGATGACGAGGAAATGATGGAGTTGGTAGAAATGGAAGTTACTGAAGAGCTTGAGAAGCGTGGTTATGAAGACTGCGTGATCGTCAAAGGTT
>CAJQQC010000113.1 GCA_905480385.1 uncultured Winogradskyella sp.
ACAGCAAAATTTGGATGTACCCAATCGTTTTTTCTGGAAAGAACTACTACGCGATAAAACTGGACAAACTATTGGACGATTGGACAGTCGCTATTTAGGAATAGACAAAGTAGAAACTGGAACAGAACCAGATTATAGTGCCGAATTAACCTCATGGCTGCATTCTTTTGCTCCTGCAATAAATTATTACATCCAGAATGAATTAGGCTTTAAGACCGATGTTAAATACAATGTTTTTGGAAATGTTGGTAATTGGGACAGAAGTAATGATAATGTTCGTGAAAACTTACGACAAGCCATGGCACAAAACCCATATTTAAAAGTACTGACACAATCTGGATACTACGATGGAGCAACAACTTATTTTCAAGCAAAGTATAGTCAATGGCAAGTTGACCCAAGCGGAAAACTAAAAGACCGATTTTCTTTTAAAGGCTATCATAGTGGCCACATGATGTATTTAAGAAATGAAGATTTAATTAAAGCCAATGATGATTTAAGAGAGTTTATTAAAAACTCATCAGCTAGCGGTAAAGCAGCCAAGTATTAATTAATACTACTAAAACTTTGAAGTGAATTAAATTGACATTCTTACATTGAATTTTAGCAAACATTACTTTAGGAAATTAAAACGGGGTTATTCTAATAATTTTCATTCAGAAAATTATTTTTTAACGGTAAAGTAAAAAGTAGTACCCTCGCCTAAAGTAGACTCAAACCAAATTTTGCCACCAGCATTCTCGATTATTTTTTTAATAATCCAGAGACCTATACCACTAGAATCTGTTCGTTGATTCATTTTTTTAAATATTGTAAATACCATATGATGATAACTTTTATCAATACCAATACCATTATCTTTGATTTTAAATAAATAGTGATCTAATTTATCTTCAAATGCTATTTCTACGTAAGAACTTTTCTTCTTATCCCTATACTTAAAACTGTTATCAATCAGATTTTGAAATATTTGTTTTATTTGAACCTCATTGTATTCTATGATAGGAAAATTCTTTGGGTATCTTATTTTAAATTCTTTTTCAAAGAGTAAAAAATTATTGGCTATTAAAGTGTTAATGACCTCAGATAAATTAATTCGAGCATTTTTTTTACCATCTGAGCTTCTTATTTCTGCAAACTGTAAAGTACTAGATATAAGTTTATCCATATCTAGTATGGTGTCTTCTAAAGTTTTTATGTGCTCTATACTTTCATCAGTTAAATTATTTTCATTGTCATCTTTAATCCAATTAACAAAAGTAGAAATTGTACGAAGAGGAGTCTTAAGATCATGAGATACTAGATGAGCATAATGAGACAGTTCTTCATTACTATCCGTTAAGTTCTTAATTAATTTTTCATTTTTATCTATAAGATTTTTAAGTTCGGTTATATCCAAATTAACCCATACCGAACCATAAGCAACACCATTGATATCCTTTAATGCATTTCCGCTCGTAAGCCAATTACGCTTCGTCCCGTCTTTTCTAATAATTTCTAACTCAAAAGGGACACTATAATTATGTTTATGATATTCCCTTTTTTCTCTAAAAAGACTATTTAGTTCATTCTGGTTTGAAAGTAATAGATCCTTTGCTTTACTACCAAAAAGTTCTTGAGTCGAATAACCAGTCATTACAGCCAACGATTTATTTACAGATAAAATGTTATCATTATTATCAACCTCCAATAAACCCAAATTCATATTGTCAATAATACTCTTGTATTTTGTCTTTTCGAACTCTATATTTTTTTCATAGTTAACACTGAGTGTAACATCTCTATAACGCCATACAAAACAATCTAGTTTACCATTTAATACAACAGGCATAAAATCTCGTGACAAAAACCTACCGTCTTTTAATTCCAAAATCTCTTGTAAATGTGGATTTCGGTTAGTGATAAGTTCATCAATTCTTGTTACAAATTCTTCCTCATTTTTAAAATATACCTTTAGATTTTCTCTAGCAGTAGCACAAGACATTCCAATAAATGCCTTTTTTTGTTCTAATGGAAAGCTAAATAATTTTAAAAAGGCATTTCCTACATCTAAAATTAATCCGTCAAGAGATTCAACAACTTCTGCATTATGATCACTGTTAAAGATTAATTCTAATCTACTTTTTGTTCTTATTAACTCTTCCGTATTTATGTTCTTTTCAAACTCTGTAATTGAAGCTTTAATTCTTAATGCAATCGAAGTAGTCATTTTGGATAAAAAATCCAATTGATACTGTTTATAGTGATTTTTTTCTGGATGTTCAGAGTCAATAACTCCTATTACCTCATTGTCTAAAATTATAGGCACAGTAATCTCTGATAATCTTTGAGCATCATCGACTATATAACTTTGATCCTTGGAAGTATCATTAATAATCAAACCTTGTTTTGATCGAGCTACTTTCCCTATAATACCCTCTGTTACAGGTAATTTTAATCTATTTATTATTGTTTTAGAATTAGTTTCAACCTTATTTCCAGTTGCTGCGATTTGAATTAATTTATCATTAACTACACTATAAAAGACACAATCATCAGTTTTTAGGTATTTTGCAATATGATTTACTAATGTCCAAGCATTTTCATAAAGATCATCCTTGGCTAAAAGGTGTTTAAGAATTAGTGATTCAAATTTTTGTTCCTCTTGATTTCTTTGTAATTGTAAATCTAATTTATGTTCAGTTGTAATGTCTCTTACTATGGCTTGTATTGCATGTGAATTCTTATCACCACTAGATAATAATTTACACTTAATCATTACAACTTTATTTTCCTTTTTTCTGTTTATAAAATTCCACTTAAAACTTTTTTCTTTAAGAGTTTTTAAATTTAAATTTTTGAATTTGTGTAAAAGAGATTTATAATTATTATTGCTAAATTCCGATATAGAATTTGGGAAATTTTCAAATGATTTTAAACCTATCAATTTTCTAGCTTCCTTGTTTGATTGTAGAATATTACCTTTAAAGTCTATTACAAATAGGGCATCTACCAGGTTATCAATTAAAATTCGTTGAAATTCAGATTGAGATTTAAACTTTTTATTTAGGGATACATTCTCAGAGTATAGATTAAAAATGCGTTGTTCAACAAATTTTTCTGCAATCTCCTTTGCCTCTCGCTCACGATTTAAGGCTCTTTTTAGTATTTCAATCTCATTTATGGACATAATTATGTAATAACTACTTTAAATAACACTGTATTTTTTTGGAATTTACATGAATTCTAGGAGAACTGAAAGTATTTGCAATTAATTACAATAAATCCTAAACTGTTAAAGTAAATTTTATCGCATTATTTTCTTGCCCACCAAAACTTTCATCTACTGATACGTTACCTTTTACATTAAAATGACTTAATGTCGCTTTCATCAAGCCTATAGCAAAATAGGTAAGGCCTCTCTTGGATTGATAAATAATACCTAATTGATTTTTTGTTTTTTCAACCACTGAAAATGTAGGTAACTCTGCATCTTCATATAATTTTTTTACCTCCATATGTATATGGCTTTCAATCCCAGCTATGAGTTCTAAGGGATCTTTATATCTTTCTATTATGTAACTATGTTTACCAATTAAATATGGAAATACAAATTTTCCGAATTCCTCCAATGCAATTTTTGACTCCATGCCAGATTTAGAGCATACATAGGTGAGCATGCTTTGTAATTCACTAAAATCATAACTATTAAAGGCTGAGTATACACCTTTCGACTTTAGGTCAGAATTATATATCATTTTATCAACCATTTCGAGACCAAATGACTTTTCTACAAAATCAATAAAATTAGTGAAAATAAATCCTTTCATAATTAATTACTAAGTGAGTTAGTCCAATATTTCACAATATCAATTAAAGTCTCTTTAAACTTTTTATAGTCTACATTTTTGACAAAATAACCACTAATCCCAAGTTTTACACATTCAAAATAATCTTCAGGATTAGAACTCGTCGTGTGAACAACAACAGGGAGATTAGAAAAACGATCATCTTGCCTTATAAATGAGAGAAATTCAACACCATTCATTATTGGCATGTTAAGATCTAACATAATGAAATGAGGTAACTCATTCTGGGAACAATTCTTAAGATAGTTTAGTGCTTCTTGTCCGTTTTCGGTTTGTATTATATCTATAGAATTGAATTCGTTATTTAAAATTTTATAAATTGAAAGAGTTGTAATTTTATCGTCCTCTACTAATAGAAATTTCATAATTAAGTTACTTATTTTATTAAAAATGATAAATATGGGAGCTTAAAGATATTAAAAAAAAAAAGAAATCAAGTTTTAAATGAGGCTCTAAGATTTAATAATTATGCAATAACCAAACATTTCTTAAATCAAATTTTGCTTTAGTCGCAGTTTCATCCTCAATTAGACCCTTTGATGTTGCAAAAGCCTTAGTCAACTTTGTTTTAATTTCTATAGGTTTTCCATCACGCTCTAGGGTCATCTCAATATCTTGTCCTTCTTGCCATGTGAACATTCCACCTATAACTTCTTGTGCATTTTGAAGCGTCAACTCTTTTCCGTTGACCGTTTTAATCACATCATTAGCTTTAATATCTTGAGCTTTCCAAAATGAATTTTTTAAAGCTACATCCGTAAAGAAAATACCTTTACCTGGTGCACCACTAAAAATAATATTCTGACCACCAGCAAAAATATAGTTGGTCTCTACTTCTGTTTTACCGTTTACTAAGCCTACCATACTAAAGAATTCATCATAGTTAATAGGCACATCACCTACTACATAAGTTTTTAGAAACTCACCTACACTAGGATATGTCATTTCGGTAATTTCTGCTATTAAATTATCATCTTCAAAAGGTTTTTCTTTTCCATATTTAGCAGACAATTCTTTCATTAAAGACAGTATGCTACGCTTACCATTGCTTTCTTTTCGCATTAAAATATCCATACACATACCAATTAATGCACCCTTTTGATAGACGTTAGCATAATTTTCTTTATAACCTTCCTTCAATACATTTTCGCTCATTATAGTAAAACTTTGAGCATCATTATATCGCTTCGAAAAATCTATTTTACCCATCAAAACATTATAGAATTCAGTTGGATCAATCAATCCTTCATAAACCTGAAAATGTTGAGCAAAATACTCGGTTACGCCTTCGTACATCCATAAATGTTTTGAAAACGTAGGTTTATTATAATCGAAATAATGTATATCTTCAGAATGAACAGATAATGGCGTCACAATATGAAAAAACTCATGTGCGACAACATCTGTCATTGATTTATCCAACTGCTCCTTTCCCATAGCTTCTGGTAACACAACAACAGTAGATGTATGGTGCTCTAAAGCTCCAAATCCTTTTGGCGCGTCTTCAGAGCCATCTGATAAATATAAATATATATCATAACGCGGTGTACTGTTAATATCACCTAAATAAGCTTTCTGTCCTTTCATCATGTCAAAAATGGTTTGCTTTAAACTCTCTGCGGTATGTACATTATTTGGAGAATACACACTTAATACGATTTTAATGTCACCGACCATAAACTCTTGTACATCAAGATTTCCATACATCATTGGGTTATCAGTGATATCAAAATAGCGTTGTGCAAAATATTTACTTGTAATTGTTTTACCATCATCAGAAGTCACAGAGCCATTATCCTGCAAAGCAGAAGTTCTTATAAAATCGGCTGGAGCTGAGACATCTAAAACATATTGGTTATTTTTAAGGCTGTCGAAGTAACCTATAAAACCATGAAGATTTAGTACAAAATTATTCACTTCAATATTGGTTCCTGATGGAGAAAAAGGAACTTCTTTACCAATACCACCCTCTTTTTCAGTATCGTAAGTGTCATTGACATAATATTCAATTCTATCTAACTTTGTAGCATTAACAATTGTCCAAGTATTAATATCTATCTTTTCAGTAGAAAGTGTATTTCCATCATAATCCAGGGCTTTGAAATCATCGATATACTTTCCAAAATTACTAACAGAATAAGTTCCCTGAACTACTTTTGGTAATCTGTAGGTAACCGTTTCTTCACTAAATCGACCTGGATTAATAACAACAGGCACTCTATCATTGTCTACACCTGTTAAATCTAAAACTGTTACAATGGGATTATTTGCTGCAGAATTGTCCACTTTTGGTTTTGTTGGACCACAGGCAACTAATAGTACTGAGAGCGTAGTAATTGAAATGTATTTTTTCATTTTTATAATAGTTTGTTTACTTGAAGAACAAATCTAATGTCTGTTACAAATAAAATAGTAAAGTTTATGTTAAAATGAGTATTACTATATTCGTGCCATGTCTCAACCACTTGTTAGCATATTAACACCTTTCAAAAACGTTTCGGATTATATCGAGCAATGTTTGAACTCAATAATTAATCAGAATTATAACAATTGGGAGTTAGTAATTATTGATGACCATTCGACCGATAATTCTTTTAAAATTGTTGAGAATTTAGCAAAATCTGATAGTAGAATAAAGTTGTTTAAAAACGATGGTGATGGAATAATTAAAGCCCTTCAGAAAGCATTTAAAGAAAGTTCCGGTGATTATGTTACACGCATGGACAGTGATGATATCATGGCTGAAAACAAGCTTGAAGTCATGGTAAATCAACTTAAAGAATACGGAGAACATCATATAGCTTTGGGATTAGTTAAGTACTTTAGTGAAATAGTTATTAGTAATGGTTACGCTAAATATGAAGCTTGGCTAAACAGATTAACCAAAGCAGGCAAAAATTATTCTGAAATTTATAAGGAATGTGTGATTGCCTCTCCTTGTTGGATGTTGCATCGTACAGATTTATTGGCTTGTGACGCTTTTAATCCAAATAGATACCCAGAAGATTACGATTTGACATTCCGTTTTTATGAACAAGGATATAAATGTATTCCTAGCAATCAGCTTTTACATTATTGGCGTGATTATAGCACACGTACATCCAGAACTCACAAACATTATGCTCAGAATTATTTTTTGGACATAAAACTTCACTATTTTCTAAAATTAGATTACGACACATCTCGTCCAATAACCATTTGGGGTGCAGGTTTTAAGGGTAAAACTATAGCAAAACGCTTGGTAGAAAAAGGTATAGCGTTTCATTGGATTTGTGATAACGTAAAGAAAATAGGAAAAGAGATATACGGTATTAAATTACAGCCATTTGAAGATT
>CAJQQC010000114.1 GCA_905480385.1 uncultured Winogradskyella sp.
TCAGGCGTTATCTTTAATATTTACACAGTTTACACATGCTAATATTAAGCTTCCAAAAGCGGTTGATAAACTTATTAGTTATGTTTTGATTTCACCAGACATGCACAAGATTCACCACCATTATAGATTACCATATACGGACTCTAATTATGGAAATATTTTTTCAATTTGGGATAGAGTATTCGGAACCTACATGTACATGGAACGTGAAAAATTAGTTTATGGTGTTGATGTTTTTCCAAACGAAACAAAAAACAGTAATATTTCAGAATTACTAAAACAACCTTTCCATGCCTATGAAAAGCCTACATTCACTGAAGGTATTGAGTAAAATAACGTATAAATTAAAAAATCATATATTTGCTTGGATTAATTAATCCATGTTGAGATAAACTTACGGTTTAACTTAATAGATATATGAAATACTTCCCCCGCTTAATATTCACAGTCTTAATTGTTGGACTAACTAATTCTGCATTTTCTCAAAATGGAGTTGCAACTATACGAAAAAACACTAATGTTATTGCTTCAGGTCTTTATCATGATTTGAATAAAACCAAGGACACACTTATTCTTAAAAGTGATAAAAAAATAAATTACCTCTATACCGCAAATACTACTGAAGAAAAAGAAGTAAATGTTAGAGTAGATAGCACTTTTTATAAATTACCACTTAATAGACTAACCAAAGGACGTAATGTTTTGGTAGCTATTCAATCACCATTACGTATTGTATTTGTTATTGATGTGATAAAAGAATATCCAATTACATCTCGATAATAAGTTAATCATATATAAGGTATTTTTCTCTTACTAATTTAAAGTCGGATAATCCTTTTTGCCAACTATTTTTAATTTCATTAGCTGTTTTACCAGCTTCAATCTGTTGTTGTAATTTTTCAGTACCAGCATGTTTTGTAAAGTTTGCCATATTGAAAAATTTAGATTTATCAGTAGTATTATTATAGCTGTCTATTATATATCTTAGGGTAAAACTTCTTTCTGCTTTTATGGTAGATAAATCTGCACCATAGCAAACTGTATTTTGGTGCTTCGGATATTTTGCGCCAAAGTTTGCAATTGGTGTGTAACTGAATTCGTAATGATCTTTATTTAAAAAAGGGGCGCCATAACGCTGAAACTGAAATTCTGTACCTCGACCTGCATTGATATTTGTGCCTTCAAACAAGCCTAGACTTGGATACAATGTTATAGACTGGTCATTAGGTAAATTTGGAGATGGCCTTACAGGTAAATTGTAGGTACTTGTATGTGTATAGTTTTTGAGAGGAATGATGGTTAATTTGCATTGGATGCCATAGCTTAACCAATTTTCTCCATTTATCATTTGAGCATATTCACCAATAGTCATTCCGTGTACCAAAGGAATGGGATGCATACCTAAAAAGCTACTATGCTCTTTTTCTAAAACAGGACCATCAACATAATTCCCATTAGGATTTGGTCTATCTAGGATTAAAAGCGGAATATTTTTCTCAGCACAAGCTTCCATAACATAATGTAATGTCGAAATGTAAGTATAGAAACGCACACCAACATCTTGGATATCAAAAACCATAATATCTATATCTTGAAGCTGTTCTTTAGTGGGTTTTTTATGTTTGCCATGTAAAGAATAAATATCTAAACCTGTTTTTGTGTCCTTACCATCTTTTACCAATTCACCAGCATCTGCTTTTCCTCTAAAACCATGCTCTGGAGAAAATACTTTTTTGATATTAATATTTAGTTTTAGCAACGAGTCTACAATGTGCTCATATCTATTAGTAGTAATCTCAAGACCATCAGCTTCAGTATTTCGTAATCCACTAATTTTGCCAACAACTCTAATTACCGAAGTCTGATTAGCTACCACACCAACACGTTTACCTTTTAAAACCGGTAAATAGCTTTTAGTTTGATTTGCGCCTATAATTATGCTTTTATCATCCAGAAGTCTAGACACCTTTGTGTCACTCCTAGAGTTTTTAATCTTCAAATCATTATCTTTAGATTTAACAGCATTACCACAACTTGCTAATGCTATAACCAATAATAAAACTGTATTTTTGAACATCATAAATGGTGTAGTTTATTTTGAATTTCGAACTCTTTATAGCCAAACGTATAATTGGCAGTAAAACGTATAAAAGTAGTGTTTCGGCACCAATAATTAAAATTGGTATTGCTGCTATAGCTATAGGTATTATTGTCATGCTTATTGCTATTGCCACTGGTTTAGGATTACAACAAAAAATCCGAGATAAGGTTGTCGCTTTTAATGGCCATATAATTATAGATAATTACGACACTAATGTCTCTGATGAGTCACAAGTACCCTTAAGTTTAGAACAGGATTTTTATCCAGAATTCAATACGGTTGAGGGCATCTCTCATATTCAAGGTACTGCTAATAAGTTTACAGTTATACGAACGAATAGTGATTTTGAAGGTGTTGTTATCAAAGGTGTAGGTAAAGATTATAAATGGAATTATTTTGAAGAATTCCTTGTGGAAGGACGTTTGCCAGACTTTACTAAAGCACTGAATAACGAAATATTGATTTCAAAACATCTAGCCAATCGTTTAGGTTTTGGAGTTGGTGATTCATTTCAAACCTTATTTACTGAAAATTTAGAACGACTACCAAAAATTCGAAAATTTACAATTGTAGGTGTTTTTAATTCCGGTTTTCAGGAGCTGGATGAAAAATTTTGTATCGCAGATATTAGACATATACAACGATTAAATAAATGGAAGTCTGACCAAGTGGGTGCTTTTGAGGTTTTTATTGATGATTTTTCAAAAATTGAAGAAAAGGGTGAAGCTATATATCGAGAGATTCCTTCTTTAATGAAATCAACAACGGTAACTAGAAAATACAGTACTGTTTTTGATTGGATAAAAATCTTTGATAGTAACACCTATGGTATTATTGCTATCATGATTTTAGTTGCCGGAATTAATATGATAACTGCATTACTGGTACTAATCCTAGAACGTACACAAATGATAGGTATTTTAAAAGCTTTAGGAACAGCCAACTGGTCTGTCCGAAAAGTGTTTTTATATAACGCATCATATCTCATTGGATTAGGTCTATTCTGGGGAAACTCTATAGGTTTAGGTCTGTTATTTGCTCAGAAATATTTAAAACTTTTTCCTTTAAATCCAGATACATATTACGTCAGTGAGGCGCCAGTTTATATCAGTTGGGATTATATACTTATTCTAAATATTGGGACGTTTGTAGTTTGTTTATTAATGTTACTAATTCCTTCGGTAATCATCTCAAAAATATCTCCAGTAAAGGCAATCCGTTTCGACTAAAACAAAATTGATATTTAATTAAATACTTGTTACTTTTCATTTAAATTTGCACAGCAAATTTACGACTATGGATTACGCTGAAAATATATTAGGAACCATCGGAAATACACCTATGGTTAAGATGAATAAATTGGTTGAAGAGTTAGACTGTTTGGTTTTAGCCAAATACGAAACTTTTAACCCAGGTAATTCTGTGAAAGACCGTATGGCACTTCAGATGATTGAAGACGCAGAAGCTGATGGAAGACTAAAACCAGGTGGAACTATTATTGAAGGTACCTCAGGAAATACAGGTATGGGATTGGCTCTTGCGGCCATCATTAAGGGTTATAAATGCGTATTTGTTTTAAGCGATAAGCAATCCAAAGAAAAGATGGATATTTTGAGGGCTGTTGGTGCAGAGGTTGTAGTTTGTCCAACTGATGTAGAACCAACTGACCCACGAAGCTACTATTCAGTTTCTAAACGTTTAGCAGAAGAAACTCCAAATTCTTGGTATGTTAATCAATACGATAATCCTAGCAACTGCAAAGCGCATTTTCAAAGTACTGGTCCAGAAATTTGGGAACAAACTGATGGAAAAGTCACACACTTCGTAGTTGGTGTTGGTACTGGTGGGACAATTTCTGGTGTAGGAAGTTATTTAAAAATGAAAAATCCAAATGTAAAAGTTTGGGGAATTGACACTTATGGTTCAGTTTTTAAAAAATATCATGAGACAGGAGTTTTTGATGAAAACGAAATCTACTCATACATCACTGAAGGCATTGGAGAAGATATTTTGCCTGCAAATGTAAACTTTGGAGTTATTGACGGGTTTACAAAAGTGACCGATAAAGATGCAGCGGTTTACACGCAAAAGCTAGCAAAAG
Organism: uncultured Winogradskyella sp.; assembly: GCA_905480385.1. Taxonomy (GTDB): domain Bacteria; phylum Bacteroidota; class Bacteroidia; order Flavobacteriales; family Flavobacteriaceae; genus Winogradskyella. The sequence goes on from CAJQQC010000114.1 coordinate 4,203, forward strand.
AAGAAGGTATGTTTTTAGGGAATTCAGCAGGTGCAGCTATAAAAGGTGTTTTGCAATTAAAAGAACATTTCAAACCAGAAGATGTTGTTGTGGTATTATATCATGACCATGGAAGTCGCTACGTTGGTAAAATGTTTAATGACGATTGGATGCGTGAGCGTGGTTTTATTGAAGATGAAGTTACTGTAGCTTTAGATTTGATTAAAGACCATTCAGACAAACCTTTGGTTACTATTAAAACAGAAGAATTGGTATCACACGCTATTGAGCGTATGAGGTCTTTTAAAATTTCTCAAATACCTGTAGAAGATATCACTGGATTTGTTGGTGCAGTTGATGAAACCGATTTATTTAGAAAATATGTTGAAGATAAAAACATTTCTGATTTACCAATAAGAGAAGTGATGAGTAAACCTTATCCTATTGTAAATTTGAACACTAAAATCGAAGAGATTTCTAAACTCATTAATAAAGAAAGTAATGCAGTTTTAGTTGATTTAGAAAACGGCAAATATCATATTATTACAAAGCACGATATTATCAGTGCATTGTAGTATTTTGAAGATATATTTAATAAAAATCCCGAGCATTTCTCGGGATTTTTTATTTTAGAGCATGCAAGAAGATTTCCTTCATTTTATTTGGAAACACAAACGATTTAATACCAGGGATTTACTAACTGTAAATTCTGAAAAGGTGAGTATTATTAGTTTGGGGCAACATAATTACAATTCTGGGCCAGATTTTTTTAATGCGCAAGTGGTTATCGATAATCAAAAGTGGGCTGGGAATGTTGAAATCCATATCAAATCATCAGATTGGTATGTACACAATCACGAAACTGATAAAGCTTATGATAATGTAATTTTACATGTTGTTTGGGATCACGATACAGATATCTTTAGAAAGGATAACACCCCAATTCCAACATTAGAATTAAGAGACTATGTTGATAAAAGTTTATTAGATAGCTATCAAAAGTTGATGCAATCCAAATCTTGGATTAATTGTGAAACTGATTTTGCTTCGGTAGATGATTTTAAACTTACTAACTGGATAGAACGCCTTTACATCGAAAGACTAGAACGTAAATCAAAAGACATATATAAGCTACTTGAGGTATCTAAAAACGATTGGGAAGCTGTATTGTTTAAAATGCTATGCAAAAACTTTGGACTCAAAGTCAATGGAGATTCATTCTTCAGTTTAGCTAATTCAATGGATTATTCTATAGTTAGAAAAGTTTCTCACAATGCTACAGATTTAGAAGCTATGTTTTTCGGTCAAGCCTCTTTATTAGACGATGACATTCAGGACGTATATTATTTAGATTTACAAAAGCGATTTCAATTTTTAAAACAGAAATTTCAGCTTAATAATCAAGGTGTATTACCGTTACAATTTTTTAGATTGCGGCCACCAAATTTTCCAACAATAAGATTGTCTCAGCTAGCTATGCTAATGTATAAGGAACAAGGATTGTTTTCAAAAATCTTGAAATTAACCACAGCTGAAGAATTTTATAATCTTTTTGAAGTAGAGGCTTCGGTATTTTGGAAATCACATTATGTGTTTTCTAAAGCTTCAAAATCTGTAAAGAAAAAACTAACAAAGTCATTCATCGATTTATTATTAATAAATACGATTTTGCCTTTAAAATTCAGTCATTCAAAAGCATTAGGTAAATCATCAGAAGAAGCTGTATTTAACCTTATAAAATCTGTCAAGATTGAAAAGAATTCAATTGTTGAGAAATTTTTAGAGTTAAAGCCAATTGATAAATCTGCAATGACATCTCAAGGTTTAATTCAGCTTAAAACTGAATATTGCGATAAAAATAAATGCCTACAATGTGCAATTGGTAGTCAATTAATCTCAAAAAATAGATAACTTGCAGTATGAATATTTTTTATAGACTTTTATTGTACTTTCAGAAGCATGGCTATTATGTTTGTCAGCGTATTGCTGACCGTATGGGTATCAGAGCTAAAGTAGTACGTACAAGTTTCATGTATCTCACTTTTGTTACTGTAGGATTCGGATTTGCCGTTTATCTATTTTTAGCATTTTGGATACGAATAAAAGATATTATCTATACTAAAAGAAGCTCTGTTTTTGACTTGTAATCTATGGCAAATCCTTTAATAAAACTATTTAGATCCAAAATTTATACAGCATTAATTATGCTGATAGTAATTATGTTTATTGGTGTTTTGGGTTATAGATTTATTTCGGGATATTCTTGGGTTAATGCTGTTTACATGACAGTAATTACTATAACCACTGTTGGATTTGCTGAAGTTAATCCGCTAGACACGCCATCTAAAATATTTACTATTTTTTTAATTTTAGCAAGTGTAGTTATTGTAGGTTACGCCATTTCTATAATTACTGAATACATTTTAAGCCGAAATAATTTTGAAGATATAAAAAAACGTAAGATGCAGAAGACTATAGACAATATGTCTAATCATATTATAATATGTGGTTTTGGACGAAATGGAAAACAAGCTGCCAAAAAGCTTTTGGCGTACAATAAACCATTTGTAATTATCGAACGCGATAAGGAAATCATTGAAAGGTTTCAAGAGGATGATATCCTTTTTGTTCATGGTAATGCTAATGAAGATGAGATACTTCTTCAGGCTGGAATAGAAAAGGCAGATACATTAATATCTGCATTACCAAGTGATGCCGATAATTTGTTTGTGGTATTGTCTGCAAGACAAATCAATAAAAAGATGAGTATCATAAGCCGCGCCTCACAAGAAACGTCTTACAATAAATTAAAGTTGGCAGGCGCAAATAATGTAATTCTTCCAGATAGAATAGGTGGAGACCATATGGCTTCTCTAGTTGTAATACCCGATTTAGTAGAGTTTATTGATAACCTAGGTATTGTTGGAGAACGTAATA
>CAJQQC010000115.1 GCA_905480385.1 uncultured Winogradskyella sp.
CATCAGAGAGACCTTTGTCTGTCAATATTGACGGGAAATCAAAAATGAAACCTGTAGAGAATTATGGCGTTAAGGTCTTATCGATTGGATTTTTTACCAAGCCAGACCAAGCTGTAATTTGGCGAGGGCCAATGGCTTCAAAAGCTTTGAATCAAATGATTTTTGATGCTGCCTGGGGAGAGTTAGATTTCTTATTGTTGGATTTACCTCCAGGAACAGGAGATATTCACTTAAGTATTATGCAAGCATTGCCAATTACAGGTTCTGTAGTTGTAAGTACACCTCAAAATGTAGCTTTAGCAGATGCAAAAAAAGGTGTGGCAATGTTTCAGCAAGATAGTATCAATGTGCCTGTTTTAGGTATTATAGAAAACATGGCTTACTTTACACCAGCCGAATTACCAGAAAACAAATATTATATATTCGGAAAAGAAGGCGCAAAGCATTTAGCCGAAGATTTACAAGTACCATTTTTGGGAGAACTACCTTTAGTACAAAGTATAAGAGAAGCCGGAGATGTTGGTCGCCCAGCAGCTTTACAAACAGCAACTCCTATTGAAGAAGCTTTTGAGAAATTGACTAAAAGCGTTGTAGAGCAAGTTGTATCTAGAAACAAGGCTTTACCTGAAACAGAAGCAATAAAAATTACAACAATGGCAGGTTGTTCTGCCGTAAAAAAAAATAGATGAGCACAGAAGAACTAAAATTAAATGTAGAAAAAGCATTGGATGAAATCCGTCCATTTCTGCAAAGCGACGGTGGTGATATTTCATTACTTTCTATTGAAGAGGATAAGTTTGTTAAGGTTCAACTAGAAGGTGCATGTATCTCTTGTAGTGTCAATCAAATGACACTAAAATCAGGTGTAGAAATGACCATAAAAAAATATGCACCGCAGATAGAAAAAGTTATTAATGTAGAATAACTAATGTGATAAAAATCACATTCTAATGTGAAGTATATTATTACTTTTGCTTTCAATATTATAATTAAATGATTACAACAGATATAATTATTATAGGTGCTGGCCCAACTGGGCTTTTTGCTGTTTTTGAGGCTGGCTTATTAAAACTCAAATGTCATCTTATAGATGCTTTGCCTCAGCCAGGAGGACAATGTTCTGAGATATATCCTAAGAAACCTATATATGATATTCCTGCATATCCAGAAATTTTAGCTGGTGACTTAACTGACAAGTTGATGGAACAATGCAAGCAGTTTGAGCCAGGATTTACCCTAGGTGAGCGGGCAGAAACTATAGAAAAAAAAGAAGACGGAACGTTTATTGTTACAACCAACAAAGGAACGAAACATCATGCACCAGTCGTTGCTATAGCTAGTGGCTTAGGAAGTTTTGAGCCACGTAAACCATTATTAGATAATATTACAGATTTTGAAGATAAAGGTGTTGAATATATTATCAAAGAGCCAGAAATTTATAGAAATAAGAATGTTGTTATAGCTGGCGGAGGTGACTCTGCTTTAGATTGGGTAATCTTTTTAGCCGATGTTGCCAAAAGTGTTACTCTGGTGCATCGTCGTAATGAATTTAGAGGTCATCTAGACTCTGTTGAAAAAGTACAAGAATTAAAAAATCAAGGAAAAATTAATTTAATTACTCCTGCAGAAATCACGGCTATTGTTGGAAATGATAAAGTTCAGGCTTTAGAAATTACAAAAAAAGATGAAGCACCTTTTAATTTAGAAACGGACCATTTTATCCCACTCTTTGGATTATCCCCTAAATTAGGACCAATAGCTAATTGGGGATTAGATATTGAAAAGAACGCTATAAAAGTGAATAATGCATTAGATTACCAAACTAACATTCCTGGTATTTTTGCTATTGGTGATGGAAATATATATCCAGGAAAATTAAAGTTAATTCTTTGCGGTTTTCATGAAGCTACATTAATGTGTCAAGCTGCATATCAGATTATCAATCCAGGTAAACGGTATGTTTTAAAGTATACAACCGTAGCAGGAGTAGATGGTTTTGACGGAACACGAAAAGAAGCACCAAAATCTGTTGTAAAAACTATTGATTAATGGATAGTAATGATGTAAAAATCACAATCATTGATCGCGATGGTGTAAAACACAATATTGAAGCACCAACGGATATGTCAATGAATCTTATGGAGGTTGTTCGTAGTTATGAACTTGCTTCAGAAGGAACAATTGGTGTTTGTGGAGGCATGGCTATGTGTGCATCCTGTCAATGCTACATCAATTCCGAACACGACTTACCAGAAATGCAAGATGATGAAGAAGCTATGTTATCTGAAGCTTTTTACGTCAAAGAAAGCTCTAGATTGGGTTGTCAAATACACATCTCAAAAGATCTTGAAGGTCTAGAGGTAGAGTTGGCTCCTGAGAGTTAATTTGTGACTTTTTTTTGATTAATTTATGTGCTTTAGTACCTGATTTTGAAGACATTTGTTGATTTTGATGAAACTACGGTAAACAAAAAATGCTTCTCAATATTGGAGAAGCATTTTGTGATATATTCTTATTAATTCCTTTAGAAAACATCTTAAAAGCGTATTTCTTAATATCGCTTATTCAATTATTTAAAGGCATTTAGACCTGTGACGTCTAATCCCGTAATTAACAAATGAATATCGTGTGTGCCTTCATATGTGACTACACTTTCGAGATTCATCATGTGGCGCATTATACTATATTCTCCACTTATACCCATACCACCTAACATTTGTCTGGCATCTCTAGCAATTGTCAATGCCATATCTACATTGTTACGTTTGGCCATAGAGATTTGTGCTGAGGTTGCAGTGCCATTTTCGCGCATAACACCTAATCGCCAAGCCAATAATTGCGCTTTGGTGATTTCGGTAATCATCTCTGCTAATTTCTTTTGTTGTAATTGAAATTGTCCAATAGGTTTTCCGAACTGAATACGTTCTTTAGAATAACGTAAAGCTGTATCATAACAATCCATAGCAGCACCAATAGCGCCCCAAGCAATACCAAAACGTGCAGAATCTAAACACCCAAGAGGTGCGCCTAAACCAGATTTGTTTGGTAGTAGGTTTTCTTTTGGGACTTTGACATTGTCAAAAATAAGCTCTCCAGTTGCTGAAGCTCTAAGTGACCACTTATTGTGTGTTTCCGGTGTTGAGAATCCTTCCATACCACGCTCCACAATTAAGCCGTGAATTCGTCCTTCTTCATTTTTTGCCCATACAACTGCCACGTTACAAAACGGTGAATTTGATATCCACATTTTTGCGCCATTTAAAAGGTAGTGGTCGCCCATATCCTTAAAATTAGTTATCATTCCACCAGGATTACTACCATGGTCAGGTTCTGTTAATCCAAAACTTCCAATCCATTCTCCAGAGGCTAATTTTGGTAAGTATTTTTGGCGTTGAGCTTCGTTACCGTATTTCCAGATAGGATACATCACCAATGAAGATTGCACAGAAGCAGTACTCCTTACCCCAGAATCGCCTCGCTCAATCTCTTGCATGATTAAACCATAAGAAATTTGGTCTAATCCTGCACCACCATATTCTTCAGGAATATATGGTCCAAAGGCTCCGATTTCAGCTAATCCACTGATAATAGATTTTGGGAATTCTGCTTTTTGGGCAGCTTCTTCAATTATAGGAGATACATCACGTTTTACCCATTCACGGGCAGCGTCACGAATTAGTTTATGTTCTTCAGTCAATAATTCGTCTAGATTGTAATAATCAGGTGCTTCGAATAAATCTGGCTTCATAATTGTATGTTTATTTACAAAACAAATGTAACAAAAACGTTTTCAGTGAACAACCAATGCTTTACATTTTAAGATAAAAATCTTTAGTTAGACTGATATAATCTTTGGTGTAATTATGTCTTCCGTTTTCAATGATTAATTCTGAAGTTTCTGTGGTGTCTTTTTGAAATGAAAATTCAATTAAACTTCGCTTTATTTCTGTTTTAGAATTTCCTTTTACATGAAGAATTCGCTTTGGAAACAAATTTACTTTTGAAGCCAAATTGATAAACTGTTGTTCTTCTTTTTGTGGAATTACCACAGAAAATAATCCGTTTTTAGATAGAAGCAGAGCTGCAGCATGTATTAAATGTTTAAAAGGCATAGCATCCGAAAATCTCGCTAAGTCTCTAGAATCATTTTTTGTTTTATAATCTTCAGAATAAAAAGGTGGATTACAAATAATGATATCGTATTTGTCATCTACCTCTTCTATGTATTCTAAAAGAGAAGCGTGATAACAAAATAATCTATCACCCCAAGGTGAATTCTCAAAATTTTCAGCGCACTGTTCATAAGCACTATCGTCAATTTCTATAGCTTCTATATGTTGTGCATCACTACGTTGTGCTAACATTAAAGAGAGAATACCTGTTCCGGCACCGATATCTAAAACAGAAAACGGACAATTTTTAACAGAAGTCCATGCGCCAAGTAAAACACTATCAGTACCAATTTTCATAGCGCATCGGTCGTGATTAACTGTAAACTCTTTGAATTTAAAAGGGGCTATACTCATTAATCTTCTAGATATAAGTCTATTAACCCTTCAGGGGTATTTACAAATACAGTTTTATTTTCTCTATCAACATTGACAATAAACTCATCATTCATTGGAATTAATATTTCAATGCTGTTTCTATCGATTTCAAATAATGCTTGTGCAGTACTATCATTTACGCTTTTTATAATTCCAACTTCACCAAAGTTCTCATCTGTGATTTTAAAACCAATAACCTCATGAAAATAAAATTTGTTTCCTTCTAGTTTAGGAAGTAAATCAAGAGGTAAGTATAAATCACACTTTAAAAGGGCGTCAGCGTCTGCTTCGCTATCGACATCTTCAAAATTTAAACGTAATAAATCAGATTTATGAAGTTGCGATGATTCAACAAAAAAAGGAACTAAATTACCTCGTAAGTCTATAAATATGGCATCTAAATTTTCGTAAAGTTCAGGTTCATCCGTATCTAACTTTGCTAAAAGTTCACCTTTAAAGCTATATTTCTTTACAATTTTACCCAAATAAAAGCAGTCTTCTTTTTTCATAGAAACACATTAAAATAAAAAAACCCAGACTCTGAAGTCTGGGTTTAAAAGTATAAAAATTAATTTTTTATTCTTCTTCGTTAGATGCTGTAGTCTCTTCAGCAACTTCTTCTTCAACAACTTCGGGAGTTGCTGCAGCGATACGTGCTTCGTTAATTGCTTTTTCAGCATCTAGTGCTTTTGTTCTTGCATCAGCTTCTGCTTTAGATAAACCATCTGTTTTTGCTTGAACTTTAGCATTCTTTTCTTCTAACCAAGCATCAAACTTCGCTTGTGCTTGTTCTTCAGTTAGAGCACCTTTTGCAACACCACCAGCTAAATGTTTCTTCAACATTGCGCCTTTGTAAGATAAAATTGCTCTCGCAGTATCTGTAGGTTGTGCTCCGTTTTGTAACCATTGTACAGCGCCATCGATGTCTAATTCAATAGTTGCAGGATTGTTGTTTGGATTGTAAATCCCTAATTTCTCTAGGTATTTACCATCTCTTTTTGAGCGAGCATCTGCCGCTACGATCCAATAAAAAGGTTTTCCTTTTTTACCGTGTCTTTGTAATCTAATTTTTACAGGCATAATAATTAATTAGTTGAGGTTCTCGACCTCTGTTATTAATGAGGGCGCAAATATAGTATATTTTTTTAATTTTCAACACTTTATAAGTCCTATATGATTCTCAAAAAAAAAATATACTTTTGATGTCAATCAAACGTTATAAAATCAAATAATTCAAAGAAGATCAAAATGAATAAAAATATAATCTTAATATTATTGGTGACATTCTTTTTTGGATGTGCAGATAATGTAGAATTTAATAATCCAGCAATGCAAGCTAATTTTGAAGGGCAATCTTGGTTGGCTGTTTCTTTTGCTGCTGATATTGATTTTGGTGGATTTCTTATTGAAGGCAGAAGAGGAACTGAAGTTTTACAGATTATTACCGAAGACGATACAAGAGGTATGTATGACTTAGGTCCAGATACTATATCAGTTGCAATTTTTAGAGATGCCGAAGGGGTTATTTACTCAACAAAAAATACACCTGACCCAAGTGTAACCGTTTTTCCTTCCGATGGTTTGATAATTGTTGAGGATATTGATAATGCAGAACCAAAACGGGTTACAGGCTCATTTAGATTTAATGCTTTTTCTGAAGACGGTTTAAGGTCGGTAAATTTTATAGATGGCGTTTTCTTTAAGGTTTCGTTATCTGGCGGCTTAGAAGCTTTACCGGATTAATTATCACAACTTCATGACAACATTAATAGGGCGACTAAGAAAGTACAAGAATTATATTCTACAGAATCTGCCATTGATTCATTATAAATGAATAAAGAAACGTTGTATTAAGACTTGAATAATTAGTTATTAAAAGCCATATTAAATATGGCTTTTTTTGTTTACAACTGTTTATAACTTTAGTTCAAAAAAGTCTAAATTCTTATTAAGTTTATAAACTAGCTTTTTTATAATAAGAGTCTGATTAACTTTTTGTTTTTCAGACATGAACAAGGATTTATGTATTTAATTTTTGATACCGAAACTACTGGTTTACCAAAGCGCTGGGATGCGCCAATAACAGATACCGATAATTGGCCTAGAGCCATTCAGATAGCTTGGCAATTACATGATACAATGGGTAATTGTATAGAGCATCAAGATTATTTGATAAAGCCTAATGGCTTTAATATTCCTTACGATGCCGAAAAAATTCACGGTATTTCTACAGAACTTGCACTAGAGCAAGGTATTTCTTTGTCACAAGTTTTAGAAAAATTCAACATTACAATGTCTAAGACAAAATTTATTGTTGGACAAAATGTAAAGTTTGATTTAAATGTTATGGGTGCGGAATTTGTCCGTCTAAATGTTGAAAACCCACTACAAAAATTACCGGTATTAGACACATGTACAGAACATACGGCAAGTTTGTGTCAAATTCCTGGCGGACGCTACGGAAAATTCAAATTACCAACCCTGACAGAGTTGCACCAGTTTCTATTCGATACGCCCTTTGGTGAAGCACATAATGCTACTGCAGATGTTGAGGCAACAACACGTTGTTTTTTTGAACTCTTAAGACGAAGAGAGTACACGACAGAGCAACTTGATGTTCAACCTGACTATTACCAAGAATTTGAAGAGAACAACCCTTTACCTATTGAAGGTATAAAGATAAAACACATAAACCTTAAACACGAAAGTGAAAAGATTAATGAGCGTCTTCAAAAAGAACAGTCAGAGGTTGTTCCAAATTCAACCAATAAAGAAGCAGCTTCAAAGCTTGCAGATGCTCAATTTGTGCATTTGCACAATCACTCGCAGTTTTCAATTTTACAATCGACGATTAGTATCACAGATTTAGTCTCTGCTGCAGCAAAAGAGAATATGCCAGCTGTAGCCTTAACAGATCATGGTAATATGATGGGGGCGTTCCATTTTGTGAGTGCTGTTTCCAATCATAATAAATCTGTAAAAACGCAACATGCAGAAGCTGAAGAAAATAGCGAAGAGAAAAAAGGGCAAATTATTAAACCAATTATTGGGTGTGAGTTTTTTGTTTGTGAAAATCACTTAGATAAAACGCGAAAAGATAATGGTTACCAAATTGTGCTACTAGCTAAAAATAAAAATGGCTATCATAATCTGGCTAAATTATCCTCAACAGCATTTACAGATGGATTTTATTATGTCCCAAGAATTGACAAAAAACTGATAGAACAATACAAAGAAGATTTAATCTGCTTGACAGGGAATTTATATGGCGAGGTGCCAAGTAAGGTTTTAAATATTGGAGAGAATCAGGCTGAAGAAGCATTACTTTGGTGGAAAGACACATTTAAGGATGATTTATATATCGAGCTTATGCGTCACAATCAAGAGGATGAAGATCGTGTCAATCCAGTATTAATTCAGTTTGCTCAAAAACACAGCGTAAAACTTATAGGTTCAAATAACACCTATTACGTTGAGCAAGAAAATGCAAATGCACACGATATTTTGCTATGTGTAAAAGATGGTGAAAAGCAAGCCACACCAATAGGGCGCGGACGAGGTTACAGATATGGATTGCCAAACCAAGAGTACTACTTTAAGTCTGCCGAAGAAATGAAGGCTTTGTTTAGAGATATTCCAGAAGCTATCGTAAATATCGAAGAAGTTGTTAATAAAATTGAAGCCTATGATTTGGCTCGCGATGTATTATTACCAGCTTTTGATATTCCAGATGAATTTGAACACCAAGAAGATGTTGCTGATGGTGGTAAACGTGGAGAGAATGCTTTTTTAAAACACCTAACTTTCAAAGGTGCCGAAAAACGCTATGGAAACATCACAACAGAAATTAAAGAGCGTCTTGATTTTGAATTAAGTGTAATTGAAAATACGGGTTATCCAGGATACTTCTTAATTGTTGAAGATTTTATTCGCGAAGCTCGGAATATGGATGTTTCGGTTGGACCAGGTCGAGGTTCTGCAGCAGGTTCTGTAGTTGCTTATTGCTTGTGGATTACAAATATCGATCCAATAAAATATGACTTACTTTTTGAGCGTTTTTTAAATCCGGATCGTGTAAGTATGCCAGATATTGATATCGATTTTGATGACGAAGGTCGTGGACGTGTAATGCAATATGTAATTGATAAATATGGTGCTAATCAAGTGGCGCAAATCATTACATATGGAACTATGGCGGCAAAATCTTCAATTAGAGATACAGCTCGTGTTTTAGATTTGCCATTAAATGAAGCAGATCACATCGCTAAGCTTATTCCGAATATGTCAAAACTTGGAAAGATATTTGGTAAAAGCGAAAAAGAACTTGCAGGTAAATTCAGAGCCGAAGATTTAGAAAAAGTCAATGAGCTTCTAAATATTTCTGATGGTGATGATTTACAAGCCGAAACTGTTAATCAAGCACGAGTACTTGAAGGATCAGTAAGAAATACTGGTATTCATGCATGTGGTGTTATTATTACACCAGGAGATATTACTAATTATGTTCCAGTTTCAGTTGCAAAAGATTCTGATTTATATGTCACACAATTTGATAATTCTGTAGTTGAAAGCGCAGGCTTATTAAAGATGGATTTTTTAGGTTTAAAGACCTTGACACTAATAAAAGACACTGTCAAAATTGTAAAAGCAAAACATAATGTTACACTCGACCCAGAGAATTTTCCTTTAGACGACGAAAAAACATATCAACTCTTTCAGCGTGGAGAAACTGTTGGGATTTTTCAGTATGAATCTCCAGGTATGCAGAAACATATGAAACATTTGAAACCTACGGTTTTTGATGATTTAATTGCTATGAATGCACTATATCGTCCTGGTCCAATGGAGTATATTCCTAGTTTTATACGTCGTAAGCATGGTGAAGAAGAAATTGTTTACGATTTGCCAGAGACTGAAGAATATCTTAAAGAAACCTATGGAATTACTGTATACCAAGAGCAAGTAATGTTGTTGTCTCAAAAACTTGCAGATTTTACTAAAGGTGAAGCTGATGTACTCAGAAAAGCTATGGGTAAAAAACAAAAAGCAGTACTTGATAAAATGAAACCAAAATTCATTTCCCAAGCTGCTGCAAAAGGTATTGATGAGGAAAAACTTGAAAAAATCTGGAAAGATTGGGAAGCTTTTGCTAGTTATGCTTTTAACAAATCACATTCTACGTGTTACGCATGGATTGCTTACCAAACAGCATATCTAAAAGCGCATTACCCAGCAGAATATATGGCGGCAGTATTGTCTAATAATATGAATGATATTAAGTCAGTAACCTTCTTTATGGAAGAGTGTAAACGTATGCGTTTGCCTGTTTTAGGACCAAGTGTTAATGAGAGCTATTACAAGTTTTCTGTAAATCAAGATAATGCGGTACGCTTCGGAATGGGAGCTATAAAAGGTGTTGGTCATGGAGCTGTTAAAACTATTGTAAAGAACAGAAAAGAAGAAGGTCATTACAAGTCTATTTTCGATCTGGCAAAACGTATTGATTTAAGAGCTGCGAATAAAAAAGCTTTTGAAGGCTTGGCTAACGCAGGCGGATTAGATTGTTTTACCGATACACATCGTGCGCAATATTTTGCTCATGATGGCGATGGTATTACTTTTTTGGAAAAAGCAGTAAAATACGGAGCTAAGCATCAAGAAAATGAAAATTCTGCTCAAGTAAGCTTATTTGGTGAAGCTAGCGGTGTAGAGATTGCAGAACCTCAAGTACCACCATCTGAAAATTGGGGTACGATGGAAAAACTATCTCGAGAAAAAGAAGTGGTGGGTATCTATATTTCTGGTCATCCATTGGATGATTTTAAGATTGAAATGAAAACATTTTGCAACGGCGTAATTGCAGATTTTAATGATTTGGGTTCTATGGTTAACCAAAACGTCAAATTTGGAGGTGTTGTTACCGATGTACAGCACCGTGTGAGTAAGCAAGGTAAAGGTTGGGCAATATTTTCTATTGAAGATTATACAGATAGTTTTGATTTTAGGATTTTTGGAGAAGACTATTTAAAGTTTAGACACTTTTTGGTGCAAAATTCTTTTGTGCATGTGCAAGCACTAGTTAAAGAAGGTTGGGTAAATAGAGATACTGGTAAAAAAGGTGACCCAAGAATTCAGTTTAATAACTTTCAGTTATTGCATGATGTAATGGATACATATGCCAAGAAATTATCGATACAACTTAATGTGAAAGATTTAAAGTCGGATACAATTTCAGAATTACAGGAGATGTTTAGGATGCATGAAGGATCAAATTCTTTAAGCTTTGTAGTTTACGATAATGAGGACAAAATAAAATTGAATATGCCAAGTCGGAAACAAAAGGTTAACATATCTCAAGAATTATTAGACACTCTAAGTGAGCATCACATAAAATATAAGTTAAATTAAAGTTTAAATATCTTATAATTCAAACCAATATAATCATAGTCAAATCAAATATACGCAGTGTAAGGTTTGGCAGAATTTTTGACTAATTTTGTATATCAAATCAATAACATACAATTAAAATTATAAATATTATGGCATTAGAAATAACAGATGCAACTTTTGAAGAGCAAGTATTAAATAGTGATAAACCAGTAATGGTTGATTTTTGGGCTGCTTGGTGTGGTCCTTGTCGTATGGTTGGTCCAATCATCGATGAGATCAGTACAGAGTATGACGGTAAAGCTGTCGTAGGTAAAGTAGATGTAGATGCTAATCAAGAGTTTGCAGCTAAATATGGTGTTAGAAACATCCCTACGGTATTAGTTTTTCAAAATGGAGAAGTAGTGGGTCGTCAAGTAGGTGTTGCACCTAAAAATGCCTACGCAGAAGCTTTGGACGCTCTTTTGTAATAAAGACATCTAAAAGAAATGACAAAAAGGTTTGCCAATTTGGTGAACCTTTTTTAGTTTCGGTAATTCATGGATTTACAAAAGGAGATCAACAAAGCCGATGGCTTTAAAAATTTAGAATTATTAGCCAAACAAGTTGTTGAAGGCTTTATTTCAGGGATGCATAAAAGTCCATTTCATGGATTTTCGGCAGAGTTTGCAGAGCATAAAATTTACAATCAAGGAGAAAGCACAAAGCATATCGATTGGAAACTTTATGCAAAGACAGATAGGTTATATACCAAGCGTTATGATGAAGAAACTAATCTTCGTTGCCATATTGTTTTGGATAATAGTACATCTATGCATTATCCTGAGTCTGCTGGTACAACTATAAATAACCTAAATAAAATAGCATTTTCAGTATTAGCATCGGCGTCACTGATGTATATTCTAAAAAAACAACGTGATGCTGTTGGCTTGAGTATTTACAGTGATAATTATGATTTTTACTCACCAGAAAAAGGAAGTGAACGACATCATCAAATGCTATTAGCAAAGCTAAGTGAGTCAGTTTTGAATAAAACATTTTCTAAAACTACTGAGACTTATAAATATTTACACCGAATAGCTGAAAAAATTCACAGACGCTCATTAATATTTGTATTTACAGATATGTTTCAAACCTCCGAAGATGATGAAAAAATATTTGAAGCCTTAAGACATTTAAAGTTCAATAAACACGAGGTAGTCATGTTTCATGTTTTTGACAAATCAAAAGAACTCACTTTTGATTTTGATAATAGACCAAAACGGTTTGTGGATATAGAAACAGGAGAAACTATAGATTTATTTCCTGATACCGTAAAAGAAAACTATGAAAAAACGGTATCACAATATTTTAAAAATCTAAAAATACGATGCGGTCAATACAGAATAAAATATGTAGAAGCTGATATAAATGCTGGATTTAATCAGATATTGACAACTTACATGATAGAGCGCCAAAAATTTGTATAGATAAACTGATATTTTTGCTTTTTTTATTTGCGGAATTAAAAATGCGGTGTATATTTGCCCTCGCAAATACGCAACGGTCTGGTAGTTCAGCTGGTTAGAATATCTGCCTGTCACGCAGGGGGTCGCGGGTTCGAGTCCCGTCCAGACCGCAAAATTGCAAAAATAGGCTTCAAGAAATTGAAGCTTTTTTTTAAGCAACTTAAAGATGTTGTGTTGTTCTAAGAGAAATCTTAGAGTAGTTGTAAAACTCCTAATCAATTAGGGTTTTACCAATGAGAAGCTTTCCTTTTTTCTGTTCAGAAAATAGGGATGCTTTTTTGTTTTTAAAACTTTCTTATAGCACATTTATATTTGTTTTTATATATAGTTTGGGTATGCTTATCTTTTTTGTTTATATCCCTTTTATTACTATTGCAGGTGTCTCGGAAAATCATTTGGCCACTCTTGGTTTTGGAACGTTGATTATTCTTGGAATTTTTCTTTTTCTTTTGTATCGCATATTTGCGATTTTCAAGTATACACACAGCACGAGATTTTTTAAGCTTATGCTAGTTATATAAAAACGTTTTTTGTTGCTGGCTTTGCTGGGGTTATATTGTTTTTTGGTGCGTTTTATTTACTTGAAAGGTTATTGTAACTACTATTTTGTCGTTTTAAAACCTTCTTTACTTAATAAAAATAGGCTCTTATTATCTATTTTAATACATTTAATCGATTATATATGTTTTTTATCGATAATTTATACATATTATGTTCTTTAGCCATACATTTAATATTCTTAATAAAGGCCCCTAACAACACTTTTTTTAAGAATTTATTTTAATCCATTGACGCTTTTACAATTAGTAAAGGCTCTTCTTGTTTAGTATAATTATTAGAAATTATTCTGATAATAATTGTCAATTGCTTTCCCTCGAGTTTAATTTGACATCAAAATTTGATTGATAACGAACTAAATAAGAGAACTTATGAAAGCTTTAAAAATTTCCCTACTATTAGCAGCTGTTGTTGTACTAACTGTATCTGTAATATCTAAGGATAGTGTTGTAAAAAATGACACAAATACTTATGAGAATTCTAATACGACATATAACCCAATTGCACACGTAAAAAAGAAGCGTGGAGTAGTTTCTAACGGATAAGTCTTTTAAATAGATAAAAATATATAGGCCGATACCAAGTATCGGCCTTCTTAGGTTGTAGCTGTTATGTATTTTATTAACTTTACTAAACTAGTAAATGACAAACATGCTGAAGACCTATATCAAACTTTTACTCTTACTATTATTTTTTAAATCTCAGTCTCAAGGCATATCAGAAAGAAAACTCAAGGATAGTATCCAAACCCTAAGAGCTTTAGTTCAGGATGAAGAGATTGAAATTTCTGATAGAATTGTTTCTGCTGAAAAAGTATCGAAATTTGCCAAGCAGTTAGATTTAGATTCATTACTTCTCATAAACAATCGTAATTTATCCTATCTCTATTACACAAAGGGTTATAGTGACAAATACACGCAAATTAATTTCGATAATTTAAATCTGGCTAAAAAGCTCTCGGATACCTCAGGTTTAGCCACGGCTTATTTTAATTTAGGAGGCATTTACGAGTTCATAAAATTTAAAAACGATAGCGCTTATTACTATTATAGGAAAGCATTGAAGCAATATGATTATTTAAATGATATACCTAATAAAGTGAATTCTTTAATAGCTATTGCAGATATTCAAGATACTGATAAAGACTATATTGGAAGTGAAGAAAATGCTGTATTAGCAATTAATTTTTTAAATATACTTCCTAAGAATGAAGGGAATCTCGATGCTTTATGGAGTTTAAATAATCTGTTAGGAGTTACTTCTCAGAATCTCAATAGGTTCGAGAAAGCTTTAAGCTATCATGATATCGCTCAAGATATAGCCAATAAAATGGATGATGGAGATTATAACGAAACGATTACTATTAATAATAAAGCTAGTGTTTACAGAAAATTAAAAAATTATACAAAGGCACTTGAATTATATAGAAGTCTTATTAACAAAAGAGACGTTTATGAGCCTTACGATAAAACCTTCTATCCTCTAATAATTGATAATCTTGCCTACACAAAAGTGTTATCAGGAAGCAAAGATTTTGAGTCAATTAGTAAAATGCTTTATGAAGCTTATGATATTAGTAAATCATTAAATGATGATATTACCAAGTTAGCAGTCACAATAGATTTATCTAAGTATTATAAATCTAGAGAGTTAAAAGATTCTACATTAAAATATGCTGAAAAAGCATATAAACTTTCAAAACAAATATCATCTAATGATATTTTATTAGAATCAATGATTATACTTTCTGAATTTAAACCTGAAGCAGAAGCGAAACGATATCTCTACGAGCATATAAGATTAACTGACAGTTTACTTAAAGTTGAGAGAAATGTTGGAAATAAATTTGCTCGTATAGAATTAGAGACAGACCAAATTGAAGCAGAAAACGAGCAAATTTCAAAAGAAAATTTCTATTTACTATTACTATCAGGTATATTATTACTATCAGGGATTTTGGTTTACACCATAATCTCTCAACGTTCAAAAAACAAAGAATTAAAGCTTGTTCAGGAACAGCAAAATGCTAACGAGGAAATTTATAACCTAATGCTGGGTCAGCAAGATAAAGTAGAAGAGGCAAGAGCACAAGAGAAAATACGAGTATCTAAAGATTTACATGATGGTATTTTAGGTCGTCTTTTTGGAGTAAGACTTAGTTTAGATAGTCTAAACTTTTCAGATGGAAAAGAAGCGATGATGAATCGCTCTAATTATATTGACCAACTTAAAACCATCGAAGACGATATTAGAAAGATATCTCACGAAATGAATGCAGACTTTGTTTCAGGTTCTGGATTTATCGATATTGTTTCAGAACTTGTAGAGAACCAAACTAAAGCATACGGATTTACGTATGATTTTAATTACACAGATGATTTTAGCTGGGAATTTATTCCAAATAAAACTAAGATCAATATTTATAGAATACTACAAGAATCTATGCAAAATATCTATAAACACGCAGAGGCTAAGCATGTTAAAATTGATATTTTAAGAGAAAAAGATCAGATAATTATTTACATTGTTGATGACGGAAAAGGTTTTGATACTACAAAATCAAAGAAAGGTATTGGCCTCAAAAACATGAACTCACGAGTAAAAGATGTCAAAGGTGAAATCCTATTTTTCTCAGAATTAGAAAAAGGTACTAAAGTACAAGTGAAAATCCCCTATATAACTTAATTAACTTACCAAACAAAAGATGCAAGAACTCAAAATCTTAATGGTAGACGATCATCCTATTATTATAGAAGGATATTTGAATGTCTTAATGGCAACTAAAGCTGAAGATCAAAAACTTGAGATTGACACAGCGAATAACTGTGATATGGCAGAGATAATGATTAATCGTGCATCAGATAAAACACATTACGATATTTGCTTTTTTGACATCAGTTTACCACCATCTCAGGATGGTAAATATACTTCAGGAGAAGATTTAGCTAAACTAGCCAAGAAAATGATGCCTGAGACTAAGATCATTATTTTAACAATGTTTAATGAGTCTTTCAGAATACATAATATTATACGGGAGATTAATCCAGACGGATTTTTAATAAAAAGTGATTTGACCTCTATGGAATTGGCAGATGCTTTTCAGCATATCATAAAATCACCTCCATATTACAGTAGTACTGTGCATAATTTTATAAAGCAAACCTTAACAAGCGAAATATATGTTGATGATATTAATAGAAAAATTCTATATCTTTTATCTCAAGGTATAAAAACAAAAAGTCTTCTCGAGCATATTCCTTTATCTATGAGTGCCATTGAAAAACGAAAAAAGCAACTTAAGATGTTGTTCTCTGTCGAAGATGGAAAAGACGAAACTTTATTAGAGAGGGCAAAAGAAAAAGGGTTTATCTAAAAAATAACCACTTTTTAAGATACAATTAAGCACTTGAAAGTATTATCGATAAAAGAAACTACGGTTTTTCCACACCAAGTCTATGGTTTTTCCGTAACAAAAAGTCAATAAGCTTATTTAAATTTGTACTAGTCAACAAGAATTAATTAATCCCTCAATTAAGTTATTGTTGAATTAATAGCTTTAAAAACCTGATAGACCATCGACCGATGATTATTCTATTAGGTTTTTTAATTCCTTAGATCCAGCTTCCATATTGCCCAGCAACTTTTGATATAAATATTCCTAGATAAACTATCGCAATTATAAATTTTAAAAACGTTGAAGTTACAAAACCTATAAACGAACCAAATGCAGCTTTAGTAGCTCTATTTACATCATTTTTATGCATAAGCTCACCTATAATTGCTCCAAGAAAAGGGCCAATAATAATTCCGAACGGTATTGGAGATAAAAGCCCAACAACCAAGCCTAATGATGTACCAATCATTCCAGATTTACTACCGCCAAAACGTTTTGTACCCACTACGGGTATGATATAATCGAGTATAAATATTAAAAGGGCTACTATAAAAGTGACTATTAGAAAAGTTTTACTAATAGTTACTCCATCTGCGTAACTCAATACAAAAAGTCCTAACCAACTGGTTAATGGTCCGGGTAAAACAGGTAAAAAACTCCCTGCTAACCCAAGAAGCATTAATAATAAAGCGCTTATGATAATTACTATCTCCATATTTTTAAATATTCTAAATGATATGACGCTTAGTTGTACTAAAAGTTACAATCCTTATGATGCGACTTCCATATATTTGATTGGTGCTTATTTCGAAAAATTGAAAGATTTTGAAAAAGCCGAAGAATACATCGGTAAAACTTTAAAGCTACAAGATATTCCTTTTAAGAATGAGTGACGTATCATAGGGCAACCTTCAGAAAATATATCTTAAAGAATTAAAAGAAAAAACCTTTTTAAATTGAGACTAGTAAGCACTTAAAACAAAGACTGTTTAGCATCTTTTAATGAAAAATTGTACTTTTCCGTTTCAGATGATGTTAATGAAGCGTTTAGTTGTTTTTATTGCAATACTCTTAGTGTCTTGTGACTATTTTAAGAATAGAAAAGTCAATACAAAAGATATTGTTACTCAAGAATTAGAGACTATAGATTGGAATGCTGTGGATGAATATCCTAGTTTTTCAGTATGCGATTCTGTCTCAGAAAAAATTAAAAGAAAGTATTGTTTCGAAATGACCATATTAAATCATGTGAATAGTTATCTCTCCGGGCAAAGTATTGTTGTTTCTGAAGATGTGGAAGACACTATCGCTATAAAATTAGGTATTGATAAAGCCGGTAAAATTTCGATATTAAATATTAAATCAAAGCCAGAAACTCTTCTGTTCATCCCAGAAATAGATAGTTTATTATATGGTAGTATTAATATATTACCAAAAATATTTCCTGCTGTAAAAAGAGGGCAACAAGTCAATACAGAGTTTGTATTGCCTGTTGTTGTTTCTATCAAATAATAATTACCTAAACTTTATAGCAAACTTCTGCAGTAAACGCAAGGCTTCTACATACAACCAAATTAGTGTAGCTAATAATCCCCAAGTCGCTAACCAATCTTTTTGTTTTGGGGCTTTATTTTTATAACGCTCGATATAGTCAAAATCCAAAAGCAATGCAAAAGAGGCAACTATTGCTGCCAAAATATTAAAGCCTATTGCCCACCAAGATGTACCCCAGATAAAAGTTCTGATATCAAAAAAACTAAGAATCAAAGATGTTAAATAAACAACCATAATGCTTGTAGTTACTGTGATAATAACACTTCTTACTCTTTTAGTAACATCTATAATATGGGTTTGGTAAAGTAATAACATTACAAAAAAAGTGACGATTGTAACACCAATGGCTTGATACGGTAATTCGGAAAAGTGCTTGTGTGCATAAGCAGAAAATCCACCAAGAAAAAATCCTTTTGCAATGATGTAAAACGGAACCAAGAAACCAGCCCATTGTGTTCTGAATGAAATAATAATACTAATTACAGCAGCAGCTAACATACCACCAAGGGTAAACCACCCTGTATCCATACCTTCAACACTTAATTTCCAGATGTAAGACGTAATTGCGGCGATAACCAAAATCCCAATAAGTGATTTTACAAAAATTCCAAAAACAGTCATTTTCTTTGACGAATCTCTACCGTCATCCCAAAAATAGTCGTTAAATATAGGGTTTGAAGTACTAGAATTTTTTAGACTCATATACTATAAATTGAATTTATAGCCAACCATAAAATCAGCTGGAAAATTATCATTATTATCCAGTCCAAAAGAAAAGAAACGATCATATAATATAGAGATATAACCATTGTTTGAAACTTTAATATCGGCACCAATCCCAAATATAAATGGCACATCAAACTCAGTTTCGTTACGGCGTAAATCTGTACTATTATTTGCTGGATTAGTATCTATTATATTCACAGTATAACTATTTAATGAAGCAAATCGAGTTTGTGCATATAAGTTGAAGCGTTCTTTTCTAAAAAAACGTATCCGATAACCCAAAGAAACTTCTGTGCTTTTATAGTCACTACCAGAACCAAAAGTTTGCCTTACCTGTAATATTCCAGAATGCAGTGGGTCATTAGTATCACCATATAATTCTAATTCTGTTGCTAACTGAAAAGAAGATTGGTCACCAAGATTTTCTACTAATGGATGATTGGTAATTCCACCAAAAAACCCTAGTTTAAAGTTAATTTTTAAGTTTTTATCATTGATATTATAGTCTATATCAACACTTTTATTGTATTCATCTATGAAACGTTTTAGGCTTCCAGTTGTGAGTTTTACATTTTCAGCAGAGTTACTTAATGTCAAACCATTTAATACGGTGATATATTCTTTATTAAAACTTCGACCGTTTCCTTTAGTGCTTTTTAGTTCAGTGATTACACCATCTCTTGTTCTAACAAAATATCGATATTGATTGTTTTTTATGGTCCACAGTAAATCTAAATCACCTTCGACTTCAGTTCTAAGTTCTAAATTTTCGCCTTTGACGTTATAGATTTTTTGTGCAAATCCAACACTCAAAAAAGCGAATAATACATAAAATAGAATGATCTTTTTCATAGTTATAGGTTTTATGTTTTAGGACTTTTATAAAACTAATAAAAATATACGTAATTCTTTACCTTTTAAATGTTCTACCTTTCCATTTAAAAGATAAAAAGGGAAGTATTACTGTTATGTAAATAGTAATAAATGGATAAATAAAACTAGCAAATACGTAGGATAGTAAAACAGGTTCTTGTTTGTAAAAACGGGCAGTTTTAAAAATAAGTAATAAGTCAATACTAAACTTAATAAGGAATAGTAATACTGCAGTTTTTCCTTGAAGAATTTCTAGAATATAAAGAGGAATTACACTTACCATAACCAAATTGGTCAATAAAACAATCAAACCTAAAAACTTTGGAAACAAAGATTTGTAACTAGTCGTCTTTGATGCCCATCGCAAACGTTGTTGCAAATATTCTGTAAATCCATTGGTCACTCTTGTTGTGACAATGGCATTTTCAGATTTTAAAAAATAAACCTTTGAATTATCCTTTTCTAATAATTTTTGAAGTAAAAACACATCGTCTCCACTGGCTATGTTGTCATTGCCTTCATAACCATTGACCTGCTCAAATCCATTTTTTGAATATGCGAAATTTGCACCATTACACATCAAAGGTTTTTTTATACCAAAGCTGCCAATAGTAGCACCTTGTAAGCTCAAAGTATCCAAGATTTGAAAACGAGTAAAAAATGAAGAAAAGCCTGTAAATTTAACTGGTCCAGCAATGGCTGAAGCTTTGTGTGATTGAATAAATTCATCGTAACTATCCAACCAGTATTTTGATAGCACACAATCTGCATCGGTCGTGATAATCCAATCGTATTTTACAATTTTTATGGCTGTGGCAATAGCATCTTTTTTGGGTGAATTAGATGTTCTATGATTTTTAATTATTTTAATATGTTGACTTGAATTGTTTCGAGTTTTTTGCCGAAATATTTCAATAACTTTTAAGGAAGCATCTTCAGATTCATCATCAACTAAAATAACTTCAAAATGCGAATTGGGATAGTTTAAATTCTCAATGGATTTAAGAAGTATTGGAAGATTTTCAGCTTCATTTCTAAACGGAATAATAACTGAAAATTTTGTTCTAGGTTCTAAATCCTGAAGCGTAAAATCTTTAATTTTATTAAAACCATTGTTAAGCCAACTAATAAGAATGAGGTAAGTAAGAACGATTATGATACAAATACTAGCCAACATTAATCAGAAGCTTTTGGGACTTTAAAATTTAGAACAAAATAGCTTCCAAACATACTCGGTAAAATAAAATTAAGTAACCACATCAATGTAGATATACAAAGTATAGTTAACTCGTTAACACCTAAAAAGCTGAATAAATATACAGCTGCACCGGTTTTAATTAACACATCAAAAACAGCTAAAGAAGGAACGATTGAAGCTAATAAATACGAACTACTTAATACAATCATCGCAGATTTGTAATCAATATCGACACCAAATATTTGTAAAAAAAAATAAAATTGGAATGAGAATATCAAATACCTAATAAATGATAAACCTAAGTTTGATATATGAATTCTTTGAGGTAGATTTTTTATAAATTCAATAAGACGCTCTATAGAAAAGCCTTTGATTTTAAAACGAGATCGCTGTAGCCCAAAAATCGAAAATGATACCACAATTACTATGATTATAAATATTCGAAGGATCTTTTGATAGTTTAAGTCTAAGTCATAAGTCGAATAAAAAATTACTACTCCTATAATTCCTAGTATTGTCGTTATTGTCATCTGACTAACATTACCCATAAGATTTAGAAACACAATTCGTTTTCTATATTGTTTTTCAAAATAAATTGCTTTAGCGCCATAATCTCCAATACGGTTTGGTGTAATGAGAGAGGCAGTTAATCCACCAAGACTTTGCTCTAAAGCTTCAAAAAAAGATATTTTTTTAATTGTACTGACTAAAATTCGCCATTTTAAAATCTCAAAAAACCAGTTAAAAATGGTTAAAAAGAGTAAAAAAACAATGTTTTTGGTCGAAAAAGCATCAATTTTGGTTAAAAACGAGATAAATTCAGAAAAATCAAGATTCTCATTATTTAGTAATTTGTTGTAGATGTAATAAGATGCGCCAACTATTATACTTAGTTTAATTATCGCAATAAAGAATTGCTTAGATTTGTATGAGAGCTGTCCGTACACATTACAAATTAAATCAATTTATAAGACTATGCGATCACAATTTTTAAAATACATTTTAGCGTTTCTTATTTTGGGTAATGTTCATGCGCAACGAAAAGAGATAAGTACTTGGAGTGCTCAAATTTCTTTAGGTGTAAACTCCCCATCAAAATCTGGCTTTATCGCATCAGCACCTGCACAGAATTTAAATTTACCAACAGTAAATTTAGGCATACAACGTATGTTTAGTAGAACTTTAGGTGCAAAATTAGATTATGGTTTTAACCGTTTTAAGAGCGAAAGCGATACCCAAGAATTTAAAGTTAATTACTCAAGGATAAATGCTCAATTGGTTTACAATCCATCAGAGTCATTAAACTTTTTGCCACAACCAATGCAAGTTATTGCTCATGCAGGACCAGGATTTTCTTTTGCAAAACCATTAGGAACGTTAGATAATAATAAACAGTCTTATCTTAATTTTAATTTGGGTTTTGAAGTGCATTATCGCATCAATAAAAAAGTGACCTTATACTCAGACATATCTTACATCTACGGTTTTTCAAAATTAGAAGATTACAATCCCGAAATATTGGGTTTAGGCGCGTTTAATGGAAATGTGATTAATCTTTCTTTTGGAGTATCAATTGCCTTAAGTGGTTGTTATTATTGCGAATAAATTTATGGCAAACGAAAAAATAATTTTAGGCATTGACCCAGGAACAACCATTATGGGATTTGGACTCATAAAAGTGGTAGGTAAAAAAATGGAGTTTTTACAGTTGAATGAATTACAACTCAAAAAATACGATGACCATTACTTAAAATTGAAGCTGATTTTTGAGAGAACAGTAGAACTTATCGATACACATCACCCAGATGAGATTGCCATCGAAGCTCCCTTTTTTGGTAAGAATGTACAAAGTATGCTCAAGTTAGGTCGTGCACAAGGTGTAGCGATGGCAGCAGGTTTGTCACGTGAAGTACCAATTACAGAATATGCACCAAAGAAAATTAAAATGGCTATTACCGGAAATGGTAATGCCAGTAAAGAGCAAGTCGCTAAAATGTTACAAAGTATGTTAGGTCTAAAAGAACTACCGAAAAATTTAGATTCTATGGATGGTTTGGCTGCAGCAGTTTGTCATTTTTATAACGCTGGTCGCGTTCAAGTTGGTAAAAGTTATTCTGGTTGGGCGAGTTTTGTGAAACAAAATGAAGGACGAGTTAAGAAGTGATTTCATGTCAAGAAAGTTTCAAATAATTCTCTATTCAGTTTTAATATTAGGTGTCTTAATTCTTTTTAAAGTAACTGATGAAAAAAGACAAATTTCTAGAAATGGTGAGACTGTAGAAATATTAGTGATGAAATTTCCAGATTGTGCGTACGAAGGAAAATACGATACTAAACCTAATATAAGATTCAGTTTAGAAGGTGAAACCTTCAATAAGAGCATTAAAAGTAAATACTGTAGACTTCTACATAGAGATTATTTTAGTGAAAACATTAGAGGAATAAAAGTTTTGACCAATAAAGAGAGAAGTCTTTTTGTCTTTCCATATGAAGAGTTTACTACCGAAATGATATGTTTTATTTTAATTGAATTAATTTTTCTTTTTTGTTTATTGAAAGTAATATTTAGTAAAGAAAATAGCGAAGAAGAAAATGAAATTAATCTAGAAATAGAAAACTAAATGTCAGGCATCTACATCCACATACCATTCTGTAAACAAGCCTGTCATTATTGTGACTTCCATTTTTCGACATCTCTAAAAAAACGAGACGAAATGGTTGAAGCTTTGGCTAAAGAAATAGAACTCCGTAAAGACGAATTTAAAAACATAATCGTAGAAACTATCTATTTTGGAGGTGGCACACCTTCGGTTTTAAATAATAAAGAATTAGAGTTTTTAATAGATACAGTTTATAAAAATTATAATGTATCTAATGACCCTGAAATTACATTAGAAGCAAACCCAGATGATTTGTCTAAAGACAGAATTATCGAGTTATCTAAAAGTCCAATAAATCGTTTAAGTATAGGTGTTCAGTCTTTTTTCGAAGACGATTTAAAATTGATGAATCGTGCACATAATGCGCAAGAATCAAAAAATTGTTTGGCAGAAGCTGTAAAATATTTTAATAATATTTCTGTGGATTTAATTTATGGTATCCAAAATTCAACCAATAACAGGTGGCTTCAAAATATCGAAACTGCATTAAGTTATAATGTACCACATATTTCAAGTTATGCCTTAACTGTGGAGTCTAAAACTGTTCTAGCATCTTTTATCGAAAAAGGTATTATGGATGATGTCGATGATGAGTTAGCACACGAGCAATTTCATATTCTAAAGGACAAGTTAGAGGCAGAAGGTTTTATACATTACGAACTGTCTAACTTTGCTAAAGAAGGATTTTTTAGTAGAAATAATTCAGCATATTGGCAAGGCAAATCTTATATAGGGATTGGACCTTCGGCACATTCATTTAATGTAGAAGAACGCGGATGGAATGTAAGGAATAATTCAAAATATATCAACGCCATTCAACAGAACAAACTTCCAATGGAAGTCGAGACTTTAACTAAAACTGATCAGTACAATGAATATGTTATGACAGGTCTCAGAACCATTTGGGGTGTTTCCCTTGTAAAAGTTGAAAGCGATTTTGGATCTCTTTATAAAGATTATCTTTTAGAACAAGCAGAAGTTTTTATAAATCAGCATTTATTGTATATTGAGGATATGCATATCAAAGTCTCAAAAGAAGGGCAATTTCTGAGCGATGGTATTGCTTCAGAATTATTTAAAGTCAACACATCTTGATAGCAACAATACAATACAACTCCAGAAAATTAAAAATAGATTTATCCAATCCCTTAGATATTTCTATCCCAATTCGTGATGGCAAAAAAAATGTCAATGCCTGGTATATCGGACCTCCAAAAATTGAACCAGAACAATTTGATGGTGATATTGTAAGTGTTTCTAAAGGTGCTTCTGTAAACTTTAATACCATTACGTTTAACCCACATTCTCACGGTACACATACCGAAACCGTTGGGCATATTGTGTCGGAAAAATATTCAATAAATAAAGCTTTAAAACAGTTTTTCTTTTTGGCAGAAGTAATAACTGTAGCTCCGGAAAATTTTGAAGAGGATGCAGTGATTTCTGCAAAGCAATTACGCTTTGCTATTGGCAACAAGCAACGTGAAGCAATAGTGATTAGAACGATTCCTAATCAAAAGGATAAAAAAACAATGCAATATTCCAATACCAATTGGCCATATTTGACTCAGGATGCTATTGCATATTTGGTCAAAAAAGGCGTAAAGCACCTACTCTTTGATCAACCAAGTGTCGATAGAGAAAAAGATGGTGGTGAGTTAAGCTCACATCACACTTTTTGGAACACAAATGGGAATATCAGAAAAGATGCCACTATTACTGAGTTTATTTATGTATCCAATAAAGTTGACGATGGTTGTTATATGCTTAATCTCCAAATTGCACCATTTGAAAACGATGCTACACCAAGTAAGCCTATTTTGTATAAAGTTTTAGACTAATCAGAGAGCCATATGGGAACATTCCTCATTATAATCATTAGTGTTTTAGTCACTTTAGGTATTGTGACATTAGTAAAGCAGTCGCTAGGACAAAAGAAAACTAATGAACAATCAATTATCTTATTAGATAAAATAAAACGTGTTTGCAAATTCATCACAGTCGAAGGTGATTTTGCCGAGATATACCATTACGAAGATGTTAAAGAAAAATTTTTAAAACTTATATCTAGCAAAAAGAAAGCTTTAGTCGTTATAAACGCCAAAGCGCATGTCGGTTTTGATTTAAGTAAGTTAAAAATGGATGCCAATGCTACCACTAAAAAAGTCGTATTGACTCACTTTCCCCAACCCGAAGTTTTGTCTATCGAGACGAATATTAATTATTACGACAAAAAGGATGGTATGTTTAATAAATTTGAAGCTTCAGATTTGACAGAACTACACGCCAATGCAAAAGCACACATACAAGAGAAAATTCCTGAAAGTGGTTTGTTTAATGTCGCTCGAGGTGAAGCTTTAGAGGCGATTCAGTTAATAGAATCTATAGTTGAAACTATTGGCTGGAAATTAGATTATTCTGCACTTATGATTGAAAATAAAAATAAGAAATTGATAGATGAAAAATAGACTAAAGAAAAAACATGTCTACTACGGTATCTTAGTTGTATTGGTCTTCCTTATTCAAAGCATTTACTATCCTGATATTCCATTTGAAATACTTAAAGGTAAATATGCAAATGAATTTTCTAAATTTATTGAGATAGATGGAATGAAAGTTCATTATAGAGATGAAGGCAAAGGCTTTCCTATAGTACTAGTTCACGGCACTGCTGCTTCATTACATACATGGGATAGTTGGTCAAAAATACTTAAAAAAGATTATAGAATAATACGATTAGATTTACCAGCTTTTGGTCTAACAGGAGCAAACGCAACAGGAAATTATTCAATATATAACTACACTGAATTTCTTAATCATTTTTTAACCGAACTTAATATTGATAATTTTCATTTAGTAGGAAATTCTTTGGGAGGTAATATCGCTTGGAATTATGCCGTAGATTACCCCGAAAAAATTGAAAAATTAGTATTAGTAGATGCCAGCGGTTTGCCAACATATAAAAAGCAACCATGGATTTTTAAAATGGCAAAAACTCCAGTTTTAAATTCACTTTTTCTTCACCTTACACCCAGAAGCATCATAAAAAAGAATTTAGAACAAGTATATGAAGATGATACTAAAATAAGTAATGAATTAATTACTCGATATCACGATATGGCTTTAAGAGAAGGTAATAGACAGGCCTTTATTGATAGAGCTAAGACAGATTTTAAGCTAAATTCCACTATTCACATAGAAAGACTAAAAAGTCTTAAAAAAGAAACATTATTAATTTGGGGTGAAAATGATTTATGGATACCATTAGATAATGGTAAACGGATGAATAGTTTAATTAAGTATTCTAAATTAGAAGTTATTAAGTCTTCTGGTCATGTGCCAATGGAAGAAAACCCAAAAGAAAGTCTTGATATTTTAAACAAATTTTTAAATGAATATTGAAGACTATAGAAATTATTGTATGAGTAAAAAGGAAGTGACTGAACACTTCCCTTTTGATAAAGATACCTTAGTGTTTAAAGTCTGTAATAAGATGTTTGCTCTAGCTTCCCTAAAAAAATGGGAAGAAAGAAGTACCTTTATTAATTTAAAATGCGACCCTGAATATGCACAAGAATTGCGAGCAGAACACGAAAGTATTAAGCCGGGTTATCATATGCATAAACAACAGTGGAATTCAGTATATGTTCATACACAAGAGCTATCTCCAAAATTAATAACATCATTAATAGATCATTCCTACGATATGGTGGTTAAAAGCTTACCAAAAAAAGTCAGAGATACCCTAAACTAGTTCACGATAGTTACTAGGTGTCATCCCTTTTATATATTTAAATTGTCTATTAAAATTAGCTATGTTTTTAAAGCCAGAATCATATGCAACAGCAGTAATACTCTGATCAATATCTTCTCTAAGTAGCTTGCATGCATGTTGAATACGCAATTCATTTAAAAATTCGAAATACGTTTTATTTGTACGTTTTTTAAAGTATTTACAAAATGACGTTTTAGTCATGTTGCTTACGTCTGCTATTTGGTCTAATGAGATATAGCTTCTAAAATTAGATATGGTATAATCATATACAACTTGTAAACGATTGCCATCAGCCAAGCTATAGTTTTTTTCGTAAACAAATGAGGAGAGCTTTTTGTGATTTTTTGTCGATGTAGCTCTAATTAATTGAAGTAAAATAATGAATCGCTCTAACTTCTTTGATGTTTTTAGTTGAAGAAATAAAGCTTCAATATCCGAAGTATTTGTGTCAATTTTAAAACCACGAACCATTCGATTAAAAAAAGGTTTTAAAATTTGAAACTCACTTAATGTAAAAAAGTTTTCGCCTAAGGAATCCTTTGTAAAAAACAGACTCAACATTTTAGATGTTTTCCCCGTCGAAGTATCACTTTTAAAAACGTGTGGTAAATTTCCACCAATAACGATAGTATCTCCTTGTTTATATGTGTTAATCGTATTGCCTACAATCAGGGTTCCTTGTCCCTTTAAGATATAGCTAAGTTGTATTTCTTCGTGTTGATGTAGTTTGTTATAAAAATTTTTACCAACATCTTCTTGATAGATAAGAACAACGTCCTTCGGTTTAGAAATTTTAAAAGGGAAAACTTTCATGATACTAAATTATTCTTTTAAAATCATTTTAAAAAATAATTGGACAATATAGTATTGATAAAG
>CAJQQC010000116.1 GCA_905480385.1 uncultured Winogradskyella sp.
TCCGAGATAGTAAAAGTGATAAGAAAGTATAAAAAATAGGGTCTTTTCTTATTCTTAGTTGTAATATTTCGACTGTATAAAAGTGTTAATAATACAAGTAGTGTTGAACTAACAAAATCGTTATACAATTCTATTTGAAAAGCTTCTAAGACTATATATGTTATCCCTAAAATTAAGAGTTTAATTTTAAGCAATTTATTAATTATCATAATTAATTTTATATTAATAGCTTTTGCAAACGTATATAATTTTTTGCAATTAAACGTATAAAAATGTATTTAATCGATTAAAAACATATGTAATTAAGAAAAATAGACCTAAAAGAAATACTCAAGTAGTTAATTGAGTGTTTTCAAAAAGTCAGATTCACTGATGATAGGAACTTTAAGATTCTCTGCTTTAGAACGCTTACTTGGCCCCATTTTATCACCTGCAACTAAGAAACTTGTTTTTGATGATATCGAAGATGATACTTTCCCTCCATTATCTTCAATTAGTTTTTTAAGTTCTGTACGCGATACTGATTCAAAAATACCAGATACGACAAAGGTTTGTCCTTTAAGTATATCTGTTTGATTGGCTAATTTTTTAGCGGAGATTTTTAATTGAACTCCAAAATACTTTAAGCGTTCTATGATATTTAGATTTTCTTCAGATGAGAAAAAATCAATGACACTTTCTGCGATACGCTCTCCGATTTCGTCAACGCTAACTAAATCTAATATTGAAGCGACCATCAAATTATCAATAGATTTGTAATGCTTTACTAATTTTTTTGCAACAGTTTCACCAACATATCTGATGCCTAGAGCAAACAAAACACTCTCAAAAGCTATTGTTTTTGAAGCTTCAATGCCATTGACTAAATTCTCTGCACTTTTTTGTGCCATACGCTCGAGTGGTAATACATCTTCGATAGTCAATTCATATAAGTCCGAATAATCTTTAATTAATCCACTATTAACCAAAAGCGCCACTGTTTCGCCACCTAAACCATCAATATCCATTGCTTTTCTGGAAATATAATGCTGAATACGTCCGATAACTTGTGGTGGACAACCATGATAATTGGGGCAGTAATGTTTAGCTTCACTTTCAAGACGAACTAATTCTGCTGCACATTCAGGACAATTAGAAATATAAGTGGTTAATTTAGAGTTTTTTGGTCGTTTAGATAAATCTACCGCTATAATTTTAGGTATAATCTCTCCTCCTTTTTCTACATAAACTTCATCTCCTTCTCTGACATCTAACTTTTCAATCTGATCAGCATTATGTAAAGAGGCACGCTTTACAGTAGTACCAGCTAATTGAACTGGCTCTAAATTAGCGACTGGCGTAATGGCACCAGTACGACCAACTTGATATGTGATTTCGTTAAGTCTTGTTGAAACTTGTTCTGCTTTAAACTTATATGCCATTGCCCAACGCGGTGCTTTTGCTGTAAAACCTAACTCATCTTGTTGATATAAGCTATTTACTTTTATTACAATACCATCAATTTCATAAGGTAGATTATGACGATGCATATCCCAATATTCAACATATTCTAAAACCTCCGCAATCGAGTTGACTAGCTTTGCTTCTTTTGGTACTTTAAAACCCCATTCTCTAGCTTTTTGCAAACCTTCTGATTGGGTAGATATATTAAGATTATTTCCTTTTATACTGTACAATAAACATTCTAAAGGTCGTTTTGCAACTTCTGAGCTGTCTTGCAATTTTAAACTTCCCGAAGCTGTATTTCTAGGATTTCTATAGGGTTCTTCATCATTTGCAAGGCGGTCCTCATTCATTTTTAAGAAGCCTTCAATGGGTAATATAATCTCGCCTCTAATATCAAAACGCTGAGGATAATCACCTTTTAGATGAAGTGGGACTGTATTTATAGTTTTAATATTAGCAGTAACCTCGTCACCTCGAACACCGTCACCACGAGTAACGGCACGAATTAATTTTCCTTTTTCATAAGTAAGATTCATAGAAGCACCATCGTACTTTAATTCACAGGTGTACTGCACATCTCCATCAACCATTTTTTTAATTCGGGTCTCCCAATCCAATAAATCTTCTTTAGAGTATGAATTGTCTAACGAATACATTCTGAAATCATGAACTACAGTATTAAAATTCTTGGTAATTGTTCCACCAACTCGCTGTGTAGGTGAATTAGCATCAAAAAATTCAGGATGCTTCTCTTCTATGACTTGAAGTTCTTTAAGCTTCATATCAAACTCATAATCCGAAATCGCCGCATTATCAAGTATGTAATAATTATAGTTGTGCTGGTGTAGCTCTTCGCGGAGTGTTTCTATTTGTTGTTGAATACTCATTTACTATTATAATCTTAAAGTCCTTCTTTATTTAACCATTTTGGTGATGGTAATGGTTTATAGTTAATCATTTTGTCTAATAACCCATTTATTGTAGAATCTACAACCACAGCTTCGAAATTTTCTTGTTTTAAAAACCCTTTTTCGACCATTACCTTGCATTGTTCGATTAACGCATCATAATAACCATTACTGTTTAGGATACCAATAGGTTTTGTATGTAAACCTAATTGTCCCCATGTTGTGATTTCAAAAAACTCATCCATAGTACCAAAACCACCAGGAATAATTATAAAACCATCACTTTTGTCATACATGATGACTTTTCTGTCATGCATGTTATCAGTAATGATAAGTGCTGTAAGATCATTATTTACAATTTCTTTAGTCTGAAGAAATTTTGGAATCACACCAACAGTCTCTCCACCTCCATCAATAACAGCTTTTGCTATTGTTCCCATAATTCCAATTTTAGAACCACCATAGACTAAAGTGATATCGTTAGAAACGAAAGTCTCACCCAACAGCTTTGATTGCTCAATAATTAGATTATCATTACCACTACTGCTTCCGCAAAAAACTGCAATTGCTTTCATATTATTTTTTTTTGCCTTTCAACATTCTATAATTGTTATTCAAATCTTTTCGCAATTCAACTTCATTAAAATTTGATACCATTAAAAGTTCTTTGGTTTCGTTTCCAAGATACTGATTGATTTCAAAAAAAAGCTCTCCATTAGGTTTCAAATTATCAACAGCAAATTGAATTATTGCTTTGTAAAAGATTAGTGGATTATAATCGTCAATAAATAAAGCTAAATGTGGTTCATTGTCCAGAACGTTGCGTTTAATTTCTCTTTTCTCCATATTACGAACATATGGCGGATTAGATACTATTACATCAAATTTTATATTTCTAAAATCTAAATCCCAAGTAGCTTGGTCTAAAATATTTGCTTTAATAAAAGATACATCAATCTTATTCTGCTCTGCATTATTTTTAGCAATTTCAAGTGCCTTTTCACTGACATCCAAAGCATAAACTTCTGCATTTGATATGTTTTCTGCTAATGAAATGGCTATGCAACCACTTCCAGTACCAATGTCTAGGATTTTTAGAGATTCTTCACTGTGCTTTGAATTACATTTAATTATCCAATCAACCAACTCTTCAGTTTCTTGACGTGGAATCAAAACATCCTCACTAACATTAAACTTTAGATTGTAAAACTCTGTTTCACCAAAAATGTATTGAATTGGTTTTTGATGCTTTAAAGCTTCAAGTGTGTTTAAGTACTGCTCTGTTTCAGGTTTAGAAATTGTAAATTCTGGTTCCAACTGCAAATATATTCTTGGTATATCAGAATATTTCTCTAAACACAAAAAGAAAAAATTTGACACTTCCTCTTTATCATAAATTACATCTAATTCTTTATGAAATATCTTTTTTAAATCTAGTGCTTTCAATATTACAAATCTTTAAGCATCCAAACTGAACATGAATAATGACCCGTATCACCCATGGGTTTATCGATAGTCTCAAAACCTACCTTACGATATAATTTTCGCGCATCATCCATATAAGGCATAGTTTCCAAATAGCATTTAGCAAAACCAGAATTTTTAGCAAACTCTAAACATTTTTGCATCATTTGACTACCAATACCTCTGCCTCTAGCTTCTGGCATAAAGTACATTTTCTGAAGTTCGCAAATAGGTTCTTGACCGTTATAATTATTTAATGGTGAAATACCAGCGCCTCCAAGAATATCATTACCTTTTACAACAACGAAATATGCTTTCTGAGCCTTGTCATAAGTATCATACATACAATCTAGAGCAGAATCTTCATAAGCTGTACCTACCTTGGGTACACCGAACTCTATTAAAACCGAACGTATTGCTTTAGCAATTTTAAGGTCATCCTTAAGCTCAATTTCTCGAATAACAATAGTATCTTTACCCATGTTATTTTTAATTATTTAGTTGAATTTTGAATGCATGAAGATACATAATAAAAACCTCCTTTCAGTGAAAAAATTGATGTTGATTTCACTATTTTTTTCACTGTTTTTTAACTGCACAGTCACAGAAAAACCTGAATTTATTAGTTTAGAAAATATTGAAGTTGTTGACTCTAATATTGAAACTATAACGTTAAGTGCAGATGCCAACTTTATTAACCCCAACGATGTAGGCGGCACTTTAAAAACAGACAATATGAAAGTATATATCAATGGGACAGAAGT
Organism: uncultured Winogradskyella sp.; assembly: GCA_905480385.1. GTDB lineage: Bacteria > Bacteroidota > Bacteroidia > Flavobacteriales > Flavobacteriaceae > Winogradskyella. The sequence goes on from CAJQQC010000116.1 coordinate 4,583, forward strand.
TGCCAACTTTGAAACTAAAAACTTTGAGGTACCGTCAAATAAAAACTTTACCATACCTCTTAAAGTAGCAGTTGCAACAGATAGCATAATTAACAACAAAAACATTGGTGGTTTATTAGGTAGTTTAATTTCTCAACGTTTAAAAGTTCGGTTCAAAGGCGAAATTGATTATAAGGTTTTTGGATACTCTTCGTCATACAGTGTTGATAAAACACAAAACATAAAAGTAAAATTATCGTATTGCAAATCCACGAAATTCACATAAAACGTTGTTTGAAAATCGCCAAAAATGGATTGGGGTCAACCAGACCAAATCCAATGGTCGGCGCTATTATTGTCTGTGATGATAAGGTTATTGGAGAAGGCTTTACAAGTCCCTACGGCCAAAGTCATGCTGAAGTTAATGCGATAAATGCGGTAAAAAATAAAGCTCTTTTAAAAAAATCAACACTTTATGTCACGCTTGAGCCTTGCAGTCACCATGGAAAAACACCACCATGTAGCGATTTAATTATTTCACATAACATTCCTAAAGTTGTAATCGGCTGTATCGATGATAATCCCCAAGTCGTTGGAAAAGGTATTGCAAAGTTAAAGGCTTCAGGATGTGAAGTTATTGTGGGTGTTTTAGAAAATGAATGCAAAATACATCATAAACGTTTTTTTACTTTTCATAATAAAAAACGCCCTTATATTATATTGAAATGGGCAGAAACAAAAGATGGTTTTATCGCTCCAAAAACCAAAGACAAACAGAAGCCTATTTGGATTACAAATCGGTATTCAAGACAATTGGTACATAAATGGCGCTCGGAAGAACAAGTGATTCTAGTTGGTACAAATACAGTAATAGAAGATAATCCCAGCTTAACAGTTAGAGATTGGACTGGCGACAATCCAACTCGTATTGTTATCGATAAGAGTTTAAAACTGAATTCAGAATTGAAGCTTTTTGATAATGCAGCTAAGACAATTAGCATCTCTAATAAAGAGATTGATTTTAAAAAGAATATCACGAAACAAATATGTGATCTTCTTTTTAAAGAAAATATAAACTCTATAATTATAGAAGGTGGCTCAAAAACACTACAGACATTTATTAATGAAGGTCTGTGGGATGAAGCTAGAGTGTTTGTGGGACTAACAGAGTTTAAAGAAGGTGTTAAAGCACCTCAATTTAAAGGGAAATTAGCCTCTGAGCAAAGTATTCTTGATGACAGCTTAAAGGTATATTTGAATGATTAAAACGCTAATTTTTGATTATGGTGATGTATTTATAAACCTTGATAAACAAGGAGCTATGAATAATGCGCTTCGGCTTTTTAGAATGGATGTCTTTGAAGATGATATGATTTCTACAAACATGCAATACGAAATTGGTGGAATTTCTACTACAGAATTTATACGTTTTTATAAAAATAAATTTTCATATTTATCAGAAGAGCAAATTATTGAGGCTTGGAATTACATAATTAAAGATTTTCCTGTTCATAGATTGGAATTTGCAAAAACGCTAACAAAAAACAACAACTACAAACTTATACTACTCAGTAATACCAACGAAATGCATATTGATTTTATAAAAAAGAATATATCTTTTTATAATGACTTTAAAGAGTGCTTTGATAAATTTTATCTCTCTCATGAAATACATTTAAGAAAACCTAACACTGATATTTATAATTTTATTCTTAGTAAAAATGGCTTACACCCAAATGAATGTCTGTTTGTTGATGACACCAAAGACAATACGGATACAGCTTATAAACTAGGATTACACATCTGGAATATTGACGAGACTAAAGAAGACGTCGTCAACCTTTTTGAAATTAAAAAAGAACTCTTTTGATATATTTAGCATTAAGCATAGTCTCGTCTACTGGTATTTTTGTCTTATTTAAAATATTTAATAAGTACAAAATTGATACACTACAGGCCATTGTCGTCAACTATATTACAGCTTGCATTTGTGGTTTGATACATAACGATAAAAATCTGGTTGTTTCAGAAATTGTTTCTTCAGATTGGTTTATTGGTGTTATTATACTAGGCTTTTTGTTTATTGCTATTTTTAATGTTATGGCTTTAACAGCTCAAAAAAATGGTCTTTCTGTAGCTTCAGTGGCTAGTAAAATGAGTGTTGTAATTCCAATTATATTTGGTATTTATGTTTACAATGAGAGTATAGGTTTTCAGAAAATTATAGGAATTTTGATGGCACTAGTCGCAGTTTACTTAACAGCTATAAAAGCAAAAGACAATAGTGTCGTTACTCAATCTTTATATCTACCTATTCTATTGTTTTTTGGTTCAGGTATCATAGATACCTCCATAAATTATTTTGCACCAGACGATAAAATCCCTTTATTTTCGGCCTGTATTTTTGGTTTCGCCTTTACTATCGGCTGTATATTAATGGTTTATAAGTCTATTCGTTTTAAAAAAAGTTTTAGTTTAAAAAGTGTCCCACTTGGTGCAACTCTTGGAATGATAAATTATGCGTCTATCTACTTTCTTTTAAAAGCATTACGGATTGATGGTTTAGAAAGTTCATCTTTATTTACCATTAATAATGTAGCTATTGTAGCGGTTTCGACATTAATAGGCTTACTTATTTTTAAAGAAAAAATTTCAAATAAAAATTGGATAGGTATTTGTTTGGCATTAATATCTATAGTTTTAGTTACACTAGCCTAATGGAACAGAAAGACACCTATAAAACAATCATTGGTCCTTCAAAAGAGACCTTGTTCAAAGACAAGAATAGTAAGTTTTATGGATATGCATTTCCCGTGAGGAACGAAGATGATGTGAAATTAAAAATAGAAAAATTAAAGAAGCAACACCACGCCGCTCGTCATTGGTGTTATGCCTACCAATTAGGAGCTGAAAAAACTAAATATAGAGCTAATGATGATGGTGAGCCAAATAATTCTGCCGGAATGCCCATTTACGGACAAATACAATCTTTTAATATTACAAATACCTTAATTGTTGTTGTTAGATATTTTGGCGGAGTAAAACTAGGTGTTGGCGGGTTAATTAATGCCTATCGTACTGCTGCACATATGGCTTTAGAAAATTCTCAAATTCTTGAGAAAACAATTGACATTTCATTTTCATTGCAATTTGATTATAAAAACATGAGTCGTATAATGCGAATAATAAAAGATAACGATGCAAACATTGATAGTCAAAAATTACAAATAGATTGTTTGTTACAGATTTCTATTAGAAAGAGTAATGCTCTGAAGTTATATGAGACTATTAATAAATTCCATGAAGTTAAAATCTCTTATTTGTAATCAATTACTTCAATTTATCTAAAAGATAATCTGGGCATCGCATTGGGCGATTACGTTTCATATTTATAAATACTAAATCAGTACTACCTGTAGCTAATAAATCTCCACTTTCGTTAACCAGCTCATAATCAAATTCTATACGTGCACTAGGTAATTTTTTAATTGAAGTTTTTATAGTTAGTAAATCATCATATTTAGCAGAATTTTTATATTTAATTTCTAAAGAAATAACAGGGAGCATCACACCAGTTTCTTCCATAGATTTGTAGGTAATTCCATATTCTCTTAACCATTCTGTCCTTCCAACTTCAAAGTAAGATGCATAGTTGGCATGATAGACAACACCCATCTGGTCTGTCTCACCATAACGAACTCTAATTTGTGTTTGGTTTTTATACATTATTTTTTGTGCTGATTAACAAAAATATTATACCTTTAAACGAAGAATTAAACATGAGAAAAAAATTCTTAAAATTCTAATCGTTTTCATTTTTTTTTTAACTTTTTTGTTCACATATTTGTCATGCTGATAAAAAACCACAAAGAGCCATTTCGAAGCCTCTTTTTTTTAGCACTAAAACCAATTAACAAAAAATCTAACTTTAAAGTATGGATGTAACGGCTCAATCGGTCTGGGG
>CAJQQC010000117.1 GCA_905480385.1 uncultured Winogradskyella sp.
AAAGTTGCAATTGCTTATGACTGCAGACACAATAGTAATGTCTTCGGAAAAGTAGTTGCAGATGTGTTTTCGGCTAATGGAATACAAGTTTACTTATTTGAAGACTTACGTCCTACACCAGAGTTATCTTTTGCTTAAAACATTTAGGTTGTCATTGCGGTATTGTACTGACTGCATCACATAACCCACCAGAATACAATGGATATAAAGTTTATTGGCAAGATGGCGGACAATTAGTACCACCTCAGGACGCTGAAATCATAGCAGAAATAAATAGCTTAAACTATTCTGAAATTAAGTTTGAATCAAACTCAGATTTAATACAATTTATTGGTGAAGACGTTGACAATGTATTCATTAACTCATCTGTAAAAAACGGAAGTTTTAATACATCGGATGAAGCTAGAGATAATTTAAATATAGTCTTTACATCATTACATGGCACATCAATTGTTTCTATACCTGAAACACTTAAACGAGCAGGTTATAAAAATGTTCATATAGTCAAAGAACAAGCAGAGCCTAATGGTAATTTTCCAACAGTAGCATCTCCTAATCCTGAAGAGCCTGCTGCTCTTAAAATGGCTATGGAATTAGCAGAAAAAGTTAATGGAGATATCGTTATTGGTACTGATCCAGATAGTGATCGCGTTGGTATTGCTGTTAGAAATTTAGAAGGGGAACTAACATTACTAAATGGTAATCAAACCATGATAGTAATGACAGAATTTCTTTTAAAACAATGGCAAAATGAAAATAAGCTTAAAGGAAGAGAGTTTATTGGTTCTACAATAGTGTCTACACCAATGATGAGTGTTTTGGCTGATGCATACAATACTGAATGTAAAATTGGTTTAACTGGTTTTAAATGGATTGCTAAAATGATTAAGGACTTTCCGGAGCTTGATTTTGTTGGTGGTGGTGAAGAAAGCTTTGGTTTTATGGTTGGTGATTTTGTAAGAGATAAAGATGCTGTAACATCTACATTATTAGCTTGTGAAATTGCAGCACAAGCTAAATCAAATGGTGGTTCGTTTTATAATGAACTTATTTCGCTGTATATAAAACATGGATTTTATAAAGAGCGTTTGGTCTCATTAACAAAAAAAGGGATTGAAGGTGCCGATGAAATAAAACAAATGATGGTTAATGCTAGAGAAAAAGTATTAAAAGAAGTAAATGGTGAAAAAGTAGTCCTAATCGAAGATTATCAATTATCAGTTGCTAAAAACCTTCAAACACATGAAGATAGTGAGCTAGATATTCCTAAATCAAACGTTTTAATTTACTATACAGAAAATGGAAGTAAAATAGCATTGCGTCCTAGCGGAACTGAACCAAAAATAAAATTTTACATCAGCGTGAATGCAGAATTAGACAATGTGTCCGATTTTGATAAAACGGAGCAATTGTTGGAATCCAAAATTGATGACATTATAAAAGACATGAATATCTAAATGAATTATTTTAAACAAATCATTCGCTTTGCGCTTCCTTACAAAACATATGCTTTCTTAAACGTCATATGTAATATTTTTTATGCTTTATTTTCAGGTCTATCCTTTATGGTATTAATGCCATTATTAGAGGTTTTGTTTAACCCTGAAGCAGAAAAACCGACTTCAAAACCAATATATGAAGGCTTTACTGAATTTGGGAATTATTTTAGCAATAGTCTCAACTATTACATTACCGATATCGCTGGATCTGATGCTTCTAAGGCATTAATTTTTGTCATTGTACTTATATTAAGTGTTTTCTTTTTAAAGAATCTTTTCAATTATTTAGCGATGTATTTTATTACATTTCTACGTAATGGCGTACTAAAAGATTTACGCAACGATCTGTATGATAAAACTTTAGAACTTCCGGTTTCTTTTTATTCCGAAAAGCGAAAAGGTGATATTTTAGCGCGTTTTGGAACTGATGTACTAGAAATTCAGCATTCTTTTCTTTCTATTTTAGAATTGATATTTAGAGAACCTTTAACGATAATATTTACCATTCTTTTCATGATTACCATTAGTGTGAAGCTTACCGTTTTCGTATTTATATTTATTCCTATTTCTGGATTTATCATATCGTTGATAGGTAAAAGTCTAAAACGTAAATCTGATAAAGTTCAGAAAGAACAAGGCACATTCCTATCAATTTTAGAAGAAACTTTAAGTGGTCTAAAAGTCATTAAAAGTTATAATTCTGAAAATAATTTTGCATCCAAATTTCAAAACTCAACAAATCGCTTTTTTAAATTCTCAAATTCTTTATTAAACAGAACGAACCTAGCAAAACCAACTAGCGAATTTTTAGGTATTGGAGTTATAGGTGTATTACTTTGGTTTGGTGGTCGTATGGTTTTAGTTGATGGCACTTTAGACGGCAAACAATTTATTGTTTTCATGGGACTTGCTTACAATATATTAACGCCAGCAAAAGCAATTAGTAAAGCAAGTTACAGTGTTAAAAAAGGGAATGCTGCCGCTGAACGTGTTCTAGAAATTTTAAACACAGAATCACCAATTAAAGATAAAGCTAATGCTATAGCTAAAGATGATTTTACTTCTGAAATTGTTATAAACAATATATCTTTTAAATACGAAGACGATTTAGTACTTAAAAACTTCACCCTAAAAGTCCCAAAAGGAAAAAGCGTTGCCTTGGTTGGACAATCAGGAAGCGGAAAAAGTACCATTGCCAATTTGGTAACACGTTTTTACGATGTTAACCAAGGTGATATTTCTATTGATGGTAGCAACATTCGTAATTTAAAAAAATCATCACTTCGTGGGTTAATGGGATTAGTAACCCAAGACTCCATATTATTTAATGATACCGTTAAAAATAATATCCTCATTGGAAAAGAAGATGCTACTGATGATGAAGTTATTGATGCGCTAAAAATAGCTAATGCCTGGGAATTCGTTAAAGATTTACCTAGCGGTATCCAAACCAATATAGGTGATTCAGGAGGTAAATTATCCGGTGGACAAAAGCAACGTCTAAGTATAGCACGTGCGGTTTTAAAAAATCCACCAATTATGATTTTAGATGAGGCAACCTCAGCTTTGGATACAGAAAGCGAACGCTTGGTTCAAGTAGCGTTAGAAAATATGATGAAAAACAGAACATCTATTGTTATTGCCCACCGACTATCTACTATACAAAATGCTGACCAGATAGTGGTGATGTCTAAAGGTGAAATTGCAGAACAAGGAACACATACTGAGCTTCTATCAAAAAATGGTGTTTATAAAAGGCTTGTAGAAATGCAGAGTTTTGAGTAACTCACACATTAAGAGCGTAGCATAGCGCTTCCAGTAAATAAAATCAATTTACTTTTTTCCTCAAACCAATTAAACTATTTATAATTACCTTAGTCAAAGCTTCAAACATTGCATTTGTTGACTGACGAATTAGATTTAATATCACGCCTACAAGATAGTGCCACTAAGGAAACCGCTTTCAGAGAATTATTGTCTCTACACAAAGAACGGCTCTACTGGCATATTAGAAAAATTGTAATAAATCATGACGATTCTGATGATGTGCTTCAGAATACATTTATAAAAGTATTTAGAAGTATAGATAAATTTAAAGGAGATAGTAAACTATATTCTTGGATGTATCGCATAGCCACAAATGAGTCTATAACGCATATCAATAAAAACGCAAAACGATTAAAAATTTCAAACGAAGAAGCACAAAATAATGCTATAAACAATTTAAAGGCTGATGTATATTTTGAAGGAGATAAAATTCAAATAAAACTTCAAAAAGCTATAGCTACACTGCCTCAAAAACAGCAATTGGTGTTTAACATGCGCTATTTTGATGACATGAAATATAAAGACATTGCAGAAGTATTGGAAACTAGTGAAGGTGCATTAAAAGCATCATATCACATTGCAGCAAAAAAAATTGAAACGTTTTTGACATCAGATTAAACCTTTTACTAATTTGGGAGTCAAATGAATAGATACTGAAACAACTTCAGCAGAAAGTGAAAAAAGATAAAACTCATAATATCAATTCTACAGGATTTAAAACCCCTAGTAATTATTTTGAATCATTTGACAAAAAGCTAATGCTACGTTTGGATGAAGAAAAGTCGATTGAAGGGATTTCATCTTCAGGCTTTACAATACCAAAAGATTACTTTACATCTATTGAAACTGAAATCCTCAATAAAGTAACTTCTGAAAATGAGACCAAAGTTGTTCGTCTATTTTCTAGAAAAAAAGCATATTATATATCAGGTATAGCTGCTTCACTCCTATTAATGCTTGCTGTTTTTAACGGTTCGGCTACGGATGAATTTTCTGTAGAAATGGTAGAGAATTACTTTGCCGAAAGCAGTTTAGATAGTTATGAATTAGCAGAACTGCTGTCTGATGCTAATATATTAGAAGATGATTTTACAATAACTGAAATAAATAATACTGAAAAAAATCTAGAAGATTATTTACTCGAAAACGCGGATATTGAAGCCATTATAGAATAATAATAACGTTATGAAAAAAATAACTACACTCATACTCTTAATCTTTACTATGGTAAGTTTTGGGCAACCAGAAAGAGGAAAGATGAGAGAAAAAATAAAAGCAGAGAAGATTGCTTTTATCACTCAACAATTAGATTTATCTGCCGATGAAGCAGAAAAGTTCTGGCCTATCTTCAATACTTTTGAGGCTTCAACTGAGGATATAAAGAAAACGTACTTGAGACCAATGCGACAAAAATTGCGTGGAAATACAAATGTATCTGACACTGAGGCTAATAAGCTTTTAGATAATCTTATTATTGCCGAAAACAAAACATACGAAGCTAAAGTTAAACTAGTTAATGATTTAAAATCAGCTATTCCAGCAAAAAAAATCATAAAACTAAAAGCGGTTGAAGAAGCGTTTAATAGAAAACTATTAGAACGCCTTAAGAAATTTAGAGAAAAACGTAACAAAGATTAGATAAAAAAGAAGCCTTCCGGCTTCTTTTTTATTTAAATATCAATTTACTTAAACGTCCGTTACCGCCGGCATAAGCTACAGAATCATTTAAAAACCTTAAAGTATAAAAACCTTCATCACTTAGATGTGTCCATGACTCACCAGCATTATTACTGTAATCAATACCTTTAAAACCAACAGCTACTAATTCTTTAGCGTTACTATTAGGAATATACTGCACACAACTGCGATATCCCGGTGCTTTTCCATCGGCAACTCGTTGCCAAGTTTTTCCACCATCGAACGTTTTTATTTTGCTACCAATATTTCCATCAGCATCTGTATAATCTCCACCAATCGCAAAACCATTTTTAGAATCGTAGAAATCCAAAGAATACATTCCGGTTGTAGATTTTCCTTGCACAATTGGGGTTTTGTAAACTTCCCATGATTTACCTTTATCAGAAGAATATAAAATACGACTTACCACACCGCCAGTAGCTACCCATGTTTCATCACCTACGACAGCTATATTAGTATCACTTGCTGCAAAAGCAGCCTCGCCTTCTATAGATTTTGGCAACATATCGCAAGAAAGTTTAGTCCAAGTATTTCCACTATCTCTGGTAATTATGATGCTCATACAATCATCTGTAGGGTCACCAATAGCTATTCCTTCTTTATCGTTCCAGAATTTAATAGCGTCATAAAATACTTTTTCGTGTCTTTCTTCGTATACTAAATCAGCGCCATTACCTTTTCTACTTAGTTTATATAAACGTGCAGGATTACCAATGCTTATCGCAAATAAATCGCCATCAACTTCTTCAATAGCTCTAAAGTGAAGTGGTAAACTATCACCTTTATGAATATATTTAAAATGATTTTTACCATTTCTAACTTTAAAATCAGTAATATCTATTTTTAATTCTTTCCGTAAAGCTCTTTTACCAAAATGGTCTGCACTTCCATAAAACAAGTATTCGTCGTTGCAGTCAATTGCTCTTACACTCAATGTAGAATCTGTAAAAATTGATTGAACACTAACTTCCGAAATAATCACTGGTCTTTTATAATCTTCATCACAAGATGTGAAACAAATAAATAACACTAACAGGTTTATGTATCTCATTGATTTAAATTTTCTGTAAAAATAGAAAAGCTTAATATTATTAATGCTTTAATTACGAAGTAATTAATTAGCAAAACCATTAAATAATACTAACTTTGCAAGCTGAATTTTTTATACTATGCGACTACACAGAAACTTATGCTTTGCAGTAATTGATGGCTTACACCTTATTTTTAATGAAGGTGAATATGCCGACAAAGTGGTTCAAAAACTTTTGAAGCGTGACAAGCGTTGGGGAAGCCGTGACCGTGGTTTTGTTGCAGAAACAGTTTATCAAATAGTAAGATATAAAAGATTATATGCAGAGATTGCTGATGTCAAAGAACCTTTTCATAGAGACAATTTATGGCGCATTTTTGCCGTTTGGGCTACCCTTAGAGGTATTACATTACCTGATTGGAAATATTTTACAGACACACCAACTCGAAAAATAAAAGGACGTTTTGATGAGCTTTCTAAAACAAGAAAACTCAGAGAATCTGTTCCTGATTGGATGGATAATTTAGGCCTTGAAGAATTAGGTGAAAAAATATGGACTGCTGAAATAGCGATGCAAAACCAACAAGCCGATGTTATTCTTAGAGTCAATACTTTAAAAACTAATAAGAAAGATTTACAAGCAAAATTAGCATCCGAAGATATTGAAACCGAGTTTTTACCAAATCATCCTTCGGCTTTAAAATTGGTTGAACGCGCCAATGTATTTAAAACTGAAGCTTTTAAAAACGGTTGGTTCGAAGTTCAAGATGCTTCATCACAATTGGTTGCTGATTTTCTGGATGTAAAACCAGGCATGAAAGTTGTAGATGTTTGTGCTGGTGCTGGTGGTAAAACTTTGCATTTAGCTTCGCTAATGGAAAACAAAGGACAAATTATTGCTATGGATATTTACGAGAGTAAATTGAAAAAACTTAAAATTAGAGCGCGAAGAAATGGTGTCCATAACATTGAGTTAAAGGCAATTGAAAACACAAAACCTATTAAGAAATTGCATGGTAAAACTGATAGATTGTTAATCGACGCACCATGTTCTGGTTTAGGTGTTTTGAGACGTAACCCAGATGCAAAATGGAAATTACAGCCTGAGTTTATTGATAATATCAAAAAAACTCAAGAAGAGGTTTTAGAGCAATACTCTAAAATGGTAAAAGATGGCGGTAAGATGGTTTATGCAACATGTTCCATATTACCGTCTGAAAATGAAAAACAAGTTCAAAAATTCTTAACTTCGCAAAACGGAAAGAATTTTAAACTCATAAAAGATAAAAAAATATTAGCCCATAAATCTGGTTTTGACGGTTTTTACATGGCCTTGCTAGAAAAAAACATTTAACTATGAAACACATTTACCTACTCTTTTTATTAATTTCTTCACTTGGTTACTCGCAACAGCCATATTATGATTCAGTAAATTTTGATGGTCTCACAGGTGATAATCTAAAAAACACCCTCGCACAGTTAATTGATAATGCCAGTTCTACCTACACTTACGGTGATGTAAGAGATGATTTTAAAATCATGGAGTTAGAAAATCCAACAGATCCTAACAACAATAATGTATTATTAACTTATGGATACATAGACAACGTAAACTGCACATCTGGACAAACAGATAGACGTATTAGAAATAAAAATAATTTTGGAGGTTCTGCTTGCGAATACAATAGAGAGCATGTGTTTGCAAGATCAAATGCCAATCCAGGAATGGGATCCGTTAGTAATGGTGATACAGGAATAGCAGCTGACCCACAAAACTTAAGAGCTACAGATGTTACTAGAAATGGTATAAGAGGCAGTAGAAAATTTGGTGATGGTACTGGTAATTCTAGTGTATTAGGTAATGGTGATTACTATCCTGGGAATGAATGGAGAGGCGATGTTGCCAGAATAATGATGTACATGTACACGCGCTATGGAGATAGATGTTTACCAGAGCTAAATGCTAGTGGTCCAAAGCAAGGAACTACAGATATGCTACAAATTCTTTTACAGTGGAATGCAGATGATTTAGTATCTGATGTAGAAGACAACAGAAATACTAGATTAGAAACTGTTTATGGTAATAGAAATCCTTTTATTGACAACCCTGCCCTAGCAACAGTTATTTGGGGCGGACCAGACGCTGAAGACCGTTGGGGAAATTTATTAACTACTGAAAACTTTCAACAACAGGAAATCAAAATATTTCCAAATCCGGCAAACGGAAATGAGGTAAACATAATATCAAATAAAGATATAATTGCTGAAGTTTACGATATACTTGGCAAGAGAGTTAATCAACAAAATCTAACTTCCAATCAAAGAAAACTAAATATTTCTGGCCTTAAAAAAGGAATATATCTTTTAAAACTTAAAACAGATTCTGGTACAGTAACAAAAAAACTAATACGACAATAGTAATCAGTAATAAAACAGGCAATTTCTTTATTTGATAACTCGTGAATAACTCTAATTATTCATAAAAATATTATGCTGTAAATAGACATAAATAAAGTAAATTTGTTGCTTTATAACACATCATAAATCTACATAATGATTCATTTCTTCGGAAACCAAAACAGTAAAATATTTGCTGTTCAAGCCACAAAAGAATTATCAACTGAAACCATTTCAAAATTAGTATGGTTATTTGGCGACCAACCAAAAATAGAACAAGCATCAATCGATGCTTTTTTTGTTGGGCCACGTGCAGCTATGATTTCACCTTGGAGTACAAATGCTGTTGAGATAACACAAAATATGGGCGTCACGGGAATCATAAGAATAGAAGAATTTCAGAGTAGCACATTGGATTTCAAAGATTTTGACCCAATGATCTCTGAAAAATATAGTGATTTAAGTCAAGATATATTTACAATTGACATTCAACCCGAGGCGATAAAAAATATTGAGGATATTGCAGCTTATAACCAACAAGAAGGTTTATCCCTAAGTGAAGAAGAGGTGCACTATCTTGAAAATGTTTCTTCAAAAATTGGACGTCCGTTAACCGATTCAGAAGTCTTTGGTTTTTCCCAAGTAAATTCTGAACATTGTCGTCATAAAATCTTTAATGGTACATTTGTTATAGATGGTGAAGAAAAGCCTACTTCGCTTTTCAAAATGATTAAAGAAACATCTAAACAAAATCCCAACAATATTGTTTCTGCATACAAAGATAATGTAGCTTTTATTAAAGGCCCAAAAGTAGAACAATTTGCACCAAAACGTGCTGATGTTCCAGATTATTATACTACTGAAGATTACGAATCTGTAATTTCACTAAAGGCCGAAACACACAACTTCCCAACAACTGTAGAACCTTTTAATGGTGCTGCTACGGGCTCTGGTGGTGAAATTAGAGATAGACTTGCTGGAGGCAAAGGCTCATTACCACTTGCTGGTACCGCGGTTTACATGACATCGTATTCTCGTCTTGAAGAAAATCGCCCTTGGGAACAAAAATTTGAAGCTCGTGATTGGTTATACCAAACACCAATTGATATTCTAATAAAAGCCTCAAACGGTG
>CAJQQC010000118.1 GCA_905480385.1 uncultured Winogradskyella sp.
ATTTTTTCATTAGCTTGATGGATAAGTACTTTTTTTACTTCAGATATATCAATTCCACTTTTGTCTAAGCAGTCTTTCATAGCTTGAGCCACGTTAGTTAATGCAAATTCATAAATCTTACGACCATGCATTTTTATGTAACGTGTATCAGTATCAAGATCTTTATTATTAGATTTTCCAAAGAATAAATAATAAGCTTCATCATAAGTAAATGAAGCTGTTTCATGAGTTATAATTCCTCCTTCATCATCAGTCGATTCGATAATACTGGCTCCAGCACCATCAGAATATATCATTGAGTCTCTGTCATGTTTATCAACAACACGCGATAAGGTTTCACTACCGATCACAAGACACCTTTTAGCCATTCCTGCCTTTATGTATGCTTGTGCTTGTATAACACCTTCAACCCATCCAGGACACCCAAATAGAATATCATAAGCCACACATTTTGGACTTTTAATACGTAAACGATGTTTTATTCTCGATGCTAAACAGGGTAGGATATCACTCTGAGTAGTGTTGTGCCTTACATCTCCAAAGTTGTGTGCACAAATAATATAGTCAATGGTTTCCATGTCTATATCTGCATCGTCAATTGCTTTTTGTGCAGCAAGAAAACCAAGGTCTGAGGATGTTAATTGTTCATCGGCATAACGACGTTCAACTATACCTGTGATAGCTTTAAATTTTTCTACAATAACTTCATTAGGATAATCAATTCCAGATCCGTCAGCATTAAGGAATTTATGATTATGAAAATCTTCATTACGCTCAATACTTTTAGGTATAAAACTTCCTGTTCCTGTTATTTTTATAGCCATTTTTTTATTATTTGATATAACTAATTTACTAAACTAATTAATAAAATGAATTTACAGTCTTTTAAGTCTAAAAACCACTTATTTTTTTGATATTCTTAGTTTTAAATTGTTTTAGTACATAAACCATAAAAAAAGCATCCAATATTGGATGCTTTTTTGTGTTTGTATGTTTTAGGTTTACGCTTCCATGTACTCTTCAATAGGAGCGCAGCTACAAATTAAATTTCTATCGCCATAAGCTTCATTAACACGTCTTACTGTTGGCCAGAATTTATTGTCAGCAACAAATTCTAATGGAAATGCTGCTTTCTCTCTTGAGTAAGGAAATAACCATTCGTCAGAAGTTAGCATAGTCATAGTGTGAGGTGCATTTTTAAGTACGTTATTTGGCTCCTCTATCGATACTTCATCAACTTCCTTTCTAATAGAAATCATAGCGTCACAAAAACGATCCATTTCAGCTTTATTTTCACTTTCTGTTGGCTCAATCATCATAGTGCCGGCAACTGGGAAAGATACTGTAGGCGCGTGAAAACCATAATCCATTAATCGTTTTGCTATATCTACAACCTCAATACCATTTTCTTTAAAAGCACGACAATCAATAATCATTTCGTGAGCTGCGCGACCGTTTTCACCGACATATAAGGTTGGGTAATAACCTTCCAATCGTTCTTTAATATAGTTAGCATTTAAGATGGCAACTTCGGTAGATTGTTTCAATCCTTTTGCGCCTAACATTTTGATATAACCATAAGAAATAACGCAAGCTAATGCAGAACCAAAAGGTGCTGCCGATATAGCCGATATAGACTGATGACCACCAGTTTTAATGATAGCATTTCCTGGTAAAAATGGTACCAATTGCTCGGCAACACATATAGGGCCAACTCCTGGTCCACCACCACCGTGTGGTATGGCAAATGTTTTGTGTAAATTAAGATGACAAACATCAGCACCAATATTACCTGGATTAGTAACACCAACTTGAGCATTCATGTTGGCACCATCCATGTAGACTTGTCCACCATTGTCATGAATAATTTGAGTGATTTCTTTAATCGCAGACTCATAAACACCATGAGTTGATGGATATGTTACCATCAATGCTGCTAAATTATCTTTATGTAATTCAGCTTTCTCTCTTAGGTCGTCAACATCTATATTTCCATCTTCCGATGCTTTAGTTACAACTACTTTCATTCCGGCCATTACAGCACTCGCAGGATTAGTTCCGTGAGCAGAAGAAGGAATTAAGCAAATATTTCTGTGGTCATCTCCACGAGAAAGATGATAAGCTCTAATAACCATCAATCCAGCAAACTCTCCTTGAGCACCAGAATTTGGTTGTAAAGATGTGCCTGAAAAACCTGTTATTTCAGTAAGTTGATTTTCTAATGCATTAAGCATTACTTTGTAACCAGCAGCTTGATATACCGGTGCAAATGGGTGCATATTGCCCCAATTACTCCAACTTAATGGTAACATTTCAGATGCTGCATTTAGTTTCATAGTACATGAACCTAAAGAAATCATAGAATGGTTTAATGCTAAATCTTTACGTTCTAAACGTTTGATGTAGCGCATCAACTCTGTCTCAGAATGGTACTTGTTAAATACATCATAAGTTAAAAACTCTGAGGTACGCCTTAATGTATCTGGAATAGTTTGAATTTCAGAAATCTCTTTAATTTTTGCTACTGTATTTCCTGAAACAACTTCAAAAATTTCAATAATTTTATTTAAATCACTAATTGTTGTTGTTTCATTGACAGCGATTGTGACTGTATTTGTGTCTGGATAATGAAAGTTAACTTCTCTTTTTTCAGCTTCATACTTTGTTTTGACAGCATCAGCTTTGATTTGAAGCGTATCAAAATAATGTGAATTAACTTGTTCTAAACCTAAATCAACTAAGGAGCTTGCTAAAGTTGAAGCAGAATTTGTAACCTTATTAGCAATAAATTCTAATCCTTTAGGTCCATGATATACAGCATACATTCCTGCCATTACAGCCAATAAAACTTGTGCTGTACAAATATTAGATGTTGCTTTATCTCTTTTAATATGCTGTTCGCGAGTTTGGAGTGCCATACGTAATGCGCGATTTTCATCTAAATCTTTGGTAACACCAATGATACGTCCAGGAACATCTCGTTTATATTTTTCTTTTGTAGCAAAATAGGCAGCGTGTGGACCACCATAGCCCATTGGTATTCCAAAACGTTGCGTTGTACCAACAACGACATCTGCCCCAAATTCACCTGGTGCTTCAAGTTTAATTAGGCTTAAAATATCTGCAGCAACAGCAACTTTGATATTGTATTCATTAGCCTCTTTTATGAATGATTTTATGTCTGTTATCTGACCATTTTTCCCTGGATATTGTAATAAAGCACCAAAATATTCTTCTGACAAATTAAATTCCACTTCATTACCTATTACCAATTAATACCAATAGGAGTAGCTCTTGTTTCTAATAAATCAATGGTTTGTGGTAATACTAAATCTGATACAAAGAATTTATTAACACCTGCCTTTTTCTGAGCTCGTTCTCTAACTGCAAATAATAAACTCATAGCTTCGGCAGCAGCTGTACTCTCGTCTAGTAGTGAAGCATTAGCTATTTCCATACCTGTTAAGTCTATTACCATTGTCTGGTAATTAAGCAAAGCTTCTAAACGTCCTTGTGCAATTTCTGCTTGATATGGCGTATAAGCAGTATACCATCCGGGGTTTTCTAAAATATTTCGTTGGATTACAGCAGGTAAGTTTGAAGGGTGATATCCTAAACCGATATAAGATTTAAAAACTTTATTCAGTTTTGACAATTCATAGATATGATTTAGGTACTCTTGTTCACTCATAGCAGCTTCTAAGTCTAAATCTTTCTCAAGTCTAATGTCTGCCGGTACAGTTTCTGAAACTAACTGCTCTATACTAGTAACACCAATGGTGTTTAACATGGCTTTTTGCTCTAGTGGGCTTGGGCCAATATGACGTAATGCAAAAGATGTTGTGTCCATTCTTTTTCGTAGCTTTTTTTTGATATGCAAAAATACGCAATATGCTCTTTTTTTTAGTTAACGAATACTAAAGTTTTTAACCGAAACTATACGTTATTAACACTTTAGTTATTTTTACGTTGTGAAGGTGTTAAAGGCTATTTTTAATTTTTATATAAACAGCAGTGTTCATGTAGCATTAGCCGTTTATTCTATGACTTGGGTTACAATTATTCAGTTTGAATTGTCTTATGATACAAATGCACTTTATTTTATACTATTAGCATCAATTTCAGGCTATAACTTTGTTAAGTACTTTGGTTTAACAAAATTTCATCATCGGAGTTTGGCTAATTGGCTGAGGGTTATTCAAGTTTTCTCTGCTATTGCTTTTATTTTGATGAGTTATTATTTTTTTCAACTTAAATCAAATACTTGTATTCTAATTTTAGTGCTTGGTTTAGTTACATTCTTATATGCAATACCTCTAATTCCAAAAAAGTATTTGTTTGATGAGCATCAAAATCTACGAGAAGTTGGTGGAGTTAAAGTTTATATTATTGGTTTGGTATGGAGTTTAGTTACGGTTTTGATTCCGCTATTAAATGCTGAAGTAGAGTTTTCTTCTGATGTCGTAATAACAGTTTTTCAAAGATTTTGTTTGGTTATCGCTTTAATGATACCTTTTGAAATAAGAGACTTGAAATATGATAGCTTGAAACTATCAACAATACCTCAAAAGATAGGCTTAAAAAAAACCAAAATAATGGGAATGTTATTGTTGTTGGTTTTTCTGTTTTTAGAATTTTATAAAAATGAATTAGTTTATAGTTCTGTAATTTCTGCTCTAATAATTACATTTTTAATGTTTTTATTTTTAATTTTTTCTTCTGAGAAGCAATCTAAATATTACAGTGCTTTTTGGGTAGAAGCTTTGCCAATTATTTGGCTTGTAATTCTACTTTTAATTACTTAACTCTTTTTCAAATGATTGTTTTATTTTTTTTAGTTCGCTATCGTCTAAACAATCTATTTTAGAATTATTAATTACGTCTGTTAACTTATTATTCTTTTTAGTGTAAGCTCTAGTCACCTTACACCAACACAATCTAATTCCTAGTTTTACACGTTCCCATCCTGTAGCTTCACCATACTGACTTTTGTCGCAGATGTTATGTGCTTCTTCGCAGCTTATAAATAAAATACTCTTTTTCATTTTTTAAACCAATTTTCTTCCATGCAACTAGCCAAAGCTGTTCTTGCACGATGGATTAAAACCCAAAGATTAGACGCAGTAATATTTAATTCATTACAAATGGCTTCAGTTTCATGATTTAATAAGGTTTTCATTTTAAAAACCTTAGCTTGTTTTTCAGGTAACTTACTTAAGCAGTCGTATATAGCTAATCCTAGTTCAGTGTTTTCAATAGTATCCTCTGCTGTTTTATCATAAGGATCAGCAACACGTTCTTCTAGCCAATCGCCTTCAGTTTCAGAATCACTACTGTATGACATGCGTACTTCGGCCTTACCTTTGTTAGAGTTTGTCTTTCTGTAATGATCGATAATTTTTCTTTTGAGTATAGCTACTAACCAAGTGCGTTCAGTAGCCTCACCCTTAAAATTAGACATAGATTTAAGTCCTGCTAAGAAGGTTTCTGAAACTAAATCCTGAGCTATTTCTCTATCACTCACACGAGTAATCGTATAATTAAAGAGATAATCTGAATATAGCTTAATCCAATCGTTAGGATTTATTTTATGTTTTGCCATTAATTTGGACCTAAATTTAGAAGAATAAAAATAGGGTAAAAAAATGAGAAATATATTATGACTTTAACACCGACTGTATTGCTGTCTCAAGATTATTAAACTTAAAATTAAAATCTACTTCAAGAAGCTTTTTTGGTATTATTTGTTTACCTATTTCAATAACCCAGAACGTCTTAATAGCGCTTCGGGTTTCGGTTCTTGACCTCTAAAACGTTTATACAAAATCATAGGATTCTCTGTACCACCTTGTGATAATACAAATGCTTTAAATTTATTGGCAACCGTTTTATTAAAAATACCTTCTTCTTTAAAGTATTCAAAAGCATCAGCGTCTAATACTTCTGCCCATTTGTAACTGTAATAACCAGAGGAGTAACCACCTTGAAAGATATGGGCAAAAGCTGTACTCATACAATTTTCTTTCACTTCAGGATAAAGGTTTGTCCCAGCAAATGCTTTGGTCTCAAAATCTTTTACAGAAGTTATAGTCTGTGGTAATTCGTTTGCGTGCCATGCCATATCAAGCATGCCAAAACTTAATTGACGTAATGTTTGCATACCTTCATGGAATGTTGCTGAGGTTTTAATTTTTTCAATGAGTTCCATTGGTATAATCTCGCCAGTTTTATAATGTGTGGCAAATAATTTTAATGTTTCCTCTTCATAGCACCAGTTCTCAAGTATTTGACTTGGTAACTCAACAAAATCCCAATACACACTAGTGCCTGATAGGCTAGGATAGGTTGTGTTGGCTAGCATGCCATGTAAGGCATGTCCAAACTCATGAAACAATGTTGTTACTTCATTAAAGGTTAAGAGTGAAGGTTTACTTTTTGTAGGTTTTGTAAAGTTGCAAACAATAGATATGTGAGGACGATGATTCTGACCTTCTTTAATCATTTGAGGTTTGAATGATGTCATCCAAGCACCGTTTCTTTTGCCGGATCTTGGGAAAAAGTCAGCATAAAAAATAGAAACCAAATCTCCTGAATCATCTATAACCTTGTAGGTTAAGACATCTTCGTGATATTTGTCGATAGTATTAATTTCTTCAAAATGTAAACCAAATAATTTTTTTGCAACAGTAAATGCACCATTAATTACATTCTCTAATTTGAAATAAGGTTTCAATTGCTCATCATCTAAGCTATATAGTTCTTTCTTTAACTTTTCAGAATAATATCCAGAATCCCATTTTTGTAATTGCTCAATACCATCTAAATCTTTTGCGAATTTTTCGAGGTTTTGAAACTCTTTTTCTGATGCTGGTTTAGCTTTATCTAACAATTCTTTTAGGAAATTATGAACATTATCTGGTGTTTTAGCCATACGTTCTTCCAAAACAAAATGTGCATGTGATTTGTAACCTAATAATTGCGCACGTTTATGTCTGAGATTAGCGATTTTAAGAATAATATTTTGATTGTCTAATTCATCACCTTTAAATCCTTTACTACCAAAAGCTTTTGAGAGTTTTTCTCGTAATTGACGACTATCGACATAAGTCATAAACGGGATATAACTTGGGTAATCCAGAGTAATTAGCCATCCATCTTTGCCTTTATTTTCTGCTAATTGTTTAGCAGCCTCTTTTGCGCCATCTGGCATACCAGATAAATCTTCTTCATCAGTAAGAAGCATTTCGAATTTGTTTGTTTCAGCCAGAATATGCTCGCCAAATTTTAATTTTAGTTGACTTAATTCTTTATCAATCTCACGTAATTTTTCCTTTTTATCTTCAGCTAAATTGGCACCGTTTCTTGAAAAACTCTTATATTTTTTATCAAGAAGTGTTTCTTGTTCAGTCGTTAATTCTAGTTCAGGTTTTTGTTCGTAGACTGCTTTAACGCGTTTAAATAACTCCTCATTCAGCATAATATCATTACTAAACTCAGATAATAGTGGCGAAACCTCTTGAGCTGTTTTTTGTATAGCATCATCAGTTTCAGCAGAATTGAGGTTAAAAAATATACTTGAAATTCTATCTAATTCCTCACCTGAATAATCTAAAGCTTCAATCGTGTTTTCAAATGAAGCTACCTCGGAATTATTTACAATAGCATTAATTTCAGATTTTGCTTTCTCTATAGCAACTTTAAAAGCTGGTAAAAAATCCTCTGTTTTAATTTTAGAAAATGGAGCAGTATTGTATGTTGTGTTGAAGTATTTATTAAGAATGCTCATAAATATGTATTTGAATGTAGGTCTACTATGAAACTCTATTTCAAGTCTTTAGCAGAATCTATAACTTTAGCTTTTAAACCCTCTTTATAGACTTGAACTTTATCTAGCACACATTTGTCACTAATACCTAAAATTTGAGCAGCTAAAA
Organism: uncultured Winogradskyella sp.; assembly: GCA_905480385.1. GTDB lineage: Bacteria > Bacteroidota > Bacteroidia > Flavobacteriales > Flavobacteriaceae > Winogradskyella. The sequence goes on from CAJQQC010000118.1 coordinate 7,935, forward strand.
TGCCTGCGTTTTTTGCGCCATTAAGTGCAACAGTAGCTACAGGAACACCACCAGGCATTTGTAAAATAGATAACACAGAATCCCAACCATCAATAGAGTTACTGCTTTTTACAGGAACACCTATAACTGGTAATGGAGATAGAGAGGCAATCATGCCAGGTAAATGTGCTGCACCACCTGCACCAGCTATTATTACTTTAATATCTCGATTATGTGCATTTTTACCATAGTCGAATAATTTTTCTGGTGTCCGATGCGCTGAGACAATGTCAACTTCTACTTCGATATCAAAACCTTTTAAAATTTCAATGGCATCTTGCATTACTGGCAAGTCGCTTTTGCTACCCATTATTACGCCTACTTTACTCATAATTATTTACTTATTACTTGTATGGTTTCTTTCACTTCCTGAGCTATAGCTCTTGCTTTATCAATATCTTTGTCTGTAATAGTAACATGCCCCATTTTACGAAATGGTCTAGTTTGTTTTTTCCCGTAAATGTGCGGTGTCACACCATCCATAGCCATTATTTTTTCTATGTTTTTATAAAGGACATCTCCGGTATGATTTTCTGCACCGACCAAATTTACCATAACTCCAGCAACTTTGCTTTCGGTTTTGCCTAAAGGTAAATTCAGTATTGCTCTAATTTGCTGTTCAAATTGACAAGTAAAACTACCTTCTATGCTTAGGTGTCCAGAATTGTGAGGTCTTGGTGCTACTTCATTGACCAATACATCATCTTCATTAGTTAAAAACATTTCTACAGCCAACAGACCTACATGTTTGTATGTATTTGCAACTTTTAGAGCTAATGCTTCGGCTTTTTTTGTAATGTGTTCTGTTAAACGTGCCGGGCACAATACATATTCTACTTGATTGGCTTCTGGATGAAATTCCATTTCAACTGTAGGATATGTCTTTATCTCTCCACTTTCATTACGAGCAACAATAACAGCTAATTCATTTTTAAACGGAATTAAGTCTTCTGCAATACATTCTACGTTGGGTAAGTTATCTAAATCAGAAATATTGCGTACTACCTTTACACCTTGACCATCATAACCAAAACGAGAACTTTTCCATACAAACGGGAGGCTTAAACCACCATGGTCTATGGCATCTTTTATTTCTGATGTGTATGCAAATCTTGAAAATGGGGCAGTAGGTATTCCATTGTCGACATAAAATAACTTTTGAGTTGCTTTGTTCTGAATGGTGCGTATTGTTTTTGAAGATGGAAATACTTTTTTACCTTCATCTTCCAAAGTCTCCAATGCGTCAACATTAATATTTTCAATTTCAAAAGTCAATACATCTACGCTTCTTCCAAATTCTAAAACAGTGTTGTAGTCTAAAATATCACCAGTTACAAATTCATCACATGCTAATCGCGATGGGGCGTCTTTAGAAGAGTCAATTACTTTAGTCGTAATGTCAAATTTTCTTGTAGTGTAAAGCATCATTTTGCCTAATTGCCCACCGCCTAAAATACCAAGTTTAAAATTTGAAGAGAAATAGCTCATATTCTTTATTTCAATATAATAAAAACCTATAGTTTTAATTGAAAATTGAAAGACAAAAATACATTAATTATAGAAGAATATTCTAAAATTGGAAACCAAAAATCGGCTAACGTTAATCATTTGATTATCTTTGCCTTCTTAAAATTAAAACATGTTAGTTAAGCTTCAGGACTTATACTTTAAACCTTTTATTTCAGAAGAGAAAATACAAGATGCTGTTAAGCAAATGGTAGATAAGGTTGCGGAGGACTTAAAGGGCAAGATGCCTATTTTTGTTGGGATACTCAACGGGTCTTTTATGTTTGTCAGCGACTTTGTTAAAAAGTATCCACATCCTTGCGAAGTAACATTCATTAAGTTAGCATCTTATGATGGGGTTAAATCGACAGATGATATTCAACGATTAATTGGATTGACTCAAGATTTGACAGGAAGAACAGTGGTTATTCTCGAAGACATCATAGATTCAGGTAACACACTTGCAGAAGTACATCGCATTTTTTAAAAATGAAAAAGTAAAACAGCTAATTATAGCAACTCTTTTTTACAAGCCAGAAGCTTACAAAAAAGATTTCAAACTACACTATGTTGGATTAGAAATACCTAACAAATTTATTGTTGGCTATGGCTTAGATTATAACGGTTTAGGTAGAGATTTACCAGCAGTATATCAATTAAAAACTACACAACACATGATTAACATTGTATTATTTGGTCCTCCAGGTGCAGGCAAAGGTACACAGGCAAATTTCTTAAAGGACAAGTATAATTTGGTTCATATTTCTACAGGAGATGTATTTAGGTATAACATTAAAAACGAAACTGCATTAGGAACTTTAGCAAAGTCTTACATGGATAAAGGCCAGTTAGTTCCTGATGAAGTAACTATAGATATGCTAAATGCAGAAGTAGAGAAAAATGCTGATGCTAATGGTTTTATATTCGATGGTTTTCCTAGAACACATAAGCAAGCAGAAGTTTTAGATGCACTCATGGATTCAAAGGATTCTCAAATTAATGCTATGGTAGCATTAGAAGTTGATGATGAAATATTGGTTGGTCGTTTACTAGTAAGAGGTAAAACAAGTGGAAGACCTGACGATGCTGATGAAAGTATTATCCGCAATCGTATCAAAGAATATTACGATAAAACAGCAATATTAAAAGATTATTATTCTGCTCAAGGTAAATACTATGGTGTCGATGGTGTCGGCTCAATAGAAGAAATTACTCAGCGCTTAAGTACTGTTTTAGATAAATTATAATCTTGATCGAGTTTAAATTTTCATTTTAAACTTTTTCATTTTAAATTCAAAAAATGACAGAAGGTAACTTCGTTGACTATGTAAAAATGCATGTCTCCTCTGGTAATGGTGGTAAAGGCTCTGCACATTTGCATCGTGAAAAATATATACAAAAAGGTGGTCCAGATGGTGGTGACGGTGGAAGAGGCGGTCATGTCATTGTAAGAGGTAACTCTAATCTTTGGACACTTTTACATCTTAAATTTAAAAGGCATATAAGAGCAGGTCATGGGTCACATGGTAGTTCAGGAAGAAGTACAGGTGCTGATGGAGAGGATATGTATCTTGATGTCCCTCTTGGAACAGTTATAAGAGATACAGAATCTAATGATATTCTTTTTGAAATAACCGAAGAAGGCGAAGAAAGAATTGTTGCCGAAGGTGGAAAAGGCGGTCGAGGAAATTGGCATTTTAAAAGTTCTACAAATCAAACTCCACGTTATGCTCAGCCAGGAATTCCTTTAGAGGAGAAGCATATTACTTTAGAACTAAAAGTACTCGCAGACGTTGGTTTGGTTGGCTTTCCAAATGCCGGAAAATCTACATTATTATCAGTAATGACCTCTGCTAAACCAAAAATTGCAGATTACGAGTTTACGACATTGAAACCTAATTTAGGTATCGTTGAGTATCGTGATTTTAAATCATTTGTAATGGCAGACATTCCTGGTATTATTGAAGGTGCTGCAGAAGGTAAAGGACTAGGTTATTATTTTTTAAGACATATAGAGCGTAATTCTATTTTATTGTTTTTAGTACCTGCAGACGCAGATGACATTGTAAAACAATACGAAGTTTTATTAGACGAATTAAGGAGATACAATCCTCAAATGTTAGATAAGGAACGTTTTCTTTTGGTGTCAAAATCGGACCTTTTAGATGATGAGCTAAAAGCCGAAATGAAAGTAGAATTAGATGAAGGACTTAATATAGAATACATGTTTATGTCTTCGGTTGCGCATCAAGGTATCCAAGAATTAAAGGATAAACTCTGGAAGATTCTTAACGACTAATTTTCACTAACTCAATAGTTAAAATCTAAAATCTAGTTTCAATTTTTTGTATCTTTAAAAGAAAAAAATGAAACTGCTAAGATTATTTGCAATACTACTTTTATTCACGTCTTGTGGTGCTTTTGTAGATTATGATTTCGAAAAGAGCACAGACTTTTCACAATACAAAACGTATAATTATTATTCAGATATAAAGTCAGGTTTTAATCAATTAGACGAAAAGCGACTTCTTCGAGCCATAGAGGCAAAGCTCCAATCTATGGGTTTAGAAAAGTCTGAAACACCAAGTTTTTATATAGATATTCAATCTGCTGAAGTAACTCTAAATTCTAATAGTAGTATTGGTGTTGGTATTGGCGGTACTGGTAGAAATGTTGGTGGTGGCGTATCATTAGGCATTCCTGTTGGTGGAAACAGAGTTACCAGAGAAATTAGTATTGAGTTTGTAGACGATTCCAAAAATGGAGTGTTTTGGCAAGCAGTAACAACTATTTCTAATTATGGCAACACACCAGAAAAGAGAGAGGCTTCTTTTGTGAAAATGATAAACAAGGTGTTTAGTAAATATCCACCAAAAGTAGATTAAATCCTAGTCAATTATAACCCTAATCCCTTCAGAATGGCTACTAAATTCCGGTGCGTACATGGACTGAATAGTTGTAATTCCGTTACTCATATTACCAGCATTATTAACACGTAAATCGTATTCAAAAATATAAATACCTTTTGGTAAATAATCTATAAAGAAATTTGTTGCAGCATCTTTTGTACTTTCATAATAGCCTAAACCATCTTGCCATCTGTACTTTGATAATACGTTGATGGGTTCAAAACCAGCGGCACGCATATCTTTAAGATGTAAAAATTCCATATCTCGGTCACTATGTAATTCTATTCTAACTTTTACTAAATCACCAATATTGAGCTTAGTACCTTTTTTGATTTCAGAAATTTCCTCACCGCGGTCAGTATTGGTTTTTAAGAATAGTTTCTTCTCTAGTTTTAATGGTGTTTCTGCTGAGGTAATTTTATCTAAATCTTCAAAATATTGCCAATACAATGCACCCCAAGCGATTCCTTCTCCTTTTTTAGATAAGGTAACCTTAGCTTGCTCTGACTTTATAGCATTGCCATTCCAAGATGTTTTATAGTAACCTGTGCCAGCTTCAACTTTTACGTTTTCTAATTTTGATGGCGAAATAGTCTCATTACCAACAGTCACATCTACAACATCAGTAACATCTAGCCATTCGCTACCTTGAAGTAATAATGCATATACAGCTTCGGCAGTTGCTTTGGTTGTTTCCCATTTGTTGGTTTGCTTATTTTTAAGCAACCAGATTTTAAGATTTTCAACGGTTTCTTTATTCTTCACTTCGTTTTGAATAACAGAACCAACTTCAGAGAATGCTTCAATGAGCAATGCCTGTGTTTCAATTGGTGCTTGATGCCAATACCAAGATGCTGTGTTAGCTTTCCAATACATGCCTAATTCATCAGAAGTAATACTATTTTCTTTTAAAGACTTAAGAATTTTGCCAGAGGTTTTACTATCATTATTTCTATGCATAATCAAAGCCATTAGTCCTTTTGCATAAAGCGAACGACTTAACCAATATTTTTGGATTTGCCCTTTGTAATACACCATTATATTATCGACTTCATTCGATGTTTTAACTTCTGGATAAAAACTACGAACATATAAATAATGCATTTGTGTGTAAGACAAGTGGTCTTTATTTAGGTCTATTTTAGTGTTATATTTCTTGAGGTTTTTATACTCTTTGACAAATTCTCTATCTAAATATTGAATAGCTTTTTCAATCATAGATTCTTCACCACCGTTCTGAATGACACCGAGTTTATTTAGATGTCCAAAACCAGAAACAATATGCTGTGTAATGTATCTGTTGTCACGTCCGCCATCAAACCAAGGCCAAGCTCCAGAACTGTGTTGATTGTTTTTTAGTTTACGGAAAGACGATTGCAACTCATTATTCATTTTGTTTAAATCAAATAATAAAGCAATTTGTTTTTTCTGTTCCGTTTCGGATTGAGCATCGCGCAACCAAGGAGTTTCTTGTATTAAAAGTGATTTTAATTCTTGATTTTTTTCCAAGTTAGATAGTAAGGCATCTGTTGACTTCCATTGGTTAAATACAGCTTCAATCTTTGGGTTAGAACTAGTAATATGTTGTGCCAAAGCATTTGCATAGTAGCGACTAAATGTTTGCTCATTGCATTCATAAGGATACTCCATTAAATAAGGTAGCGCTTGTACCGCATACCAAGCAGGATTAGATGTAATCTCTAAAGTAAGCTTATGGTTTTTTAAAGTTGTTGAGGTATTGTCTTTAAGTTTGTCTAGACTAAACGTCTTTGTCTGATTGGAACGCACCCACATTGGTAACGTCTCAGTAACTAACATCCTATTAGTTAAAACAGGTAAAATGTTTTGCTCACCATCGCTAAAATCTTCGGATTGGGCAATGACTTTGTATTGAACAGCTTGTAGGTTATCAGGTATATTTAATGTCCAACTAGCTAGTGTGTTGCCTTTTGCATCAACAGAGAAACTTCTGGTTGCTGAGATATTTGAACCGACCAATTTCTGAGATATTTCTTTTCCAGTAATAACATCTTCTAATACTAATTGAACTTGTCCAGTTATTAATTTGTCAGTAAGATTCGCAATTTTAGTACTAATAACAATTTTATCGCCTTGACGTAAAAAGCGAGGAGCGTTTGGTATAACCATTAATTCCTTTTGAGTTACAGCTTCGTATTGAGAAACTGCGCTTTCTAACGTTTTGGTGTGTGCTAATAACTGTAATTTCCATTTGGTTAAAGGTTCTGGTGCTTTAAAGTTAAAACTCACATTACCGTCGTTATCTGTTTGTAACTGCGGAAAGAAAAAAGCTGTTTCTTGGAGATTTTTTCGGATTTTAACAGGTTTTAAAATATCTAAGTCTTTTTTAGTTGTAATCACAATCACACCATTTTTTCCTTTTTCACCATATATTGCGATGGCTTCAACTTTTTTTAGAACTTTAATTTCTAAAATATCATTTGCATTTAGACTTCTAAAATTATCTTCACTAACTTCTTTACCATCTATAACAAATAATGCTTCGGTATTCCCTTTTATTGATTCAACTCCTCTTAGTTGTACTAATGAATTATCTCCTGACTCCGTTTCATCAGAAGCTATTTCTAAGCCAGGAACTTGACCAGATAGAGTTTGTGTAAAACTAGCGTTTGGTACTTCCATTTCTTCAACTTCAACTATATTATCATTTAAGTCACGGCGTTTCAATTCATATCTATTCCCAAAATAAAATCCAAACCAATCCAAACTATCAAAACCTTGATAAGGGTAGCCAGGTATGCTTTCAAAACTATTGTTGCGTCTAAAGTTGGAGACACCATAACTTTGATTGCTATTTTTGTAAAATCTTGCACTGTAATTTGGTCTGTAAATTGGATTAAAATTCCAGTTATGTGTTTTAAATTCGTCTAAAGAAGCATCATACATACTTGCTAAAACTTCAGCTGCAACTTTATCACCTTTTGGTCCTTTCATTTTGAACTGCCAAGTTTCGTCTTGTCCTGGTTGTAGTTTGTCTCTAAACGTACTTGCTTCAATCTGTAAATCAGTTTTAGGATAAGGCACATTAATATTTAGGGAACCAGCTTTAAAATCATTAAAAGCAGAAAAACTATAATGCACTACAAAACCACCAACGTCAGATTTGGTAATTGGTAATTGTATCGTTTTTTTGGAATTATTCAACTGATGAATTTCAGTTTGAATAAGCTTTCCATCTTTTTCAATGTCTACGGTAATGTTAACGTCTTTGGCAGAACTACCAAAAGTTAAGACTGCAGTTTCTCCAGAGCTATATTCGGTTTTGTCTAAACTAATATCGAATAGTTTATGGTCTGCTAATTTTTTATCAGCGTCGCTAAACAGATACGTATAAGCTTGGTCTTTTACCAATTGACCAAATTTGTCTTCGCTCTCTAATACCAATATGTAAGCGCCCGAATCCCATTTTTTTATTCGTTTTAGGATTATAGATTCAGACTTTTCGGTATCGAAATTAGTTTCAAAAACAGCTTTACCTTTCTTCCAGTTCTGAATATTTACTTCATAGTCATAGGACCAATGCGGAAATTTTGCTTTGAAAGCTTCTCGAGACAATAGTTTGTAATCCGGCGCTTGCCAAGGACGACTTCGCAATACATAATCTGGCGTTTCAAGTTTATAGATTTTAAGACTTCCTTTTGCTGGTACAAATTCACCATTAAGATTTGATGTTGAAATGTTTAACTCCGTTTCTTTTTTTGACTTGTCAATACGTGGTGGCGCTTCAATATTTGCAGTAAGCGCATGATAACCAACACGAACAGTTGTCGAAGCACTTAGCGTTTCGCCATTAATATCTGTGACATCTGCTGTAATTTCGTAATTAAAAACTGGCAAATTTTCTTTGGAGACACTCTCATCAGGTAGCGCTTTAAAAGTGATTTCAAATTCGCCTTTAGCATTTGTTTTTAGCTCCCCAAAAGTAATTTCTTGGGCTTCGGAATTGTAGCTGTTTCGACCCCAATAATACCATCGTGGCAAACGGACTTGACGTTTAACGCGATAGATAACCTGGGCATCTGTAATATTACTTCCGGCAAAAGCCATAGCGTTACCTCTTACAG
>CAJQQC010000119.1 GCA_905480385.1 uncultured Winogradskyella sp.
TTCTACTGAAGGTTTTGAGAAGTAATCACCATCTGTACCATAAGCAGGCCTGTGTGGTTGTGCTGCTAGCGTTTTTGGTTGGCTATCTAAATATTTATAAGCATTTTGTTTGTTTAATATTTCATCTAGTATGTAAGCAGAGGCACCACCAGAAACATCTTCGTCAATTATCATTAAGCGGTTAGTTTTAGAAACACTTTTTACAATATCATGGTTAATGTCAAATGGTAGTAGCGATTGAACATCTATAATCTCTGCATTAATACCAACTTCTAATAATTCTTTTGCTGCTTGTTCTACCAATCTGAGTATAGAACCATAAGATACTAAGGTTATATCTCCTCCTTCTTTTATGATTTCTACGACACCCAATGGTGTTTTAAATTTACCAATGTTATTTGGCAATTTTTCCTTTAATCTATATCCGTTAAGACACTCAACTATAAGCGCTGGCTCATCACTGTCCATGAGTGTATTGTAAAAACCTGCGGCTTTAGTCATATTTCTAGGCACTAAAACGTGTATACCCCTTATCAAGTTTAGTACACCACCCATTTGTGACCCTGAATGCCAAATACCCTCGAGTCTATGACCTCTTGTTCTTATGATTAATGGTGCTTTTTGGCGTCCTTTAGTGCGGTATTGTAGAGTTGCCAGATCATCACTCATGATCTGTAATGCGTAAAGAATATAATCTAAATATTGTATTTCGGCTATGGGTCTTAAACCACGCATAGCCATTCCGATACCTTGACCTAAAATAGTTGCTTCTCTAATTCCTGTATCAGATACTCGTAATTCTCCAAACTTTTCTTGTAAGCCTTCTAAACCTTGATTGACATCTCCAATATGTCCTGCATCTTCACCAAAAACTAATGCTTCAGGATAATTTGAAAATAGAGCTTCAAAATTATCTCTAAGGATTACACGTCCATCTACTTCTTCAGCATCTGAATTATAAGTTGGTTGGACTTCGGCTTGATTAGTAGCTTTTCTATTTGACTGACTGTGTAAGTATGAGCTGTATTTTGGTTGTATTGTATTGATGTAGTTGTTAATCCAATTTTGCAATTCAGTCTTTCCATTAGACTGTTCAGAAACTACATAACGCAAAGCTTTTCTTGTCACAGAAAGTATATCCTTTCTTAATGGCTCATCAATAGAAGCTAAATCATTTTTGAGTTTTGTAATGAATACACCATTAGTACTAGTTTTTGCAACACGTTCTAATAGTAAAATAGCTTCATTTTTTTCAGCTTTTAATGGATTTATAAAAGCAGACCAAGCTGCTTTTTTACCATCTCTAACAGCTTTTTTTATGTTTTTTTCGATGACTACTAATTCTTCATCAGACGCAATATTGTTTTCAATCATCCATTTACGCATCTGTGCATTACAATCATATTCTGCTTCCCATGCAAGTCTATCAGTATCTTTGTAGCGCTCATGAGAACCAGATGTCGAGTGCCCTTGTGGTTGTGTTAATTCTTTTACATGAATCATTACTGGTACATGCTCTTTACGTGCTACTTGTGCAGCACGTTGATAGGTGTCGATTAATTCAGCATAATTCCAACCATTGACACGGAAGATTTCGTAACCCTTATTATCTTCATCTCGTTGAAATCCTTTTAAGATTTCAGAGATATTTTCTTTAGTTGTTTGGTGTTTTGCATGAACTGAAATGCCATACTCGTCATCCCAAATACTAATAATCATTGGTACTTGTAAAACTCCAGCAGCATTTATAGTTTCAAAAAAAAGACCTTCACTTGTACTAGCATTTCCAATAGTTCCCCAGGCAATTTCGCTACCCTTTTTTGAGAAATTAGTAGTGTCAATGCCATTTACATTTCTGTAAATTTTCGAGGCTTGTGCCAGTCCCAAAAGTCTAGGCATTTGTCCAGCAGTAGGAGAGATATCGGCACTTGAGTTTTTTTGTTCAGTTAGGTTTTTCCAATTTCCTTGCTCGTCTAAACTGTGAGTTGCAAAGTGACCTCCCATTTGACGACCAGCTGACATTGGTTCTTCTTTTAAATCTGTATTGGCATACAATCCTGCGAAAAATTGTTCGATAGTTAATTCCCCAATAGCCATCATAAAGGTTTGGTCACGGTAATATCCGCTTCTAAAATCACCATTTTGGAATGATTTTGCCCATGCTATTTGCGGCACTTCTTTCCCATCACCAAAAATCCCAAACTTAGCCTTACCTGTCAATACTTCTCGTCGTCCAAGCAAGCTACATTCTCTACTAGTAACTACAGTTTTATAGTCATTTAAAACTTCAGTTTTAAAATCTTCAAATGTAATCTCTGTTTTTGTATCAGTATTGGACTTCATCAGCTCTAAGAATTTAGTCTTGCAAAAGTAGTCATTATTGAAATATTTTGCAATGTAAAAAAGCGTTATAAATTTGAATAATTCTTAATAAAACGTGTATAATTTGAAGAATATGTAAAAAAAATTAAAATATTAACACTTCAATAAGAATATGTTAATACCATTTACGTCTAAATAAACCCAGTAAAACTTGTGGGTCTACAGTAAACATAAAGCGTATTTTTTGGTCATAATTGGGCTGACCAACTTCCCAACCATTATTAGAATATAGTGGAAAGAAAATTTCGAAATAATCCTCAACTAGATTTAGTCTTATTCCGGAATCATATACAAAATTTGCGCTGCTAAATTTATTTTTCAGAAAGCCAATATCTCCGTAAAATTGAATGTAACGCCATAATGAGGTACTAAAGTTTGCTGTAGCCATCCATTGGTTTGCAAAAGCTGTATCTAATTTAGATTTAAAACCACCTTCAGCTATAATTATTTGCTGACTAAATATACCTGCGTCTTCTGAGCGCCCCAAGTAGTTGAAATCAAACAAATAATCTGTTGGTCTATCTAATGCAAAACTAAAGAAATTAGAATCTGGATCTGTTTTATTACTTAAGAATGTCCCAGCAAACAATCTTAAATTAAAATTTCTATTATTTTTTGTGAGTTTACGAAACTCATAATTTAAAGCAAACTTGCTAAAATTACTTGAAACCTGAAAATCTGCAAAAAATCTTGAAAAATTTATTATTCCAGGGCTAGACTTCACATACCTGAGATTTAGCACACCATAATCAGGCTCTTCATCGATATCACTTATTACAGCATTTGGACCAATACTCCTTGCAATATCTACATAACGCAAGCTTAGTGAATGCCTCTTATCTGACCTTAAATCATTTTTATCTCTGAATATAAAAGATATATTTGGGCGTAATCGTCTAAAAAAAGCGTCTTGTGCAAAAGAGCGATAGCTAGCACTTATTCCATAAGTAATATTAAATAAATTGCTGTCTTCTAAATTATGAGTATAGAATACGGTCCCGGAACCTGTTAGAGACTTAGAGTTCAAAGCATATTGTGGTGAAAATCGATAGTTAAGACGCTTTCTTAATATAGTTTTGTTATACACTTTTGTACCCAATGTCAAACCATCATATATATTTTCGAACTGTACGAGAGGCATAAAAAACACTTGATTATAATATGGATCCTCGATATCTTTAAATAATCTAAATTGTAACGGTTTTGACCAAAATGAAGAACCTTTTGTAGACCTGTAGTTATCTCTTTGATTAAACTCTGGTATTACATTGTCATAATCTAATACCAATCTATCTGCTCCATCTTTTGGTATAGAAAGCGTTTTTGATTTACTAATACTATCAATCCATATTTTATTAACTACAGAATCGTTTTTTAAACTAAATAGTGAAATTGGTGCAGAATTGTTTCGTTTATTTTTTATGGTTAATATAATAGAATCTTCAGTAGTTTTAACTCTAGATATCTTGTAGTCTATTTTCTTTCGAGTATTCAAATAATCAGAAAAAAACCAATCAATATTTTTATTAGTTTTAGATTTTAGGAAAGCTTCGAAATTTTTAGGTGAAGCTTCTTTAAGTGAGTTTTCTTCTAAATATACTTTAATTAAATCTCTTAAATCAATATCCTCCGTATAATCATCAAGATAGTTTAATCCAATACCTGCCTTGTATCTACCCGCAATATTTGCATTGAATTTAGTGAGTGAATCTTTTGAGGTTGTAATGGGTTGGTCATTATTTTTCCTAGCGGCTTCCATGGAATATAAATAATACTGAAAATTATAATCTAAATCTGAGATATGGAAAGAACGAACACCCCAAATTTTAGATAAAGTCCCTAATAACTTACTGTCTGGATAATAATCCTCAATATATTTCATTAAAAAATAGATACTTAAAGCATCGTTTAGCCAATGTTCTTTCCTAGGGTTTGTGATGTGAATATTTTCAATGTATTTATTTAGAGCTGTTTTTAATAGTTTTAACTCGTACTGAAAATCGTCCTTAAATGGACGAAAAAAACTTGGTAGTTGATTTAAACCATAAAGAGGGTTTTTATTATACTCTATTTGACTTATAAGTAATTTTTTATGAGGATATTGACCAAGGTTTTCTGATAAAAAATTAGTCACTCTATCAGCTATTATAGCTCTGGATTGAGGTGATACTCGCTTTTCTTCTATGTCTGTAATGACTGTAAAATCATCAGTAGTCACTTTATTAAAGGTTGTATTTTTATTTAAAGATAAATAAGTATGAACCCTGTCTTGGCCTTTTAGTTTTATGGTTGTAGTTTCTGAATTGCTATTTATAATCTTACTATCTAGTTCAGTAGTAATATAATAATTGCTAGGGTAGGTAAGCTGAATTGAAATATCAGACTTTGGTACATATAAATCATTTAAGTTCTTGTTACTGTAGTATTGCCATTTACCATCATAAACAGCAGGAGTAATATACCAATCCTTTAATTCAAAATTACCATCTTCAGTAAATCCATAATCTGTAAAGATTGCATCTGGTAAAACGATGGTATATTTTAGTTTAAGTTGAAAAGAAGTATTAGGTTTCAGGGGATTTTTTAAATTGACTTTTAATATATCAATCTGATTTTTTAAATGCCTACTTTCGAGTAAATTATTGTCTTTATCTATAACGCTTTCAATGGTTGTAAAACTACGTTGCTTGTCTTTAGCTAAATGAAACTTAGTACTGAATTCCTCTTCGAAACGTTTTGCTAATGCTGTAGATTTTGTAGAATAACTATTATTCCAGTTACTAAGATATACTTCTTTTAAAGTGTCATCAGAAGTATTTTTATAAATAACAGTCTGAGATATCGTAATTGATTTATTGTCAGGATTAACAGTACCAATAATATTAATAACATTTTGAGCATAACTCGAAAATGAAATTAGGCAAACACTTAAGAATATGAGGGCTTTTTTAATCAAATTACAATTAGAAATTAGGACTTAACTCGGACTCTTTGTAGAAGTTATTCAAAATTTCAACAGCTTCATCTGCTGTATCTACAACATGAATTAAATCCAAATCTTTTGGACTGATATTTCCTTCTGTTAGAAGCGTATTCTTAATCCAATCTACAAGACCGCCCCAGAATTTGGTTCCAACTAAGATAATAGGGAACGTATCAATTTTATGTGTTTGTATAAGTGTAATAGCTTCAAATAATTCATCCAATGTCCCAAAACCACCTGGCATAACAACAAAACCTTGAGAGTATTTTACAAACA
>CAJQQC010000120.1 GCA_905480385.1 uncultured Winogradskyella sp.
ATTTGTTTTTATACACACCTACTATAAAAGACCGGCTAAGTGGAACAGCATCAAATTCAGCATTGTCTGGTGGTTTTGGCCCAAATCAAGTCTCTACCATATTGGGTTTAGGTATTTTTTGTGTAATAGTTAGATTGGTACTTAAATCACCCAATATCTTTATTAAAGGTTTAAATATTTTTATACTCGGTGCAATTACATTCAGAGCTATTGTGACTTTTAGTCGCGGTGGAGTTTTAGCAGCTGTTTTGGTAACTGCTGCTTTTTTTGGCTCGGTATTTTTAAGATTAAGAATAAAACGGTTAATACCTTTATTTGCATCTATTTTTTTATTAGTCAGTATACTAGGTGTAACTTGGGTGGTAAGTTCAAATCAAACGCGTGGATTGATTGATAAAAGATACGCCAATCAAGATGCTTTAGGAAGAGATAAAAAAGATTTAACCACAGGTAGATTGGATTTATTTATGGAGGAAGTAGATGGTTTCTTACAAAACCCGTTTGTTGGTATTGGCGCCTCTCGTGTAAAAGACAAGCGGATACAAGAAACAGGGCAAAAATTACCATCTCATAATGAAATAGGGCGCTTGTTATCTGAACACGGTTTATTGGGGATTATTTGTCTTCTTATTTTGATATTTAAACCTTTAAGTTATCGTGCTGTTAATCGACGAAATATTTTTTTCTTCTCCTTTTTAGCCTTTTGGTTTGCTACTATTAATCATTCAGGAATACGTATTGCTGCGCCTGCCGTATTGTATGCTTTAGCTTTATTAAATGTAACATATGAAAAACCTCCTGTACATAGGAAACAACTTAAACACGGCTAAAGCCAATATTTCATCTATACAGGTTTTGGGGGTATTACTAGAATCTGAAGGCTATAATCTGTGCTATGCTTCTTCGAAAAGAAACAAACTTCTTCGATTACTAGATATGTTATGGAGTTGCATATGGAATTCGAAATGGGCGGATGCAGTTTTAATAGATACTTACAGTACACAAAATTTTTATTATGCCTACACTTGTAGTTTAGTGTGTCGATTACTTAATATTCCTTATCTACCTGTGCTTCATGGTGGAAATTTACCAGAACGTTTAGAGAAAAACCCAAAATTATCTGCTTCAATTTTTAATAATAGTTTTAAAAATATTTCACCTTCCATATATCTCAAAAATGCTTTTTCTAAAAAAGGATATGATAATGTCGAATATATACCTAATAGCATTTCTTTAGAAAACTATGCAGTTTACCCTAAATCATTTAATACAATCAGGTTACTTTGGGTACGTTCGTTTTCAAAAATTTATAATCCTATTATGGCTATAGACGTCTTGATACTTTTAAAAGAATTGGGTCACGAAGCAGAACTTTGCATGATAGGACCAGATACAGATGGTAGCTTAGAAAAGGTTAAAAAGTATGCAAAAAATATAGGTGTCAAAACTAAGTTTGCAGGTAAATTGACAAAAGAAGAATGGGTTAATATCTCTGAGGATTATAATATCTTCATGAATACCACCAATTATGATAATATGCCGTTAAGTATTATTGAAGCTATGGCATTGGGCTTTCCGATTGCAAGTACCGATGTCGGCGGTATTCCTTTTTTGATAAAAAATGAAGAAGAAGGTCTCTTGTCCCCAAAAAATGACGCAAATGTAATGGCAAAAAATATTATCAGGATTTTTAAAGATGAAAAATTAAGAGTGAATTTATCCACTAATGCTAGGAAAAATGCAGAATGTTTTGATTGGCAGTTTTTAAAAAATCAATGGCATACTATTTTTAAAGCACTTTAAGATTTGTTTTGTTTTTTGTTTAAGAGGTCTATCTTTACAGTGCTATTAATCTGACCAATGAAACAAAAAAACACCATCCACTTTGAGATTTCTGAGCGTAAAGTCCTCTTGCGCATCATTGACATCTTAATGGCATTTTTTGGTATTTTTTTGTTGTCTACTTATTTCGGTTTCGAATATCTTAGTATTTCCTCAACGAATACGGTGCCTTTAATTGTATTGGCTGTTTATATCTCCATTTTCGGAACTATTTTCGAGATTTATGACTTGCAACAAGCTAGTAAATTGGATGTGAGTTTTAAGAATATTGTGTTGTGTATGTCAACCGTAGTCTTATTCTACTTATTAACACCAATAATTACACCTTTTTTACCTGAAGCCCGATTGCAAATCGTCTATTTTTATGTCACCTTAATTATTTTTGTGTTTTTATGGCGCGTGCTTTATAACACCTTAATTGCTTCGCCACGTTTCTTTAAGCATGTTTTATTTATTAGTGAGGTTTCTAATATTGACAACGTCGTGAGTACTTTAAAAGATGCCGATGTCAATTATCAATTTATTGGTTTTATAAATAGTATTGATGATACTAAAGACCGAATTAAATATAACGGATTAAAAGAATTTGGGACTAAAGATTTGTCTAACATTATAATTGAAGAGCAAATTTCTGAAATCATTGTTGCGACGAGCAATGCAGAGCACATTTCAACAGACCTTTATCATGAGTTGATGTTACTATTAGAACGTGGTTTTAAAATAAGAGAATACACTCAAGTTTACGAAGAAGTTACTAAAAAAGTACCGATACAGTATGTAGGTAAGGACTTCTATAAATACTTTCCGTTTAGTCGTAATAATGAAAATCAGTTGTATCGTTTTTTTCAAAGAACATTTGATGTACTATTCTCATTTTTCGGCCTTTTATTCTTAGTACTCATCATTCCTTTTGTGGCATTAGGAAACGTTTTTGGTAATAAAGGACCTTTGTTTTATACACAAGAGCGTATTGGAAAAAACAGCACTTTATTTACCATCTTTAAGTTTAGAACAATGGTTGTTAATGCAGAGGCTGAAAAAGCGCAATGGGCGACAAAAGATGATGTCAGAGTCACTACGTTTGGAAAATTTTTAAGACGTTCTCGATTAGACGAAATCCCGCAATTTATAAATGTACTTAAAGGGCAAATGAGTATTATTGGGCCACGTCCAGAACGTCCGTTTTTCGTTGCAGAACTCTCACGTTCCATTCCTTTTTACGAAACACGACACATTATAAAGCCAGGTTTAACAGGTTGGGCACAGGTAAATTCGCGTTATGGTGGCTCAGTTGAAGAAAGTTTAACCAAACTACAATATGATTTGTATTACATTAAACACCGCAGTCCATTTCTGGATTTAAATATTATTCTAAAAACTTTAAGTACCGTTATGTATTATCGCGGGCAGTAGTAGAAGTTTGAAGCCTGAAGCCCGAAGTTGGGAGAGGTCAATTTATCTCATCTATTTTTTATAGATTCGAATTAAGTATATATATCTTATAAATAGAGCCACTAAAAGCGGAAGCAGCGCTAAAGCAAAAACCTGAACGCCAATTATCCAATGCATAGACATTAGTGTTAGCATAATTACTAAAAACTTTAGGTAGCTTCTAAACCAGTTTTTAATTTGCTTTGCGAATAGTTGACCAATCACAAAAATATTTAACGGAAAAGCCCATAGCAAATTATAATTGTAACCAGTTACGGTGTGGTCTGTGCCAAACCATAATAAAAGTAATAGTACACCTATTAAACCAGAAATTGAAAACAATAAAACGTCTAACCATTTTGTTCTTTTACTGTTTTTATTGTCTTTAAAGGTTATAAAAATTATGAGTATAGCAATAAGACTTACTATAAAAATTGGGCTCACAAAAAAGTTAGTTTTGTAAGCGGTGCCATATCTAGATTTATAGATAGTATTAGAACTTTTAACCAAAGGTTTTTCATTTAAACTAACATTTTTAAAACTTTCAAAAATATATTTAGGTAAAAATAATTGCTCTTCTTTTGTTGCTTTTTTATCTATGAGCGAGCCTAAGGCAATATCAATCCCAAAACTTCCCCAAGTGTTGTGTCCAACTTCTTCATGTATTAGTTCTCGAAAGGTTTTTTTGTCTTCTTCACTTATTTCAGGATAGGTGATAGTCAAATTGCTAGTGATGTTGGCAACATCTCTTATTTTAGTGGCACAATTATCATAAAAGAAATCATAAAGATAAGCTCTGTTTTCTGGTTTGTAATTATTGATCAGATAATTGTAAAGACGTTGTTTTTGGTCTTGAGAAAGATTTAATTTTTGTTCTTGGATTGTTCTGTCATAATAGCGGTACAACTCAAAAAAATCTGAGAATTTTCGTTTTCCCATCAAATAATTCAGTTTACCTTGGACAAATTTTAGATAGAAATTTGGTGTATTAAAATCATAACGTCCGTATCCATAAACAATATCAAGACCGCTATTTCTGTCTTTTACTCTAAATGCACTATGACCAAATGCGTCATTAAGATTATCGCCTTGACCTACAGTTAATACGGATATTTCTGCATTGGTAGATAACTGTCCACTTTGACAAAAACTAAAACTAAAAAAGAATAATAAAGCGAGAAAGAATAGATTAAGCCTCATAAGTAAATTTAAAATTCTATCTAAAAATACTGAAATCTAATTTCACCGAAAATACGTTAGAATACAATGCCGCACTTTGGTCACCAATATCTGTAAATGCATAATCAATTTCGATGCCTTTGTATTTAAAACCAACACCAAAATTAGGTTGAAAAGTTAAGTTCTCAGAGTTGTCTATTTGTAGTTCATTCTGAAAGTTACCAACACCAGCTCTTAGAAACACTATGTCGGTATATCCAAACTCAAATCCTAGAGCAGGAGCAAAACTCGCAAAAGACGTAGAAATAACATCATTAGTTTCTGCAAAGCGTGCATTAAGATTAAAAGCAGCTAGTAATGTGTAGTCATAATGAAATATCCATAGTTTTGATACACCAAGCTCTAGTTTTGGTAGTGTTAATTCTGATTTTTCTGGTAATGTTTGATTTTGCCCATCAATAGCACCGCTAATTTTTTCAAATTGCTCCTCGTCAATTGCCCATGAATTGTATGTAGTTGTAATATCACGAGCCATGAAGCCAAATTTCCAATCATTTTTACTTTCAAATTGAATACCAGCGTCAAAACCAAATCCCCAAGCTGTGGCAAAATCTCCAATAACCCGTCGTATAACTTTAGCGTTTATCCCATAATTCAATCCATCTATTGGTAATTTACGTGCATAAGATAAAGTTACACCGTAATCGGCTGTCGAGAATGTATTTATTCTGTCGTAATTAATGATCCCTTGGTCATCTATGAGTTGTGTAGTATCTAATATATCATCAACACCAAAACGTATAACTGATATGGCAACGGCACTTCTGTCATCGATTGGCATAGCGTAAGCGATATAGTTGTAGTTAGCGATATTGGCAAAATAACTAGAGTGCATTAAAGCGAGTTGGTTGTCTTCAATATTTACCAAACCGGCAGGATTCCAGTAGCCAGAATTTACATTACGAGTATGTGATGTCACTGCATTACTCATGCCGAGCGCAGCGGCATCTACACCAATATTCATAAACTCATTAGAGTATTTTCTTGTCGTTTGTCCCGACATAGCAAACGAAACAAAGACTAAGACTAAAATGTAGTACTTTTTCAAGAACAAATTTTTTACAAAGATGCACAATATTTTGTTTCTATTAAACTATAAAAGTGTACAGTTATTGTGTAAGATGCAGCTAAACAGAAATACTTTTCTATTTTTACAAAAACTAACTGACTGTATGAAACGACACATTCCTAACCTAGTTACAGGCTTAAATTTATTGTCAGGTTGTATTGCTATACTTTTTGCAGTACAAGGACAATATGTTGGCACTGCAATATTTGTCTTTTTAGGTATATTTTTTGACTTTTTCGATGGTTTATTAGCGCGAAAACTTAATGTTCAAAGTGACTTAGGGTTACAATTAGATTCTTTAGCTGATGTGGTGACTAGTGGTATTGTACCGGGTTTGGTTATGTATAGTTTAATCAATGATGCAATTGGAGGCAGTAGCGCTTTTGTGGTTGATAATGGTTGGAATACTAAAGTAGATTGGATTGGTGTTGAGATTTCTCCATTGGCCTTAATAGGTTTTTTGATTACGATAGCCTCAGCTTACAGATTGGCAAAATTTAATATAGATCTAGATCAGCAAAGTTATTTTAAAGGATTACCAGTACCCGCAAATACTCTTTTGATATTGTCTTTACCACTAATTCAGTATTACCAGTATTCGGTTACAATAGCTAATTTATTTGGTAGACTTTGGTTTTTAATTGCGGTAACATTATTAAGCTGTTATTTACTAAACGCAAATATTAAGTTATTTGCATTAAAGTTTAAAACTTGGGATTTTAAACCCAATGCAGTTCGATATTTATTTTTATTGGCGAGTATTGTCTTGTTAATCTGTTTTAAGTTTATAGCAATTCCTGTTATAATACTATCCTATATTTTAGTTTCATTATTTACACAAAAATCAATCTCATAAATTATTATGGCTGAAGTTATTTTTACATTACTCATGCTTGTCATGTTGCAGGCAGTTCTTGGTTTTGATAACCTACTTTATATCTCATTAGAATCTAAAAAAGCACCAGAAAAGGACAGGAAACACGTCAGAAAAGCTGGTATACTAATTGCCATTGGATTACGTATTGTACTGCTATTTGTGTTGGTTTCTCTAATAGGATATTTTCAAAATCCATTTTCTTTTTTAACAGGTAAAATAGGGGATATTTTAGATTTTGCCTTTAATGGACATAGTATTATTGTTCTCGCTGGTGGTGTATTTATAATCTACACAGCGATAAAAGAAATTTGGCATATGATTTCTCTTAAAGACCTAAGTATTGATGTCGAAGATGCTTCTAAAGGCACTAAATCTTCAAACGCAGTGATCATAAGTATAGTTATTATGAATTTGGTGTTTTCATTTGATTCTATTTTAGCAGCTATTGGATTGACTAGTGAAATTGATAACTCGACAACTGCATTTATAGTTATGGCTATAGCTATTGTTGCAAGTGGTTTGTTAATGTTGTTTTTAGCTGATAGAATTTCAACATTTTTGGCAAAAAATAGGATGTACGAAGTACTAGGTTTATTTATTCTTTTTATAGTTGGTATAATGTTAGTTACCGAAGGCGGCCATTTAGCACATCTTAAAATATTTGGCAACGAAATAGTACCGATGAGTAAAACAACTTTCTATTTTGTTATTGTTATTTTAGTTATTGTTGATATTGTTCAAGGTCGCTATCAGAAGAAGTTATTGAAAGAGCAACAGACAACATCTAATTAAAAAATTACTAGAGTATTCTTTGCTATTTTATTTACCTACATGTTTTTAGTAATTTAGAGACTATTAATTTGTTAAAACTAAAATCATGTTTAAAAAAGTAGTATTAGTAATGTTTGTGATTATTTGTCTTGGTTTCACAAAAGACGATAGTAAACCAATGTCTCAAGATGGATTTGTTGGAGAAGTAAAAATGTTTGCTGGTAACTTTGCACCACGCGGTTGGGCTTTATGTGAGGGGCAGCTTTTAGCTGTTAGTAGTAATCCAGCCTTGTTTAGTATTTTAGGAACAACTTATGGAGGTGATGGGAGAACCACATTCGCATTGCCTGATATGAGAGGTAGAGTCCCAGTTGGTCAAGGTAATGGTCCAGGTCTTTCAGATAAAAGATTAGGACAACTAGGCGGTAGTGAAACTACGACTTCAAATGTGGTAAATGTGCCATCTATGTACTATCAAGTACCAGGCTTTAAAATTGATTTAGACAAAGTTGAAGACGGTGATATTACTTATGGAAATCAATCTTTTTTAACAGTGGGTAATTCACCAAATACAACTATAAATACCCAACGCTCTGGAGGAAATCAGGCTATTAATAACATGCAACCATATACAGGAATTAATTATATCATTTGCCTGTATGGTACTTATCCTTCTAGGAGTTAATAAAGTTTGAAAAGGATATAAGTAATCTAAAACTCTAACTTTTTTTTACGGAGCTCAAAGTTTTTACCGAGATATACTTTTCTTACCATTTCGTCTTCAGCAAGTTCTTCGGGTTTACCAGCTTTTAATATGCCGCCTTCAAACATTAGGTATGTTCTATCGGTAATTGCTAGTGTTTCTTGTACGTTATGGTCAGTTATTAATATGCCAATATTTTTCTTGGTAAGCTTAGCGATAATACGTTGAATATCTTCAACCGCAACTGGATCAACACCTGCAAAGGGTTCATCAAGTAAAATAAAATTTGGGTCAGTTGCTAAGGCGCGTGCGATTTCTGTACGACGACGTTCGCCACCTGATAATAAATCACCGCGAGATTTACGGATATGACCTAGACCAAACTCTTCAATTAAAGATTCCATTTTATCGTGCTGCTCTTTTTTGCTCAGTTTTGTCATTTGAAGAACACTTAAAATATTGTCTTCAATACTCAATTTTCTGAAAACTGAAGCTTCTTGAGCCAAATAACCAATACCATTTTGTGCACGCTTATACATGGGGTAATTAGTAATTTCTTTGTCATCCAAGAAAATTTTTCCGCCGTTAGGTTTTATGATGCCTACAATCATATAAAACGATGTGGTTTTACCAGCACCATTTGGTCCTAATAAACCAACAATTTCACCTTGATTGACCTCAAGAGAGACGTCTTTTACAACTTTTCGTCCACTGTAGGACTTCATTAAATTTTCGGCGTGTAACTTCATCTATTATTTTCTATGACCTAGAACGGCAAAAATACAATTTTAGTTTGAAGGCGATACGAAATCAGAATTTTCTAAAGCTTCCCAATATTCGTGAGCGCGTCTTAAGTGAGGAATTACAATGGTACCTCCAACTAAAGTTGCAATACCTAAAGTTTCACTAACCTCCGCTTTTGTAATACCTTCTTTATAGGCCGTTTCAAGATGATACTTTATACAATCATCACAGCGCAAAACGGTAGAGGCTACTAAACCAAGTAACTCTTTTGTTTTTTCATCCAGAGCACCTGGGGCAAATGCATTGGTATCTAAATTAAAAATACGCTTAACAATCTTATTGTTATCTGATAATATCTTATCGTTCATTTTAGAACGGTAATCATTAAATTCTTTAACTACGTCTGACATGGGTTTATACTTTCGCTTTTCGTTCTTTTTTGTTTTGATTTCTTACAACTATTCTTGAGATAAATATACTGACCTGATATAATATCAAAATTGGTACAGCCACAATAACCTGACTAGCAATATCTGGCGGCGTAATTACTGCAGATATAATTAATACGATAACCAGTGCAAATTTCCTGTACTTTTTAAGTATTTGAGGTGTTACGAATCCAATCTTGGTTAAGAAATAGACTAGAATTGGTAATTCAAAAACTAATCCAGCTGCTAGTGATGATGATCGTACAACCGCTATTACAGAATTTAAATCAAAATCATTTATTACTTTATCGCTAATACTATAGTTTGCTAAAAAGTTGAATGATAGAGGTGTAATCACATAATAACCAAATAATACACCTATAAAAAATAGTAATGAAGCAATAATTATAAATCCTCTAGAGTTTTTGCGTTCATTTTTCTTTAAACCCGGACTAATAAATCGCCATAGTTGATATAGCACATAAGGAAATGCTACTATGAAACCTGCATATATTGATGTCCATATATGTGTAGAAAATTGACCAGCTACTAAACGATTTTGTAGATCAAAAGGAAATCTATCTGCACAAAAAGTAGTATCTTCAATACCTATAAGTTGTGACATTTCACATAACCATTGATAGGTTGGGAATGACATTTCTGTTGGTCCAAAAATAATAACACCAAACAGAATCCTAGGAAAACAAAATGCTATAATTCCAGCAAGAATTACTGCAATGGTAATTCTAATCAAATGCCATCTTAAATCTTCGAGATGGTCCAAAAAAGACATTTCATCTACATTCTTTGTCGCCATTATATAATGCCCTCTTTTATTAAATCGTGTAAGTGAACAACACCTGCATATTTGCCATCTTTTTCAACTAATAATTGAGAAATACCATGTTCTTCCATAACCTCTTTAGCATCAACAGCCATAGCATCTTCGTTGATGCTTTTTGGATTACTACCCATAATATCTTTTGCCATCAAATGAGCGATATCATCACTTTTACTTAGCATACGTCTTAAATCACCGTCAGTAATTATACCAAGGATTTTAGAATTTTCAGTAACCGCAGTAACACCTAACATTTTTTCAGAAATCTCAATAATGACTTCTTTTAAACTTGCATTTAAAGTGACTTCTGGCTTTTCGTTAACTGAAGACAAATCATTCACTCTGAGATATAATCGTTTTCCTAATGCGCCACCAGGGTGATATTTTGCAAAATCTTTACTACTAAATCCTCGGAGTTTCAACAGGCAAACTGCTAATGCATCACCAATGACTAATTGCGCCGTTGTACTTGTTGTTGGTGCTAAATTGTTTGGGCAAGCCTCTTGTTCGACATAAGCATTCAATACAAAATCGGCTTGCTGCCCTAAAAACGAATCTTTATTCCCAGTAATGGCAATCATTTTGTTTTTAGCATTCTTAATAAGTGGCACTAAAACTTTAATTTCTGGGGTATTTCCACTTTTAGAAATACAAATAACTACATCGTCTTCTAAAATTAATCCCAAATCGCCATGAATGGCATCAGCGGCATGCATAAATACAGAAGGTGTTCCTGTTGAGTTTAGCGTGGCAACAATCTTATTAGCGATAATAGCACTTTTTCCAATTCCGGTGATAATAACTCGGCCTTTGGAGTTGTAAATGAGTTCGGTAGCATTTGCAAAATCGTCAGTTAATAAGTCAACAAGGTTAGCAATAGCTTTGCTTTCCATGGTTATTGTGGACTTTGCAATATCTAGAATAGAGGATTCAGTTTTCAAAATCAATTCGTATTTTGATATAGTGTTTAATTATAAAGATTTTTATTATCTTTAAACTTCATGCAAAGGTAAATATAAAATTACGAATAGGGATTAATGAACGTTGCACAAATTGACTTACATGCCGAACTAAAAAAATACTTTGGATTTTCAAAATTTAAAGGATTACAAGAAGAGGTTATAAAAAATGTAGTAGCTGGTAATAATACCTTTGTTATTATGCCGACTGGAGGTGGAAAATCCTTATGTTACCAATTACCTGCATTGATTAAAGAAGGTACAGCTATAGTAGTTTCACCATTGATTGCCTTGATGAAGAATCAAGTTGATGCCATCAGAGGTGTTTCTGAACATGAAGGCGTTGCACATGTATTAAATTCTTCATTAAATAAAACTCAGGTCAAACAAGTTAAAGACGACATTACTAACGGTGTTACAAAACTTTTATACGTTGCTCCAGAGTCTTTAACTAAAGAAGAGCATGTAGAGTTTTTAAGAACCGTCACTATTTCATTTATGGCAGTCGATGAAGCACACTGTATAAGTGAATGGGGGCATGATTTTAGACCAGAATACCGAAATCTAAGACAAATCATTAAACGTATTGGTGACAATATCCCTATAGTAGGCTTAACAGCAACAGCTACAGAAAAAGTACAAGAAGATATACTTAAAAATTTGGGTATTCAAGATGCTGTGACTTTTAAGGCATCATTTAATCGCCCAAACTTATATTACGAAGTACGTCCAAAGACCAAGAATGTAGATGCTGATATTATTCGTTTTGTGAAACAGAATGAAGGAAAATCAGGTATAATCTACTGCTTAAGCCGTAAGCGTGTAGAAGAGTTGTCTCAGGTCTTACAAGTTAATGGTGTCAAAGCTGTGCCTTACCATGCAGGTTTAGATGCTAAAACTAGAGTCAAGCATCAGGATATGTTTTTGATGGAAGATACCGATGTTGTGGTCGCTACTATAGCTTTTGGTATGGGAATTGATAAACCGGATGTACGTTTTGTGATTCATCATGATATTCCAAAAAGTATAGAAAGTTATTATCAAGAAACTGGTCGTGCAGGGCGAGATGGAGGCGAAGGGCACTGTTTGGCTTACTATGCTTATAAAGATATAGAGAAGCTTGAAAAATTTATGGCTGGAAAGCCAGTTGCAGAACAAGAGATTGGTCATGCATTATTACAAGAAGTTGTCGCCTTTTCTGAAACATCAGTATCTCGACGCAAGTTTATTCTACATTATTTTGGTGAAGAATTTGATAACGCAACTGGAGATGGTGGTGATATGGACGACAATGTACGTCATCCAAAACCCCAAAAAGAAGCTAAGGATGATGTAAAGATTGTATTAGATGTTGTTAGTAAAACCAATCAAAAATACAAAGCTAAAGATTTAGTCCAGGTGATTGTTGGTAATGCTAATGCCTTAATATCGTCTCATAAAACTGACCTACAGCCATTTTTTGGAATTGGTAAAGACAAAGATACTAGACATTGGATGGCATTAATTCGTCAGATTCTTGTTGGCAAGTTGCTTAAAAAAGAGATTGAAACTTACGGTGTATTACGAATTACTGAAGTTGGTCAAAAATTTATGACTTCACCGACATCTTTTATGATGGCAGAAGATCATGTTTTTGATGAGACCAACGACGATAGTATCATTACCAATTCTAGGTCTAGTGGAGGAGTAGCTGATGAAAAGCTTATGACCATGCTTAAAGATTTAAGAAAATCCAATGCCAAGCGTTTGGGTGTTCCACCATTTGTTATTTTTCAAGATCCTTCATTAGAAGATATGGCGTTAAAATATCCTATAAATACAGAAGAATTGTCTAATGTTCATGGTGTAGGTGAGAGTAAGGCCAAAAAATATGGAAAAGATTTTATTGCAATGATTCATGAGTATGTAGAGGATAATGACATTATACGACCAGAAGATATGGTTGTAAAATCAACAGGAAGTAACTCTGCTTTAAAGCTATATATAATTCAAAATGTAGATAGAAAACTCCCATTATCTGACATTTCCTCTGCAAAGGGTATGGAGATGCCAGATTTTATAAAAGAGATGGAAGCTATCGTATTTTCTGGAACAAAATTGAATATCAATTATTGGATTGATGATATTTTAGACGAAGACCAACAAGAAGAAATCCACGATTATTTCATGGAATCCGAAACTGATAAAATAGATGTTGCTATCGATGAATTTGATGGCGATTACGATGACGAAGAGCTTCGTTTGTATCGTATTAAGTTTATGAGTGAAGTAGCGAATTAGATTTCAGTCTGATTAGTGTCAACGTATTGTGTTTTACTCTTCTTCATCACCACTAACATATTTAGTAAATAAAACATCCTGCTTTTTAGCTTTTAACTGAATGCTTGCAATTCTGGTGTTTTGTAGGGTTGTAATATCATTTTCTTCAATTTGAAAATCTATTTTAGTAATGCTTCTACCTTTTACTGACGATAGGTCTGACTCAAATTCTGATGAATCAGATTTTAATTCCAGAGTTGTATTTTCACCTTTTAAGATAAGTTTTGCACCATTCATGGTTTTAATGTGCATTTGCCCAACAATAACTGTTTGGAAGAAGTAATAACCACCCAATTCATTCAAACCGGCATAGAGGACATTGTTTTCTGAAACCCCAAATGGTATGTTTTCAACTTCTTTTATAATCGCTTCAACCGTGTCTATAGACTTGTTTTTCTTACTTTTTAAAAATGAAAACGCCATGAATTTAATTTTTAACAAATCTAAGATTATTATTCAATTTTAAATTCGTCATTCAAAAATAGTCAATCGTAATTCATTTCATATCTTTGCAGACTTAAATAAAACATAAAACAATGCAAGACGGTTTATATGCAAAATTCAATACCTCAAAAGGTTCTATTTTAGTTAATCTAGAGTTTGAAAAAACACCAGGTACAGTTGGTAATTTCGTGGCTTTAGCAGAAGGAAATTTAGAAAATTCTGCTAAACCTCAAGGTACACCTTACTATGACGGTTTAAAATTCCATAGAGTAATACCTGATTTTATGATTCAAGGTGGTTGCCCCCAAGGAACAGGAACTGGGAATCCAGGTTATAAATTTGATGATGAGATACATCCTGATTTAAAACATGATGGTCCAGGTGTATTGTCAATGGCCAATGCAGGTCCAGGAACAAACGGAAGTCAGTTTTTTATTACACACATCGCTACAGATTGGTTAGATGGTAAACATACTGTTTTTGGTAAAGTTGTTGAAGGACAAGATATCGTTGATACTGTAGCTCAAGGCGATGTTATCGAAAGTTTAGAAATCGTAAAGGTTGGTGGTGCCGCTGAAAGTTTTAATGCTATTGAAGCATTTAGAACATTTGAAGGTTCAAGAGAAAAAAGAGTTGCTGCTGAGCGTGAAGCTAAAAAAGCAGAATTAGATAAGATTTCAGCTGGTTTTGAGGAGACTGCTTCAGGATTACGTTACCAGGTTATCCAAAAAGGAGAAGGTAAAAAAGCTGAAAAAGGTAACACCGTTTCTGTACATTATAAAGGTCAGTTAGCTGATGGTACAGTATTCGATTCTTCATACAAAAGAAATGCACCATTAGATTTTCAAGTTGGTGTTGGACAAGTGATAGCTGGTTGGGACGAAGGTATTTGTTTACTTAATGTTGGTGATAAAGCACGTTTGGTAATACCTAGTGATTTAGGTTACGGAAGTGCTGGTGCTGGTGGTGTTATTCCACCTGATGCTACTCTAGTATTTGATGTAGAATTAATGGATATAAAATAAATACGTAACATTTTCAATATAAAATCGTCTCACTGTTAAGTGAGACTTTTTTTTGCTTTTTAGTTAATCAAGCAATTTATATTAAAATGAAAATTAAAACTTTTTCAATTTTAGCCTTATTATTTATCGCGTTTAGTTGTTCAAAATCTATCGAGTATACTGAGGCATTTAAAAAAGAAACAGCAGGTTCGTATTTGTACAATGTAGATGATGTTATAGTAATATCTTATGAAGCTAATGATTTGTTTATGAATTGGCGTAGTGTTAAAACAAAACCTGTTGCTACTGAGTTAAACGAGTTTTTTGTGCCAGATATGTATAAAAAATTACGTTTTTTAAAACATCCAAAAACTAATAAAACTTACCTTTCTATAATATCAGAAACCAATCCAGATAGTTTAAGTTATAACTATCTCAAAGCACCAGTTGGTTATAAGACGCCAAGTCAATATATCGCAGAAAAGAATTTTGATAAAGCACTTGTTGGTCTATTAAAGATTAAAACCAATGATTCTTTGAGTGAATTTATAAATCAATATAAATTTAATCGAATAGGTTATAAGTATATTAGAGAAGATAATTTTGAAGACGCCATAGCTATTTTTGAAATGAATGTAAAGTTACATCCTAACAGTCCATATACTTATGATAGTTTAGGACAGGCCTATTTAGTTTATGGTGATAGTTTAAACGCTTATAAAAATTATAAAAAGACTTATAAATTAAATAAAGGCAACAGACGCGCTAAGAAATACATAGACAATTACGAGAGAAAAGTAAAATAGACTATTGTTTTTTTAATAAATAAAAGCTTTCGTTAAGAATATCATCAGGATTTAGATTTGGAATATGATTAAAAACTTTAGAGCAAGAATAATAATCTTCCATTTCTACTAATTTGTAAGATTTTAAGTTTTCATAGAAACTATTAGGTACAATTTGACACCCTTCTTTACTTGCATCCTTAAGACCTCGATTTGTATATTTCATAAGCCTAGAATGTGCACTTGTTTTTAAAACTTCCTCGGTATATGAGACACTACCAACATAATCATTAGTATTTTGAAGTTGATCAAATAGCTTAAAAATTAAATCAGTTTCAGTCTTATTTAAAAAGAACAAGACACCTTCAATTATTATAAAACTAGGTTTGTTGTTTACAATTTTCTGTAAAGTATCTAACAGGCTGTAAAAATAATCTGAACTAAAATCTACACCTATAAAAGTTATATCTCTTTTTGGTAATTCATTTTCAGAGGTAAGAACAGAAATAATATGCTCTTTATATTCAACAACTTCTGGTTTGTCTATTTCTATATGAGAAATATTGCTGTCAACTAGAAATGGATACATACTAAATCCAGCTCCAAAGTTTATTAGAACCTCAATTTCTGAGTTTTCAATAAAACGTTTAATAGTTTCAAGAAAATATCTATTTCTGATGCAATGCGTTTCAATTTCTTCTGTGGAAACAGAAGATGTATAATCTTTTAGAATCTTTTCTGCGTTTTTGTTACTCCAAATTTTAGCATAATAATCACCGCTTAACTTTTCATTTAATCTTCTGAAAGCACAGGTCACAAATGCAGTATCGCTTACTTTTATGTTTTTTGAGTTGCTCACTAATGATTATTTTTACATGAATACTTAAAAATAAGTAATAAAACTTTATTTAATTCTAAATAGTTACAATTCATCCTAATAAAATAACAATTGAGTAAAAATTGATTTATGGAACAAGAAAGCCTTCAGATATTTGATAATAATAAATATGTAATGACTATGTCAACTATCGTAAAAATATTAATCCTATTAATTATTAACACTTCATTTAGTGATGCACAAGAAATCAAACAAGATATTACAGTAAGTATAACTGGTCTTGATAGTAATAGAGGACAACTTTTAGTAGGTTTATATAATACAGAAGAACACTTTTTGGATAAACGTTTTAAGTCAGAGATTGTTGAAATTTCTAATAAAACAGGGACTCTAGTATTTACTAATATTCCTAAAGGAACATACGCTATATCTTTTATCCATGACGAGAATAGTAATGGAAAAATGGATACTAATTTTTTAGGTATTCCTAAGGAAGACTATGGGTGTTCAAATAATGCCAGAGGAACCTTGGGACCACCAAAATGGAAGGATGCCAAGTTTGAATTAAAAGGACAAGATAAAGTTATAACCATTTCATTATAAATCATCAATCAAAAATCATGAAACATTTAATCACTTCAGTTTTATTTATTGCGTTCGGTATGCTAAGCGCACAATCTAATTTTAAAAAAGGTATGGATAAAGCTTTTGAATTATTGCAATCTGATAAGCCAGATGAAGCGATAAATCTTTTTGAGCGTATTGCAAATGCAGAAAAAGATAATTGGTTACCTCATTACTATATAGCACAAATAAATAGTATGAAAAGCTGGAATGTAAAGGAGGAAACGCAGCTTAAAGCACAACTAGATAAAGCTCAAGAGCATCTTAATACTGCAATGGCTTTAAGTAAAAATAACCCAGAACTAATGGTGATGCAAGGTCAAATTTACACCAATTGGATAGCTTTTGATGGTAGAACTTATGGTATGAAGTATTCTGTAAAAGATATGGTAAGTTATACCAATTCTAGATTACAGATAAAACTCAATACATTTAATGAACAGGATATTATTGTGGCTCGTGAGCGTGTTAAAGACTTTAAAAACTGGTTAGAATAACTCGAATACTTCACCTAACGAATCACCAAAAATATTTACAATTTCATAAAAGGCTGCTTACATTAGAATTTAAAAGAATATATGAAGTAGTAGTAAATCT
>CAJQQC010000121.1 GCA_905480385.1 uncultured Winogradskyella sp.
GAAGAAGAACAAGCAGAAATGGGATTAAGCGATGGTCTTATCCGTTTTTCAATAGGATTAGATGCAGATATCAGTAGAACTTTTGATATGATGTATCAATGCATGAAAGACCTAAAAATCATAGAGTCAGAAATGGCTTAAAAAAACTTACAGCCCTCTTAAACGCGTAATCATTGGAGTAAAAAGTGATGTCATAGTAACACCATTATCTATTTCTGGTCGACTATTTTTCATATCCCAGAGTCCATTACTATTATAAATCCTAAATGAAAATAATGAAGAATTAGGGTCATTTGGATTTAATAAAGGATATCTTAAATCACTATAGATAAATTCATTAGTATCAGATTTGGAAACATTATAGTAATTATTACTAAACCATGCCAGTATTGCTAAATTTTGATCCTGCATAGGTATTAGGCTATGCTGTTTTTCTATTTTCACCCAATTCTTGAATGTTTTCTCATTATCTAATAATGAATAAAACCCTAAGTAGTAAAAAGATCTAGTCTCTGCAACACCATACCACAAAACGTTATTAAAAATGGTTGGTTGTATCTGAAACCTTGAGTATATGATACGATTATCTTTCAATGATTTCTCAAATATAGAATCCACATTGGCTTTATTAAATAATGTAAATAGCATATAAGCAGTACTTAAAACTATCCCAAGATTTAACCACAGCTTCCTCTTTTTAGAAGTTCTTTTATAAAACATTAAAACTATTAGAGATATCAAAAAAGGTAAAGTATATAAAGGGTCCACAACAGATATATTATTAAAAGCAACACGATAATCGCTAAATGGTGCAAACAATTGTGTCCCGTATGGTGTAAAAGCATCTAATATGGGATGCGTAAATAAAGCCCAAAAGAATAATAGCATCCAATCTTTTATGGTTGTTGTATGTTCTCGCTTGCCTTTATAGTAAAGCTTATAAACTAGCCATCCAAAAATAAAAGCACCAATTACTGAAAATAATATTGAATGCATAAACCCTCGATGAAAAGCCATGGCTTGGATTTCATTACCATATAACAAAGGTCCAATAAAAACATCTAAATCCGGAATAGTGCCACCAATAGCACCAAATAGTAATGCTTTGTTTCCGATTTTTTTTCCTAGCACCGCTTCTCCGCAAGCGGCACCTAATACAATCTGTGTTAGTGAATCCATAATTTACGATTGCAAAAATACATAACTTGTTGCATTTGCAAATGGGTTTACAAAATCGTAACATTACGCTACTAAACAAAACTAAAATGCAAGACGATAACAATATTCAGAATATAAAAGCCGACGGTCAAAATATTGTAACAAATAAAGAATTGAATATCTGGGAGGCATTAATACCTGTAATTGCTCTAGTGGGTATGCTTGCGTATAATATTTATGTTTATGGTGATGATGCTTTAAGTGGCAGTAATCAGTTTATTTTATTAATGGGTGCGGCAGTTGCGGCGATTGTAGGTTTCTTTAATAGAGTGAAATACAAAAGAATGCTAGAAGAAATTACCGAAAACGTAAAATCTACAACAGGTGCACTTCTTATCTTGCTAATGGTTGGAGCTCTTGCGGGAACTTGGTTAATTAGTGGCATTATTCCTAGTATGATTTACTATGGTTTACAAATACTAAATCCAACAATATTTTTAGCTGCTTGTGTTATCATTTGTGCCATAATATCAATAGCAACTGGGAGTTCTTGGACAACATCAGCAACAATAGGTATAGCATTAATAGGCATTGGAAAAACACTAGGAATTGACATAGGTATGACTGCCGGCGCAGTATTATCTGGCGCATATTTTGGGGATAAAATGTCTCCTTTGAGTGACACAACAAACTTAGCACCTGCAATGGCTGGCGGAGAATTATTTAGTCACATAAAGTACATGGCATTAACTACCATACCAACAATAGTCTTGACACTTATTATATTTATAATAATAGGTCTAAACCTCGATACAACTGGAACACCACAAATTGAAGATAAACTTAGTGCTATTGATGGTGCTTTTAACATCAGCCCATGGCTTTTTATTGTTCCTGTATTGGTTATTGTCATGATTATAAAAAAGACGCCTCCATTAATTGCATTATTAACTGGAGCTTTATTAGGTGGAGCAACTGCTATAATCGCTCAGCCAGAGATTGTAATGTCTATTGCTGGTTCAGAATCGTTAACTTTTCAATCAGCATATAAAGGCGTTATGGATGCTTTGACTGTTGATACAGCTGTTACAACATCTAGTGCTGAACTGAATGATTTATTTACAGCTGGTGGTATGAAAGGTATGCTAGGCACTATTTGGTTAATTGTTTGTGCGATGGTTTTTGGCGGTGTAATGGATGCTATCGGTGCATTATCTAGAATTACTGATGCGCTACTAAAAATGGCTACTTCAATTTTTGGTCTATTCGCAAGTACAGTAGCTAGTTGTTTAGCACTTAATTTAACTGCATCTGACCAATATTTGGCTCTAGTAGTTCCTGGTAAAATGTTTAAAAAAGCTTATGAGGATAAAGGTTTAGCTCCAGAAAATCTTAGTCGTACTTTGGAGGATTCAGGAACTGTGACTTCAGTTTTAATCCCCTGGAATACTTGTGGCGCATATCACTCAAAAGTTTTATTTGGTTATGCTGGTGCTACTGCTTATATACCATATGCATTTTTTAGTATCATTAGTCCATTTATGACATTACTTTTCGCAGCCTTTAGAATAAAAATAAAGATGCTAAAAGAGGGAAAATAAAAAAGTCACAAATTACCGGCTTTTTATTTAAGTAGTTTTATTAAATCATTAAATCCTTTTTCATTGGCATAATCTAATGCCGTTTTGCCTGAATCGTCTTTCAAACTATTATCTGCTGCGTGTTTCAATAATAATTGAACAACTGCTTGTTGATTATACATCGTAGCGAAAATAAGTGCTGTCACTCCTGTATTATTTGCAGTATTGATATCAGCGCTATGACTCAACAATAATTCTGTAATGTGTAAATTACCTTTAAAGCTTACGCCTATCAAAGCTGTGTTTCCTGAGGCATCTTTTGCGTCGATCTCAGCTTTATGTTTTAAAAGAATCTCTGAGGCCTTTTTATTATCAAAGTAAGTTGCAAATATCAATGGCGTAAAACCACGTGTATCTTTAGTATTTACTATTTCAGGATTGTTTTCAATCTGAACTTCTAGCCTATCATTAAATCCTTTTCTTATAGTATCGAAAAACAATTCGGTTGCATTCATAATTTAAAATTTATAAAAAAAGGAATGTACAACAAAGCACATTCCTCTTTTTGATAATACATTGTTTATTATTTTAAATCAAAACGGTCTAAGTTCATGACTTTGTTCCATGCTGCAACAAAATCATTTACAAAACGTGCTTCTCCATCATTTGCTCCGTAAACTTCAGCAACTGCTCTAAGCTCAGTATTAGAACCAAATATTAGGTCAGCTCTTGTTCCTGTGAATTTTACAGCACCAGTTCTTCTATCACGACCTTCAAAAATGGTGTTATCATCTGATGTTGCACTCCATGTATATGTAAAGTCTAAGATATTAGTAAAGAAATCGTTTGTTAAGTTTCCAACATTATCAGTAAATACTCCGTAATTTGAACCATCGAAATTAGTACCCAAAACTCTTAATCCACCAACTAAAGCAGTCATTTCTGGAATAGAAAGCGTTAATAAGTTTGCACGATCAACTAATAAATCTTCGGCAGCAACATCTAGTTTAGAATTCTTATAATTTCTAAATCCATCCGCTATTGGCTCTAAGTATCCAAAAGATTCTAAATCTGTTTGTTCTTGTGAGGCATCGCCTCTTCCTTGTGTAAAAGGAACAGACACATCATGACCAGCATTTCTAGCAGCTTCTTCAATACCAGCAACACCTGCTAATACAATTAAGTCTGCCATTGATATAGTTCCACTAAATTCATTCTTAATACCTTTGTATACTTTAAGTACTCTATCTAATTCAGATGGATTATTTACTTCCCAACTTCTCATTGGTTCTAATCGTAAATGCCCTCCATTAGCTCCACCACGCATATCAGAACCTCTAAATGTTGACGCTGATGCCCAAGCCGTTTTTACCAAATCAGAAACAGATAATCCCGAAGCTAAAATCATTTTCTTTAAGGAATCTATATCAGAATCGCTTAATGTATAATCTACAGCTGGTACTGGATCTTGCCATAGCAACTCTTCGTCAGGAACTTCAGGTCCTAAATAACGTTGAATTGGTCCCATATCTCTGTGCGTTAATTTGTACCAAGCGCGAGCAAATGCATCTTCAAATGCTTTGTGGTCTTTGTGGAAACGCTCAGAAATTTCTCTGTACGTTGAATCCATTTTTAAGGCCATATCGGCAGTAGTCATCATTAATGCTTGTGTACCATTTCCACCAGCTGCAGGAGCTCTTCGTGCATTTGAAGCTTCAGTTGGTGTCCATTGGTGTGCACCTGCTGGACTCTTTGTTAACTCCCAATCATAATTTAATAACACATCAAAATAATCGGAATCCCATTGTGTTGGGTTTGGTGTCCAAGCACCTTCTATACCACTTGTAATTGTATCGTCTAAAACTCCTGATTGGAATGTATTTTTCCAACCTGTACTCATTTCTTCTATTGAAGCGCCGTGAGGCTCTGCACCAACATATTGTTCTGGGTCAGCAGCACCATGGGCTTTACCAAATGTGTGTCCACCAGCAACTAAAGCTACAGTTTCTTCATCATTCATAGCCATACGCCCAAAAGTAATTTTTATATCGTGAGCTGACTTTAATGGGTCAGGTTCTCCGTTAGGTCCTTCAGGGTTTACATAAATTAATCCCATATGCACAGCACCTAAGTGTCCTTCTAAATCTCCATCGCTAGTGTCATAACGGTCGTCATTATCTAACCATCCTGTTTCAGAACCCCAGTAAATATCTTGCTCTGGTTCCCAAACGTCTTCACGACCACCTGCAAAACCAAATGTTGGAAAGTCCATTGACTCTAAAGCACAGTTACCTGCCAATATCATTAAATCTGCCCATGAGATTTTGTTTCCATATTTCTTTTTTACTGGCCATAATAATAAACGTGCTTTGTCCAAATTTCCGTTATCTGGCCAACTGTTTAATGGTGCAAAACGGTGTGTACCAGTTCCTGCACCACCACGTCCATCACCTACTCTATAAGTACCTGCACTGTGCCACGCCATACGAATCATAAATCCGCCATAATGTCCATAATCTGCTGGCCACCAATCTTGAGAATCAGTCATTAGAGCAGTAACATCTTTTTTAAGTTCATCGTAATTGATGCTGTTAAAAGCTTTTGCATAATCAAAATCATAACCCATTGGATTGTTCTTAGGCGCATTTTGACGTAGAATGTTTAGCTTCAATTCATTTGGCCACCAGTCGCGGTTGCTAGTTCCGCCACCAGCTGATTTCTTTTGTGTTCCGCTTAAAAACGGACAATTAGTAGCATCGCTACTATTGATGTTGTAATTTCCTTTATTATCCATGGGTATATATTTTATTTTCTATTAAGTATAATATGCATAAAATTATGAAATAATTACGCGCTTTGATTGAAGCGACATACTTAATTTTTATTTTTCAATAAGTATTATCTATGATGGAAATAAATTTAATTGTTTTAATAAATATTAAATGTTTTGTTTAACAAATTTTAATTTAAATTAGATATATAACCAGAGAGGTTAAACACAAATGTTAAAGACTTGTACCACGTTGTTTTGATTAGTACTTTTATAAAAAAAACGCTATGTTATTGAAAAAGACAAACATTGAAGAGAAACTACAGCGCTTAAAAAGAAAAGAAAAATCTGAAAATTCAATTTTAGATGCCGTCAAATCCATCTTACAAAAAGATGATAACCATGACAAAAAAATAATTGAGACTCTTAATTCTGGTAAATCTTCAAAAAATAATTCTTTTGAGTTTGATTTACTAGAAACTGAAAACATATACCATATCGACCAGATTAAATCGATTTGTATAGATTACCGTCTGCGTTTTCTAGACACCAAATACTTTAAAGGCAAATTACCTTACGAGGCCATATCAAAAATTAAGGCTTTGGAAAGGTCTCACAAAACCGATTTAAAAGGTTTTAAAATAATAGCACCTTCAAAATTGTTTAAGCTTGAAAATGCTGATGATCCGTTATTATTTGCACCGATAGGAAATGGTTATTACTATTTGGTACACAAATGGGGAAATGACCTTAACCCTTTTCGTCGTCTATTGATGTGGCCTTACAAGAGTTTTGGTAATCTAATTTTCACGACTTTATTAGTAAGTCTGTTTGCTACTGGATTAGTTCCTGACGGCTTATTTTCCAATAAAATGACCTCATCGCAAACAGGTATGATTTTCTTTTTTATGTTTAAATCTATTGCAGCCATTGTGCTGTATTATGGATTTGCTGCCGGGAAGAATTTTAATACAGCAATTTGGGATAGCAAGTATTTTAACGCGTAATAATTTTCAATCTTCTTGTAACATTTGTCAAAATTTCGTAACTTATAGGTACATTAATTTTAAAACCTTCTGTTATGAGTGATACTGAATATACCAAAGTGTACGGTGGCAATTTTATATTAGTCACTCGTGTTGCAAGCGAATTAGAAGCGATAGGAATTGTACCTATTATAAAGGATGAAGGCGAATCTCAACGCCTAGGTGGTCAAGGCTCAATTAGTAATGGCTACCAAGATGTCTATGTAAATAATGAAGAACTAGCAAAAGCTTTAGAAGTTGTTAATCGTGTTAAGGCAGAGATGGAAGCATAACACATAAATAAGTAAAAAAAAGGAACCTCAGTTTGACGTTCCTTTTTTTATAACAATGAAGATTAAGCATTTACAGCATACATTTTCTCGCGTTGCTCTTTTATCTTTTTGTCGCTCATATACTCATCAAATGTCATGTAACGGTCAATGACACCATTTGGTGTTAACTCTATAATACGATTACCAACAGTTTGAGCAAACTCGTGGTCATGAGTCGTTAAAAGTACGGTGCCTTTAAAGTTTTTAAGGGAATTATTAAATGCTGTAATACTTTCTAAATCCAAGTGATTTGTTGGTTCGTCTAGTTGCAATACATTTGCTCTTGTCATCATCATACGACTTAACATACAACGTACTTTCTCTCCTCCAGATAAAACATCAGATGTCTTAAGTGCTTCTTCGCCACTAAAAATCATTTTACCTAGGAATCCACGGATATGAACTTCTTCGCGTTCTTCTTCAGTTTGTGCCCATTGACGTAGCCAGTCAACTAGGGTCAACTTGTTATCAAAATACTCACTATTATCTAATGGTAAATAAGACTGTGTGGTTGTCACGCCCCAAGCATATTCTCCAGAGTTTGCTTTTTCTTTACCATTTAAAATCTGATAAAATGCCGTTGAAGCTCTGGAATCTTTAGAATAAATAACAACCTTATCGCCTTTATTCAAATTAATATCAATGCCTTTGAACAATGTTTCTCCATCAATACTAGCACTTAATCCTTTTACATTCAAGATTTGGTCACCAGCTTCACGATCACGTTCAAATATAATAGCAGGATAGCGACGACTAGAACGTCTTATTTCAGCAATATTTAACTTATCAATCATTTTTTTACGACTCGTCGCTTGTTTAGACTTTGCAACGTTAGCCGAGAAACGACGTATAAATTCTTCTAATTCTTTCTTTTTATCTTCAGCCTTTTTGTTTTGCTGTGCATGTTGTCTTGCTGCTAATTGCGAAGACTCGTACCAAAATGTATAGTTACCAGAGAAGTGGTTGATTTTTCCGAAGTCAATATCAGAAATATGTGTACAAACTGCGTCTAAAAAGTGTCTATCGTGAGATACAACAATAACACAACTGTCGTAGTTGGCTAAGAAATTTTCTAGCCAAGAAATAGTCTCATAATCCAAATCATTGGTTGGCTCATCCATAATTAATACATCAGGATTACCAAATAAAGCTTGTGCTAAAAGAACACGTACTTTTTGCTTACCATCTAAATCAGCCATTAAGGTATAATGAAAATCCTCTTTTATACCCAAGTTGGATAGCATTGCTGCGGCATCGCTATCGGCATTCCAACCATTCATTTCTTCAAACTGCACTTGAAGCTCTCCAATTTTCTCAGCATTTTCATCCGTATAATCGGCATATAATTCATCAATTTCTGTCTTTAACTTGTATAAAGGTTTATTACCTTTTAATATGGTTTCTAAAACCGTATCCTCGTCGTGCTTGTTGTGGTTTTGCTCCAAAACAGACATACGCTTCCCTGATTCTAAATGTACATGACCTGAAGTTGGATCCATTTTCCCTGCAATAATCTTTAGAAAAGTAGACTTACCTGCACCATTGGCACCAATAATTCCATAGCAATTACCATTATTAAAAGTCGTATTTACTTCGTCAAAAAGTACACGTTTTCCGAATTGAACTGAAAGATTAGAAACTGTTAACATTTTTAGGTGTTTTATTTGGCGGCAAAAGTAGAAAATTTAAGTGATTACAGGAAATATAAGTGAATGATAGTAACATTTAACTAGGCATTAACAACACTAATCCTGTGCAAGGTATATTTTTGTCTTCGATGAAGTTTAGAAAATTACTTTTAATGAGATTTCTTAACATATACTTATTAGGAATATTTATAGGCCTTACTGGTTGTAAAAATATATCTAGTAGTGTTGTAGATAGCGTATTTTTTGGGGGTGAAATTATAAACCCTAAAGGTGATGAAGTGATTTTCTACAGTAGAGATGGGAAAATTAGTGATACTCTTAAGCTAGATAACAATAACAGATTTCAAAAGAAATTTGCCTCTATAGAGACTGGTGTCTATTATTTTAGACATGGTAGCGAAATTCAATTGATTATTATTGAGCCGAATGATAGTATTATGATTCGTTTAAATACTTATGATTTTGATAAATCTTTAGTTTTTTCAGGAAACGGTGCAAAAAAAAACAACTACCTACTAAAAACATACAACCAGAACGACAGAAATAACCGCAAACTTGTAAAACATAGTGATAAGGAACCTGAAGTTTTTGAAGCTTTTGTAAATAAAAGACATCAAAGGCAACTTAAAGATTTTAATAGATTTACAGAAAACAAAAAAATTTCAGAGTACGCTAAATCTATAATTAAGGCAAATATTGATTATAATATATATGCAGATAAAGAAATTTATCCATTCGCCTATTTTGGTGAAAATAAAATGGTCCACGTAAAAGATTTACCTGAAAGCTTTTACGCTTTCAGAGACAATATCGATTATAATTCAGACCATTTGAGTGAAAATTTCGCATACAAAAGGTATCTATTTTTCCATTTTGATAACATGGCTGTAAATTATTTTTACAATAATAATGAGTTTCATAGTAAATTTGATAGACATGAGCTATCCTATAACAAAGCTAAGCTCGAGTTAATAGATAGTTTAGTACAAAATGAAATAATAAAAAATAATTTACTGAAGTACAAAACCAGAGCTTTTGTAAACAGCAGTAATAGTCAAGACGATATAAATGAAATTATGGCGTCTTACCTTTCAAAGACGACTAGCGAAGAAGACATTAAATATATGAATGGTCTTATAGCGTCTCTTGATAATCTTAAACCAGGAAAAGGGCTTCCAGACATTAATATCATTAATGTTAATGATGAAGAATACACTATCGCTGATGTTGTTAAAAAACCAACATTAATTTACTTTTGGTCTACAAACACAAAAAAGCATTACAAGAATAGCCATTATAGAGTTAAAGAACTAAAAGCACAGTTTCCAAAAATGGGCTTTATGTCTATAAATATTAATGATAATCCTGATAAATTTTGGAAAGAAACGATTAATCAATATAAATTTGATTTGAACAATGAATATCGTTTCAAAAATCCAAAGGAAGCTCTTCAGACACTAGCGGTTAACTATTTGTATAAAGTTATAATAGTAGATCGTAAGGCCAATATTATTAATCCTAATGTAAATATATTTAGTAAGGATTTTGAAGGTAAGCTGAATGATATGATACAAAAAAAGGAGCTCGTATTAAGATAGAACTCCTTTGTCTTGTATGTTTTGTAAACCTAATTTCCTTTTTTATAATCTGCTAAGAATTTCTCTAAACCTATATCTGTCAAAGGATGTTTTAATAATCCAGCAATTGAACTTAATGGTCCAGTCATTACATCAGCACCTAATTTTGCACAATCAATAACATGCATTGTATGACGAACAGATGCTGCTAATATTTCTGTTTCAAAAGCGTAGTTGTCATATATATGACGAATCTCTGCGATAAGATTTAATCCATCAGTAGAAATATCATCTAAACGCCCAATAAAAGGCGATACATATGTTGCACCAGCTTTTGCTGCTAATAATGCTTGACCTGGAGAGAATACTAAAGTAACGTTAGTTTTAATACCTCTGTCTGAAAAATATTTACATGCTTTAACACCATCTTTAATCATTGGTAACTTTACTACAATTTGGTCATGCAGTTCAGCCAAAGCTTCACCTTCTCTAACCATACCATCAAAATCAGTCGCAATAACTTCAGCAGAAACATCACCATCTACGATATTGCAAATGTCAACATAATGTTTCATGATGTTGTCATGACCAGTAATACCTTCTTTTGCCATCAGAGATGGATTGGTCGTTACACCATCCAAAATACCCATATCTTGGGCTTCTTTAATTTGATCTAAGTTGGCTGTGTCAATAAAAAATTTCATAAAATATAATTTGCTTTGTTGTATTAGAATTTTGGCGCAAGTTACAACAAATCAAAAGGTTTCAATTCATTAAAGATGAAAAGAAATCAACCATTAGTCAACATTAAATTAAGGTCTATTCAAAAACTTCCAACGCAAAGTTTTTACTGATTTCATTAGAGCAAGTTGGGCTTCTGTCATAAAGGCCAGTATCAAAATCAAAACGTTCTACGGATAAAAAGATTCTAAAATTAAAACGTCCTGTTTCTGAAGGAACTCCTGAGAATTCAATTTCTCTTGGAAAGAAAAATATATCAATCCCATCTGGAATATCACCCTCAATTCTAAAAAAATAATCATAGGCGTTGTCATTAGCAGCATTATCAACCTCGGCAGTAATGAGCTGAAAATAATTTTGGTCTAGCAGTGCTGGTGCAACACTATTCTCATTGATTTCTGGCTCAATGCCAAAAGCACATTCTAAAGCGTTGTCACAACTGTAAAAGGAAATAAAAAGGAGTAAAAGTAGTTTGATGTAATTTGATTTCATGATGAAAGATTTTCTATTTCAATTCACAAAAAACATACCAAAATCTATAATTTGTAATGATTCATCAATAATCTTTCATAAACTTTATCCGGAAGAATCCTTTTTAAAACTATAGAGAACTTTTGCATAAAAGCACCAACCTTATAATGAACTTTAGGGTTTTTAGTATTTATGATTTTTAGAATCACTTCTGCTACTTCCATAGGATTTCCACCAGAATCGACATGTGCATCCATAGTATCTAAAGTATCTCCGTAAGTTTTTTTGTATGGCGACTCTTCTAAAACTGGTGCATGATATCTGCCAGCAGCAATATTTGTTGCAAAATCACCTGGCGCCAAGTTAGTCATATGCACACCAAAAGTTTTAAGCTCCATTCTAAAGGCTTCTGTTACCAGTTCTAAGGCACCTTTGCTTGCACTGTAAATACCACGATATGGCAATCCCATATAACCTGCAATTGATGTAATATTAATGATTAGTCCAGATTTTTGCTTTCGCATTGATGGTAAAACCGCTTTGATAACATTTATCGGTCCAAAAAGATTGGTTTCAAAATTACGTTTGATTTCTACATCTGGTATTTCTTCTAACGGACCAGTAATTCCAGCGCCTGCATTATTAACTAAAACGTCGATTTTATCTTCTTTTTCTAGTACTTGATTAATACATGTAGCAATTGTTTCAATCTTGGTAACGTCCAAAGCAACCAAAGGAAATTCACTATTAGTATAATTTTCTGGATTACGGCTTGTTCCATAAACAACAAAGCCTTTGGCTTTTAGAAACTCTCCAATTGACTTTCCTATTCCTGAAGAACCACCTGTGATTAATACAACTTTAGACATAAGCTATTAAAATTTAAGATGGAAAAATACAAATTTCAAAACTATTATATACGAAGAAAATATTTCAGTTTTGCGTACAAAAAAAGGCAAGCTACCTACATCACACCGCTACGACCATTTACCTTTGCTTCGTTCCCGACCTGGAGGATTCAACAGGAGCTGGTTGTGTAGGACTTGCCGGCTGCAAAGATACAACCTTTTAATACTTTCACAATATTTTTTAATTCTATTTTATTATAAATATCTTGCCAAAAACTTAATCAATTTTATGTTTAGATTTAAATATGTAGCAGCCATAATTTTAGGAACAATTATCTTAGGTTGTGCTAGCGAAAAGCCTCAGCTTTCTGTAAAAACTTCAGCAAAAAAAAATATAGCCACACTTGGACAAACCGTTAAGTTATCACTTAGTAATCCAGATGGTGCAAGTATCAATGTTATTAATTATCAATCAGAAGGAAAAAAAGTTACCGAAAGTTTGAAACTAAATGGCAAACTTGGAAAAAAAGATTTAGTAGCCGAAGTAATCTCTGGTAATGATACTATTATTGCCGAAAGCAATTTGATTGTTTTAAATGATAAGCGTCCAGATTTATATACATTCGAGATTATCAACACCTATCCACACGACCCAACATCATATACACAAGGTTTAGAATTTTATAAAGGCGAACTCTATGAAAGTACGGGTCAGTTTGGCGAATCTAAACTTAGAAAAGTAGATTATAAAACTGGTGAAGTATTAAAAAATATTGAACTAAACAGTGGTTATTTTGCCGAGGGTCTAACCATACTTAATGATAAGATTTATCAATTGACATGGCAAGCAGACACAGGTATTATCTACGATGCTAATACTTTTGAAAAATTAGGAATCTTCCGATATGACCTAAGTAAAGAAGGTTGGGGTTTGTGT
This sequence comes from uncultured Winogradskyella sp., assembly GCA_905480385.1. Taxonomy (GTDB): domain Bacteria; phylum Bacteroidota; class Bacteroidia; order Flavobacteriales; family Flavobacteriaceae; genus Winogradskyella. The sequence goes on from CAJQQC010000121.1 coordinate 13,089, forward strand.
AATGATGGTACATTTTTATATAAATCAGATGGTACCGAAAATATCTGGACTTTAAACACCTCTACTTTTACCGAAGACAATAAAATTCAGGCTTATACCAATACAGGGAAAATTGGACGTCTTAACGAACTAGAATGGGTTAATGGCAAGATATACTCTAATATCTATGAGAATACTGGTATTGCTATTATTAATCCTGAAAACGGCGCTACAGAAGGTGTTATTGATTTTACTCCGATAACAAAATTAATTTCTAATTATTCGTCTAACGACAATGTACTTAATGGTATTGCTTACAATCCAGAAACTGAAACACTGTTTGTAACAGGAAAACGTTGGGACAAACTCTTTGAAGTCAAAATTGTAAAAAAGTAGTACTTGCAAATCTTCCAAAAAGAAATAACGGTCACCGAAACCGATTTAGACCAACTGAATCATGTTAATAATGTCCGTTATGTACAATGGGTTCAGGATATTGCAGAGGCACATTGGCTTAAAAATGCATCGCAACAAATATTAGATAGCTATTATTGGGTACTAGTAAAGCACACAATCGATTATAAAGGGCAAGCCTTTTTGGGAGATGATATATTGATTAAAACCTACGTAGAATCTTCAGAAGGTGTAAGTTCTATTCGAAAAGTAGAAATGCATAACCAATCATCTAACAAGCTCATTATCAGATCAGAGACTAAATGGTGTTTAATAGAAAAAAAGACCAATCGTCCATCTCGGATTAGTTCTGAAATTGCCGAGATGTTCAATTAACTTTTTATTAGGTTAAAATTTATAAAAATCAGTTTACAGACTAAAAATAATAAACGTAATT
>CAJQQC010000122.1 GCA_905480385.1 uncultured Winogradskyella sp.
GCCTCAGGTTTTCCGTTGAACATTTTTTTTGTTTTTGCCCAAATTCCGTTAAATAATTCTGAGTTTCGGTAATTATCCAAATCTTTTTCTGACTTCCAATGACTATAGGTAAAAAACAAATCTGTATTATTTTGATCTCTATATAATTCTAAAAAATTACATCCTTCAAACGCTCGTATGCTAATTTTATTGGCTTCAAAATTAGCTAAAAATGAATCAGTATTTTCGGGATTTATACTAAGTTTTACAATTCGTACTAACATTTTAAAGCTTTTCAAAAGTTACTGTTACTGTATCCATATCTTTTAAACCCATAAGAGTTGATGCACTACCTACAGTACTACAATTACTTTTATATACTGCAATTTCTAAATAATCGGATGCATTAAACACTACTAATGCTTTTCCTTCATCATTGCGTTTATCTTCAGGAATTTCGAAATTAATAATATCGCTGTAATGGTTATGCACTTTTTTGAATTTATAATTCCTAGCTGCGATTTCATAATTTCTTGTTTTCTGTACAGCTTCAAAAAATTTGCGCTTAATGTTAGTAATTACATTTCCGTAATTATCAACATGGATAACTGTACCAATAATTTGATTTTTTTCGTCGTTAACAAAAGGTTCTAAATATTTAATTGGTTTTATATTGTTAATAACTTTTCCTATGACTTCCAGAGTTCCGCCACGTGCAATATGGCAAGCCACTTTCACAAAAACATCCAAAACAGGGAAGCTTGTTTGTATTTTATCATGGATGTTTATCTCAACAATTTTTTCAGGAGCAATATCTTGACAAATCATACTCATAATGCCATTGTTTGCACAGATAAAATAATTGTCATCTAATTTAACGGCTATATGCTTGTTTTCTGGACTAAGCTCAGAGTCAATACCAATAATGTGTATGGTTCCTTTCGGAAAACTTTGGTAGGCATTCTGGATAGTATAGGCCGCCTCAATAATATTAAAAGGTGAAATGGAATGTGAAACATCAACAATTCTAACATCAGATAGCTCACTATAAATAGAGCCTTTTACAGCACCTGCAAAGTGATCTTTTTCTCCAAAATCTGTAGTTAAAGTTATTATTGGCATTCGCTGATTGTTAATATTTTTTTAAACGTTGGAGTAATTAAATTATTAGATTTGTTATAGCACAAAGCTAATAAAATTGAACTGATATATTCATTAAAAATAATTCGCTTTTGAACGAACTTATCCTTGAACTTGAAGAAATTTCTCCTAAAGAATTTTTTGGTGCTCAAAACACCAATATTGCACTTTTAAAAAAATATTTCCCAAAACTAAAAATTGTAGCCCGCGGCAATAAAATAAAAGCCTATGGTGACGAAGAGCTCCTTGAAGAGTTTGACCGAAAGATGACTATGCTGATGAAGCATTTTGCCAAATACAACAAACTAGATGAAAACGTTATTGAGCTTGTGCTTACAAGTCATACAAGTGATGATTATGCAACATCTAATAAAAGTGGTGAAGTTTTGGTTCATGGCGTTGGCGGAACTTTAATAAAAGCGCAGACAGCAAATCAACGTAAGTTGGTCGAGAGTATGCATAAAAATGATATGGTTTTTGCAATTGGACCAGCTGGTACAGGTAAGACCTACACAGGTGTTGCTCTAGCTGTAGCAGCCTTAAAAAGCAAACAAGTAAGACGTATAATTTTGACGCGACCTGCTGTAGAAGCTGGTGAAAACTTAGGTTTTTTACCTGGTGATTTAAAGGAAAAATTAGATCCGTACATGCAACCATTATACGATGCATTACGCGATATGATTCCTGCTGAAAAGCTAGACAGCTATATCGAAAAAGGAGTTATCCAGATTGCGCCATTGGCATTTATGCGTGGTCGAACCTTAGATAATGCTTTTGTTATTTTAGATGAAGGTCAAAATACTACGCACAATCAAATGAAAATGTTTCTGACGCGAATGGGTAAGAATGCTAAGTTTTTACTAACTGGTGACCCAGGACAAGTCGATTTGCCTCGTCGAACTATTTCGGGATTAAAAGAAGCGCTTTTGGTTCTTAAAAATGTCGAAGGAATTGGTATGATTTATTTAGACGATAAAGATGTAATTCGTCATAAATTAGTCAAGAAAGTAATTTCAGCTTACAAAGAAATTGAAAATAGAGATTAATGAGTAATACAATAATAGATACTAACTTCAACTTTCCTAACCAGAAAAATATATATAAAGGAAAAGTAAGAGAGGTCTACAATATCGACGGCAACCAATTGGTAATGATTGCTACAGACCGTCTTTCGGCTTTTGATGTAGTCATGCCAAAAGGAATTCCATATAAAGGACAAATTTTAAATCAGATTGCTACTCAAATGATGAAAGCTACTGAGGATTTGGTGCCAAATTGGTTGGTTGCCACTCCTGACCCTAATGTTGCAGTAGGTCATTTATGCGAGCCTTTTAAAGTAGAAATGGTTATCCGTGGATATATGTCTGGTCATGCGGCTCGTGAGTACAAATTAGGCAAACGAATGCTTTGTGGTGTTTCTATGCCAAATGGTATGAAAGAGAATGATAAGTTTCCAGAGCCTATTATCACACCTGCCACTAAAGCAGAAATGGGAGACCATGACGAAGATATTTCTAGAGAAGATATTTTAAAACGCGGCATTGTTTCCGAAGAAGATTATGTTGTTTTAGAAGATTATACCCAAAAACTATTTCAACGTGGGACACAAATCGCTGCAAAAAGAGGTCTCATTTTAGTGGATACCAAATATGAATTTGGAAAAACTAAAGATGGAAAGATTGTCTTAATTGACGAAATACATACACCAGATTCCTCACGTTATTTTTATGCCGATGGTTATAAAGAGCGTCAAAGTAGAGGTGAAGCCCAAAAGCAATTATCTAAAGAGTTTGTACGTCAATGGTTAATTTCTAATGATTTTCAAGGATTAGAAGGACAGATTGTTCCGCATATGTCAGATGAATATATCGAAACTGTAAGCGATCGATATATCGAACTTTACGAAAATATTACTGGACAAACTTTTATAAAAGCAGATGTCTCAAATATTCAAGAGCGAATCGAAGCTAATGTGTTAAAATATCTTCAAAACTAAAATCCAATTGTACGCTCTGTCTGGCGATTAGCCATATTCAACACATCATTATAAAGAAAATCGGTGACTTCTGTAATACATCTTCGCATAGGTATGCCAGACCAACTATGCGTACCGCTATTAATTGAAAATAGATAATATGATTTTCCTAAACCTTTTAATCGGTCTGCTATAGCTCTAGAGCCATTTAAAATCATATATCCTTTTGCATCCGGACTACAATAATGATGTGCGGCTATATGATATGGTACTAAATTGTCATTGGTACCATGAAAAAGTTGTGTTGGTATTGCTTTGTCCATATTTATTTGGTCTAATGTTATTATAGCACCAGCCATACCAATAACACCAGCGAGTTTAAATCTCTTTGGAAGAATTTTGTTATTGTAGACATAAGTTAAGTGTAAAACAGCTTCTGCACCAGCGCTTGTACCAGATATAACTATTTTATCTTTATCAATATTAAAGGTTGACATGTTTTTTATAATATGTTTTATTGCATAACTCACATCTTCTGCAGCTGTATCAAAGGCTTTTATTTTATCTTCGGTTTTTGTGTTGCAATCAAACCCTTTCCGTTTCATAATCAAACGATAGGATATAGAGGCAACAGCATATCCTTTTTCAGCCATAGCATTTGCAAACTTTTTTGTGTTTTTATCATTACGTACGCCACTAGAAAATCCACCACCATGTACATAGACTAAAAGTGGTAACTGTTTTTCGACACCTTGCGGTTTGTAAAAGTCTAGTTGAAGACTATCTTTCCTATCGAATTTATGATAAGTGTGCGTTGTTTTTTCGACTGTATACAAGGAATCTATATATTCCGTTTGGGCTAAAGAGAACTGTAAGTTTAATAAAAGTATAAAGAGAATTAATATATGTTTCATAAATCTATATGTGACTATACTTTAGGTTTTCCTTTCAATTTGTATAACAATTGTCTCAATTTTCCATAAAAATAGGCGTTAGTTTTCACGTAATAAAATGAAATAAAACAAACCACAATCAGAAACGAAGCGGCTCCAAAAACAGCCTGCCAAGGTGAAAGATTTTTACCAATCAATTGACTTAAACCAAACCCCGTAAAACTTCCATAAATAATTATAAAATGAATCACATAAATAGAAAGTGTTTTTTGACCAATCTTTAATAATAATGGTGGTTTTAGATAGCGTTCTAGACCATAAAAGATGGCGAAATAGATAAATACGTTACCCAATCTTGTAAATAGATAATTATAATTCGCCGAATCTAAAAATAGTTGAATATCAGTCCACTTTTTTAAGTAAAATAGTGTGTGAGAAGACCATTCAATCAAAAAATAACCGAGAATAAAAAACACAGAAAGTGTCACCGGTTTAAAGTTAGGTTTCTCTAAATGTCTATAAAATGCTGTAGCAATACAGGCACCAAAAGACATATAACCAAACCACGGAATAATAGTAAACACCGAGCCGTTGGCTTTGGATACATAATTTGCAAATATAAGCGGTACATTTTCTAATGTCAAACCTCTATACAAAGGCTCACAAACAAAAATAGTAAAGCCAACTATCAAAGTTATAATAGAGAAAAAAGTAGTATTCTTAAAACAGATATAATACAAGCCAACAATACTAATTAGTGATAGACCAATAATTTGCAATACATCAATAACTAAAAAATAAGTATCAAAATAACCAGTCAGCCAACTTAAAAACGGCATACGCAACAAATAACCAATACCAATAAGCATAAGACCACGGTTAAGACCTTTACGCATGCGTTGTTTCTCAGTGCCTTTTTCTCTAGCTTTTAATAAAAGATAGGTGAATATTAAACCAGAAATTGTAAAAAAAGTTGGTGCTGTTATACCTCTAAAATAGGACCAAATTCTAAAGGCTACTTGAGACATATCACGATGCTCTGGTGCCAATAAACTGTCTATAAAATGCCCTTGCAGCATCATTAATATAGCAAATGCACGGACGGCATCAATAAAGTAGAGGCGTTGAGTGGTATTCAAAGTAATTACGTTGGTGACGTAAATATAGGATTTTGGGAATTAATAATATTATGATGTTCGCTTATCGTGTTTGTGTATGATTTCGTTGCGTCTTTAAGCAACTAAATTAGCAAATACAAA
>CAJQQC010000123.1 GCA_905480385.1 uncultured Winogradskyella sp.
GAGAATTTGCGCGCTTAAACTTAAGTTATACCATTATGAGTAAGCGTAAATTGTTACGTTTAGTAGAAGAGGGTGTTGTTACGGGTTGGGATGATCCTCGTATGCCAACCATTTCGGGCTTACGTCGTCGTGGTTATACACCAAACTCAATACGACAGTTTATTGAAAAAGTGGGTGTTGCAAAGCGAGAAAATGTGATCGATGTTTCGCTTTTAGAATTCTGTATACGCGAAGATTTAAATAAATCTGCAAACCGTGTCATGGCGGTTTTAGACCCAGTAAAAGTTGTAATTACCAATTACCCTGAAGGAAAAGAAGAATGGCTAGATGCAGAAAACAACCCTGAAGATGAAAGTGCAGGTTCTCGAAAAGTGCCTTTCTCAAGAGAAATCTATATTGAAAACGCAGACTTTAAAGAAGAAGCTGGGAATAAATTTTTCAGACTAAAATTGGGTGGAGAAGTACGATTAAAGAATGCTTATATCATAGAAGCTAATGATGTCGTAAAAGATGCTGAAGGTAATGTCACAGAAATTCATTGTACGTATTCTACAGGCACAGAAAAACGTATTAAAGGGACGTTACACTGGGTTTCTGTAAAACACGCTATTACAGCAGAGGTTAGAGAATACGACCGTTTGTTTATGGACGAAGCTCCGGACAGTCATAAAGACAAAGACTTTATGGAATTTATAAACCCTAATTCTCTAAAAACAAGAGTGGGTTATTTAGAGCCAAGTTTAAGCTCTGCTGAAACAGGTGACCGATTTCAGTTTCAACGTTTAGGCTATTTTAATGTAGATAATGACTCTAAACCAGGTGCTTTGGTGTTCAATAAAACAGTTGGCCTAAGGGATAGTTGGGCAAAACAAAAACCGAAACCACAGCAAAACCAACAACAGAAGCAACCTCAGCAGAAGCGTAGGGCCATCAGTGTTATCCAACAGCTTGGAAAAAAGTACACTAATTTACCTGAGGAAAAACAGCAAAAAGCTAAAGCCGAAATACAATCACTAGCAAAAGACGTTGCTTATAACGAATTAGAAGCCTTGTTTGGCACCGCTGTGAAAAAAGCAGGCACACGTGTCGCGGTTTTGATTGCATTAAAAGAACAGCTTAAAAACGGCCTAGAACGTAATGAAAACATAGATGCTTTTATTGTAAAGGCTAAGGAAGATAAAAATGATGTTTTGGTCGCCGAAGCGAATGAAATATACTAGTTAGTTTTCAAAGTAAAATGAATTCAAAAAACCCCTAGGAATGCTCTTAGAGGTTTTTTTGTACTTTTAAATCATACTAACTAAAAATCTTTATACATATGGAATTACCAATTAATCCTGTTGCAATCCCTGTTGCGGCAGTTGCGGCACTAGTTGTGGGCGCGTTATGGTACAACCCAAAAATTGGTTTTGGAAACCTTTGGATGAGAGAATCTGGAATGACTGAAGAAAAGATGAAAAGCGGGAAAATGGTTGTTATATTTGGTCTCTCTCTAGCTTTTGCGGCACTTTTATCATTACTTCTAATGCAATTTACCAATCACCAATGGGGCGCTTTTGGTATGATTGGAGGCGACCCAGAAGGCGAAGGCATTCTACCTTCTTTTCAAACGTTTATGTCTGATTATGGAACTAATTTCAGAACGTTTAAACACGGTGCACTACACGGAGGAATCTTTGGTGTTCTTGGAGCGTTACCAATAATTGGAACTGTAGCATTATTTGAACGAAAAAGCGCTAAATATATCTTTGTTAACGCCGGCTATTGGATTGTAACCCTAGCCGTTATGGGTGCTATTCTTTGTGGGCTTTAAGCGTAAAAAAGAAAACCTCGAAGAATCTCTTCGGGGTTTTTTATATCCCATAATTAAGAGTGATTATTCATCACTCTTATTTTTAGCATTTTTCATTGCCTCACCAATTTGATTACTAGCTGTAAAACTAGCAACCATATCATTTAGCATATTGCTTCCTGCTTGTGGGGAGTTTGGTAACAAAATAAGGTTACTATTAGTTTCTTGACCAATAGATTGCAATGTGTCATAATGCTGTGTCACCACAATAAGCGCAGAGGCTTCTTGGGAGTTAATACCGACTTTATTTAGGACTTCTACCGACTCTTCTAATCCGCGAGCAATCTCACGACGCTGGTCTGCGATACCTTGACCTTGTAGACGTTTACTTTCAGCTTCAGCTTTTGCTTTTTCTACGATCAATATACGAGCAGCATCACCTTCAAACTGTGCAGCAGTTTTTTCACGATCTGCAGCATTAATTCTGTTCATCGCCGCTTTTACTTGAGCATCTGGATCTATATCTGTTACTAACGTTTTGATAATGTCATAGCCATATTCAGACATGTACTCTTGTAGCTCTCGTTTTACAGCTATAGCGATATCATCTTTTTTAACAAAAACGTCATCTAACTTCATTTTTGGGACTTCGGCACGTACCACATCAAATACAAATGATGTAATCTGGTCATGCGGATATTCTAATTTATAAAAAGCATCATAAACCTTATTTCTGATAACAAGATATTGCACAGAAACTTTAAGTTTAACA
>CAJQQC010000124.1 GCA_905480385.1 uncultured Winogradskyella sp.
CAGGAAAACCAAACTCTTGATTAAAAATCATTGCGCCAGTAAAACTTCCATCACCACCAACAACTACAAAAGCATCTATACCAGCTTTTTTCAACTGCTCGTGAGCTTTAATTCTTCCTTCTTTTTTTCTAAACTCTTTTGAACGTGCTGATTTTAAAATAGTACCGCCTTTATTGATAATTCCTTTAACGCTTCGTGCATCCATCTTAACGAAACCCCCTTCTATCATGCCTTCATAGCCTCGATAAATTCCATAACACTCTATATCATGAAAAGCACATGCTCTTACAACAGAACGAATAGCTGCATTCATTCCAGGAGAGTCACCACCAGAAGTCATTACACCAATTTTTTTAATTTGATTTTTCATCGATAGTATTTGTTTCAGTAAAATTATGAAACTAAAGACATAATATTATGACTAAAATCATAAAATAAAAGATGACCAAAGCATCTCAAACGTTATAGTTAATAAATAACTATGGATGTTATTGAAGATATGATATTGTAAATCTATTGATTATTCTTTTTCTTAATAGCTATGAATCCTGGATTTAAATCTTCTTCAGGATTTTCCTTGTTTTTTTCTTCTTCTGTTTTCTTTCTTCTTTTTTCGCTTATAAAAATCTTTTTAAGCAATTCTTTGAAGTTATCGAATTCTACATTGTATGAAATACCCAATCCTTGTGTAAAACCAACTCTATCTCCGAAATTTTGAATTGTATTTTCTCTATTAAATACAGTGGCTTTAAGTGTACCATCATCATTTAAAAGCCAATCTATTTGTACATCACCAGCTATAGTCGTCTGAGTTGTATTACCAAAAGGCACACCTAATTTTCCGTTAATAATTACCTTATCTGATAGCTTGGTTTGCAGTGTAAGTCCTACTCTACTCTGAGTTTCGAAATCAGGATTGTTCTGTGCTAAATCCAAATCTACACCAATCTTGAAGTTGTCATTATCATCACCAAAAATACTACCAATAATACCGTTTAGTCTTTCTGAAATGGTACCTGAAATATTTAAGTCAGCTAAACCATTTGCAAAACCGCCTGTTGCTAATAAATATAAAGCTTGGTTATCTCTATCTTCTTTTGAAGATAAACGATAATCTAATTCTGACTTGATTGTTGAGCCTACATTTGGAAAATTAAATCTAAAGTCTGGTATAGGCCTTTCTAAAGGTCCAGTAAGATTAATTTCTAAATTAACATCAATTGAACGATTTATTGGTGCATCTAATAAAACAGATGGATTTGTTGTTGTACTGTATAATGCTTTGAGGTTTATGGCAGCACCTAGTGGAGATCCTGACCATACTATATTTCCTCCTTCTTCTACTGTAAATTTCTTTTCGGCAATTCCACGATATTTAAAATTATAAACACCTTCATAAACAACAAAATCACCATACATTTCGAACTTGCCATTTGTGTTTATAAAAATACCTAAGTTACCTTCTCCACGACCTTTTATTGTACTACCAGATTCTTTATCTATAACTATTTCGATTAATGCATTTGGTTTAACATCAAGATTAAACTCAAGATTTAAACCTTTTATTTCAGTTTGAGATGCGACTTCACCTTTTGCACGTTTTAATTTGTCATCAAGACTCAAAAACTTTATGTAGGAGTTGTCACCAAAACTCTCAGCATCATTAAGTGGTATATTAAATACAGTACCATCTTCTGTTTTTCCTTCTACTGCTATAGTTAGATTATCTGTATAGCCTTTTATCTCTGCTTCACCAGAAACAAATCCAGTTCCGTAGTATAATTCATCTTCAGATTCTTTTGTATCTAAGACTAATAATCGATCAGTAGTTAAGTCTAACCCTAATTGCCAATCACTAAAATTATTATGCTCTATATAACCATTTAAAAACGCTGTAGAAAAGTATTTAGAATCAGTAAGCGCGACATTATTAAAAATGAATTGCTGATTTTTTAGTGTCACTTTAGAATCGAAATCAAAACTATAATCAATATTAATATATGGAATTCCTAAACCTGCTTTATCTAGTAATAGTTCACCGTTAATATTTGGTTTTTTTAGACTTCCACTAACTTTTGCATTACCAGATATTAAACCTCTAATATTGCTGATTACACCTTCTCCAAGAGGATTAAGTGGGTCAATGAGAAAGTCCTCAAATACAACATCTACATTAATATTTGGATTTTGTTTGTTAAAGTCAACAAAACCTTTTGCATCTAATGTCTTGATACTTGTATTTTGTAACTCTACATCTAGATTATACTTGGTTAAAGAGTTATCACCTTTTACTATACTTTTTAGATTACCAAGATTATATTGATTGACGTTAAATTGCTCTATCTCTATATCTGATTTAGGAAGATAAACACCATCATTTTGAAGTAAAGCTAAATTACCATTTACTCTACCAGCCAAAGCTAAACTGTCTATCCTAGGAGTGATTTTAACTAATTGTACGTTTTTAAAATCTAGATTTAAATCTTTATAAGTAGAATCTCTCAGAACACCAGCTAATAATATTTCTTCATCTCCTTGGTTAACTCTGATATCATCAATTATAAAATTATCAAAATTTCTATCAAAAGT
>CAJQQC010000125.1 GCA_905480385.1 uncultured Winogradskyella sp.
CTGATTTGATTAATGAAGGTAATGCTGGTTTAGTAAAAGCTGCAAAACGTTTTGATGAAACAAGAGGTTTTAAATTTATTTCTTACGCCGTATGGTGGATACGTCAGGCTATATTACAAGCTTTAGCAGAACAATCTCGTATTGTACGCTTACCACTCAATAAGATTGGAACCATCAATAAGATTAGAAAGGCATATGCCTACTTGGAACAACGACATCAAAGACCTCCAAACGGAGAAGAAATTGCAAGAGAATTAGATGTTAGCGTTCATGAAGTAAAACAGTCTATGAAAAATTCTGGGCGTCACTTATCTATGGATGCACCAATTGGCTCGGAAGAAGATTTTAGCTTGTACGATGTTATGTCTCAAAAAGATTCGCCTAGACCAGATAAAAATTTAATGGCAGAATCTTTAAATATTGAAATTGAGCGTGCTTTAGAAACACTTCCTGAAAAAGAAAGCCAAGTTATTAAATTAAGTTACGGTATTGGAGAAAAACACCCCATGACACTCGAAGAAATTGGACAAATATTTGATTTAACTCGTGAACGTATTAGACAAATACGTGAAAAAGGCATCCGTAGATTAAGAAAATCTAGTAAAAATAGAATTCTAATGACCTATCTAGGATAATACATTATAACTAAAATAAAAAAAATTAAAATTTTAGTACATAATTAATAAGTTGTATTATCTTTGCACACTCTTTAGTAAAATAGACAATACAACATTACAATATGATTAAGATAGAAATCAAAGAAGGCGAAAACATAGAAAGAGCTCTTAAAAGATACAAGCGTAAGCACAGAAATGTTCAGATTATGCAAAACCTAAGAGAATCTCGTTACTTTACAAAACCTTCTGTAAAGAGAAGAAGAGAAATTCAGAAAGCTTCCTATATTCAAGGTTTAAGAGACTCTGAAAATATATAAGTTGTACCCTACAATATGTAAAAGTGACCTAATAGGTCACTTTTTTTTATGTCTAAATGTAAGGTTACTCTTTATAGTACTAAAATGTGTTATGATACTTTTACATCTTTTAAAAGGAATTTTTACTTCGATAATTAGTGTTTTGTCTTTGGGAGCATCAAAAATTTTAGTTATAAAAACTTCTATTAAGCAAAACTTAAGAGATATTATGAAAATTTCTTTTGTAGCAATAATAGCAGAAGTAATTCTCTCATGCTATGCTTTAAATTATAACATATTAGAAAAGATTTTTTCTTTAACAAATAACGACTTAAAGTTTTTATTGCTATTATCCTGTTGAGTTTTGGAAGCTTACTGTTCTTTAAATAAACAAAAACTAAATAAGAATAAATAATTCTTTAAATAATCCCATTTATTCTCATTCTGTTTTTTCAGTTTACTCACAACTAAATACAAATCTCAACAACCTTACCTTCATTAGCACGAATATTAAAAACTGTATTATCTTCGAATATAAAATACTGTCCTTTTACACCTACTAATTTACCTGAATAAGTACCATCTTTCTTAATATTCAAACTTTTTGGTTTTTCAGGGTATTGGTTTACTGGAAAATGAAGATGTGTTTCTTCATTATGTTCAATAAAATAATCTTTTGCTTCTTCTGGAATATGTGATTTCAATTTGTCGCGCCATTCGATAAGATTTTCATCTTCAATATCATTCTTTAGCATTTTACGCCAATTGGTTTTATCGGCAACAAAATCCTTAAGAGCAACTTCGGTTATACCTGCTAGATATCGGTTTGGAACCTCAACAATTTCGATAGCCTCATGCGCACCTTGATCTATCCAACGTGTGGGCACTTGAGTTTTTCTAGTCACTCCAACTTTTACATTACTTGAGTTAGCTAAATAAACAATATGTGGCTGTAATTGCACTTTTTTCTCATACTCCAAATCACGATCTTCTTTATCTAAATGAGCAGTACTTAACTCTGGACGCATAATCCAATCGCCAGCGTTAGGCATATCAAAAAAACAGCTTTTACAAAATCCTTGACGATATATTTCTCTATTCAAACCACAACTGAGGCATTGTTCTCCAACGAAAGTCATAGCTATATTTTTACCAATTAATTGATTTACATGAATAAAGTCGTTTTTAAACACCAAATAATACTGAATTGGGTCTTGAAACTCCGTTTGCATTTTAGTAAGTACTCCTTTGTAAACCATAATAAAAATTTACTATTTTTAAAATCTGAACTTTAGAACAAAAAGTTTAGAACAACCAACTAAATAATCAAGTTGCGCTTGGCGCATAAAGATAACCAATCCATGCCAATTCCTATAGTAAATTCTATTGCTTCGTGGTTTTTAAAAAAGCGATTTCATCAAATTGAATTATTTTTAAAATATCCACATGATGTACAAAACGAATTACTTTTTAGCTTACTAAAAACTGCTAAAGACACCGAAGTTGGTAAGAAGTATGACTTTACTTCCATTAAATCATATGAAGATTTTAATAGCAGATTACCTGTTGTCAATTATGAAATTATTCAACCTCAAATCGAACGCTCTCGCCAAGGTGAGCAAAATATATTTTGGCCAAGTCCTATAAAGTGGTTTGCTAAATCTAGTGGTACAACAAATGCAAAAAGTAAATTTATTCCTGTAAGTACAGATTCTTTGGAAGATTGTCATTACGCCGCAAGTAAAGATTTACTTTGTATGTATTTGAACAATAACCCCGAGTCACAATTATTTACCGGAAAAAGCTTAAGACTGGGAGGAAGCAAAGAATTATATAAAGAAAACGGAACTGTTTTCGGTGATTTATCAGCCATATTAATTGATAATATGCCTTTTTGGGCAGAATTCAGTAGTACACCAAGTAGTAAAGTATCGTTGATGAGCGAATGGGAAACCAAAATGCAGGCTATTGTTGACGAAACAATAAATGAAAAGGTTACTAGTCTTGCAGGAGTTCCATCTTGGATGTTGGTTTTATTGAATGATGTTTTAGAAACAACCGGAAAAGATAGTCTTTTTGATATTTGGCCAAATCTTGAAGTTTACTTTCATGGTGGTGTAAGTTTTAATCCTTACATCGAACAATACCGTGCAATTCTTCCTAAAAAATCATTTAAATATTACGAGATTTATAATGCTTCTGAAGGATTTTTTGCTATCCAAGACCAAAACTACTCTGGTGATTTACTATTAATGTTGGATTATGGTATTTTTTACGAGTTTATACCTATGAATACATATGGCACTTCAGAACAAAAAGTAATTCCTCTTAGCGATGTAAAACTAAATACCAATTACGCAGTAATTATAACAACTAATGCTGGACTTTGGCGCTATAAAATTGGAGACACTATTAGATTTGTAAGTTTAAACCCGTATCGCATTAAGGTTTCTGGCCGAACAAAACACCATATTAATGCTTTTGGTGAGGAGTTAATTATCGAAAACGCTGAGGATGCACTAAAAAAAGTATGTAAACGTACTGGAGCAGAAATTGTTGATTATACAGCTGCACCTATTTTTATGCAAGGCAAAGAGAAAGGTGCTCATGAGTGGCTTATTGAGTTTAAAAAACCTCCCGAAAGTATGGGTTACTTTTCAGAATTATTTGATAATGCCCTTAAGTCCCTAAACTCAGATTATGAAGCTAAACGTTACAATAACATCACATTAAATAAACCTAAAATACATCAAGCGCGACCAAACTTGTTTTATGACTGGCTGAAACAGAATAATAAATTAGGTGGGCAACACAAAGTCCCTCGATTATCAAACACAAGAGACTATATTAACGAGTTACTTTCTTTAAATGATTAGACCTTTTATCGTTGATATTAGCTTAGGATTTTCTTATAACGATTAATAAGGTTTCTTATCTAATATGGTTTGTAAAAGTAAATATTGAATGTACATTTAAATAAAAATTAACGAACCGCTTATATTTAAAGTTAATTAATCCAAAAAATAAAAAAACCCATGAAGCTATTCATGGGTTTTACTTTTTATATAATTATACTTTTAGGAAACAGCTTTGAGTTTTTTCAATGTAGTCTTAGATAGTTTATCCTCAGCATATGATTTGGTAACATTCAATTTAGTTTCGTCCGAACTTGGCAAATGAAACATTGCATCTGTTAGGATTTCTTCACAAAGAGAACGCAATCCACGAGCTCCAAGTTTATACTCAATCGCTTTATCGACTATGAATTCTAGAGCGCCATCAGTAATGTTTAATTCAACCTCGTCCATATGAAATAGTTTTTTATATTGTTTTACAATGGCATTTTTTGGCTCAGTCAAAATGGCTCTTAAAGTTTTTGCGTCTAATGGATCCATGTGTGTTAAAACAGGTAAACGACCAATAATTTCAGGTATTAAACCGAAATCCTTTAAGTCTTTTGGAATGATATACTGAAGTACATTGTCGTTATCTACATTATTATCAGAATTTACAGAACTATAACCAATAGCTTGCATGTTTAAACGCTTGGTAATAACACGCTCAATACCATCAAAAGCGCCACCAGCTATAAATAATATATGCTCTGTATTGACCTCAATAAATTTTTGATCTGGATGCTTACGACCCCCTTTTGGCGGCACATTTACAACAGTTCCTTCTAATAACTTTAATAATGCTTGTTGTACACCTTCACCAGAAACATCTCTAGTAATTGATGGATTATCGCTTTTACGTGCAATCTTATCAATTTCATCAATGAAGACGATTCCTTTTTCTGCTTTCTCTAAATTATAGTCAGCAGCTTGTAATAGACGAGTTAAAATACTTTCAACATCTTCACCTACGTAACCTGCCTCAGTTAATACAGTAGCATCAACAATTGCCAGAGGAACATTAAGCATACGGGCAACAGTTTTTGCCATTAAGGTTTTTCCTGTACCGGTTTGCCCAACCATGATAATATTACTCTTCTGGATTTCGATATCATCATCACTTGGTGGTTGTAATAACCGTTTGTAATGATTATAAACCGCCACAGACATGACACGTTTTGTGTATTCTTGCCCAATTATATACTCATCTAAAAAAGCCTTAATTTCTTTCGGTTTTTTAAGCATTAATTCTGCATTAAGCTCAGTGTTTGTGCCTTGCTTAGACTCTTCGATAACTATACCATTTGCTTGGGTAATACAACGATCACATATATGAGCGTCTAATCCTGCAATAAGCAAGTTGGTTTCTGGCTTTTTCCGACCACAAAAACTACATTCTAATTCTTCCTTTGCCATAATATTGTATTCTAAAATTTAGTTTAGAAATGTTTTGTCGTTATACGTACCTCTTACTTTCTTCCTAAAACTTCATCAATCATGCCATATTCTAAAGCTTCAGAAGATGTCATCCAATAATCACGGTCTGAATCTTTTTCAACTTGTTCGTAGGTCTTTCCCGAATGGTTAGAAATGATATCGTACAATTCTTTCTTCACTTTTAAAGTTTCACGAACTGCAATTTCCATATCAGAAACTTGACCCTGAGTACCGCTCATCGGTTGATGAATCATAACTCTTGAATGTTTTAATGCCGAACGCTTGCCATCTTGACCAGCACATAATAATACTGCTGCCATAGACGCTGCTATACCAGTACAAATAGTTGCTACATCTGGCTTTATGAACTGCATGGTATCATAAATACCTAATCCTGCATATACTGAACCTCCAGGAGAATTAATATAAATTTGAACATCCTTAGACGCATCTACACTTTGTAAGAACAATAATTGTGCTTGAATGATATTGGCTACTTGATCATTAACACCAGTACCTAAAAAGATAATGCGATCCATCATTAAACGGGAAAAAACATCAAAAATAGCGATGTTCATTTGACGCTCTTCAATAATATTTGGCGTCAAATTAGTAGGATACATACTCTCTATAATCTTACTGTAATAGTTGCTATTTATACCTTGGTCTTTGGTTGCAAATTTTTCAAATTCTTTTCCGTAATCCATATTTTATATTCTGTTTCTTGTTAAATTATTAAGGCGTAAAACCGAAAGATTTTACGCCTTAAAGATACAATTTATATTGCTAAATTATTAACTGTAAAATTCTTTTACAAAATCATCATAAGTAATCTCTTTAGTTTTAAGATTAGCTTCAGTCTTATATAATTCTAAAAGCTTTTGGCTCATTAACTGTTCATTTAATCGCTTTACTTCATCTTGGTTAGACAAAATACGTGCAGCGATATCTTCTAGCTCTTTTTCTGAAGGATTCATTTGACCAAATTGAGCCATTTGCCCTTTAATCATATTCATAGCAAAAGTTCTTAACTCTTCAAACTGAACCTGCAGATTATGGTCTGTGATTAATTTACCCTCAATTAATTGGTAACGCATGCTTTTTTCAGACTTTTCGTACTCTTCTTTAGCTTGTTCTTCAGTCATATCTTCCTCACCTGCAGTTTGCATCCACTTTTGTAAAAATTCTGCTGGTAAATCAAATTTTGTGCTATCTATAAGGTATTCAGTAACATCATTAAGGAACTTCTGGTCTCCTTGCTGTGTGAATTGCTTTTCTGAATCTTCTTTGATCTTTTCTTTAAGTTCTGTTACAGATTTTACAGTATCTTTTCCAAATAATTTATCGAATAACTCTTGGTCTAAATCTGCTAACTCACGTTCGTTAATTTCTGAAACTTCAAAAGTTAACTCAACATTTAAATCATGAGAATCGTCGTGAGATACTTTTAAGAATGTCATTAAATCATGAGAATCGTTAAATAAGTTTTTGGTCTTAAGTGAAATAATGTCTCCAACTTTAGTTCCAACAAACTTTTTAAGATTTGTTTTTCCTTTTATCTTATCTAACTCAAACGTTGCTAGGTTGTCGATACCGGCTTCTTCATTTGTAAATTTACCTGTAATTTCTGATACCTCAGTAACTTCTGTTTGAGAAACTATTTTGCCGTATTGCTTCTGAAGATGCTTTACTTGATTGTCAATCATCTTTTTGTCTGCAACAATTTTATATTGTGCAATTGCTTTTTTACCTTTTAACTTAATATCAAACTTAGGCGCTAAACCTAGTTCAAATTCAAAAGAAAAATCATCAGAATTCCAATCCAAATCATCTTGCGCCTTTGGTAAAGGGTTACCTAACACATCTAGTTTTTCTTCTACTAAATACTTACCAATAGCATCTTGTAATAATTTGTTTACCTCATCTACCAAAACAGCTTGTCCGTATTGTTTCTTTACCATTCCCATTGGTACGTGACCTTTTCTAAAACCAGGAATGTTAGCAGTTTTACGGTAATCCGATAAGATTTTTTCTACTTTATCACTATAATCTGCTTTAGCGATATCTACTTTTACAACTGCGTTTAACGCATCGATGTCTTTTCTTGTAATATTCATTGTAATACAATATAAAATTGGGCTGCAAAAGTACATATTTTTTTACAACCCAACAATAGTTTAAAGACCTTGATTTTTAGTTTGTTTTCTTCTCCTTGAAGAGCGAATGTAATATCGATTGAAGAATGGATAGCAGGATACTAAAAAGTACTGCAGTCCAGATACCATTTACTGCAAAACCGTCTATTAACTTGTCAGCCAGTAGAATTATTAATGCGTTAATTATAAGTAAAAACAATCCCAATGTTAAAACTGTTATTGGCAGTGTAAGGATTATCAGTATCGGTTTAACCAAAAGGTTTAATATTGAAAGTACGATAGCTACAATTATAGCACCTGTATAACCATCTACAGTTACACCATTAAGAAAATGAGCTAAAACAAAAACAGCAAAAGCGTTTATTAAAAGACGTAAAATTAAATTCATGATTCTTCGTTTAGATAATCTAAAGTTAATCTTTTTTAAAGACTAATATGTCTTGATATTCTTTTTTGCTATTATCTTTATTTTGTCCTTTCCAATAACCATCTTCAATTTTAACAAACTTAAGGTTTGCTTTTTCTAACATTTGTTTAATCTTGGTTTTATAAATAGCAATATTTCCTGATTTTACATTCTCATTCATTAAACGATAATCATCCTTTTTATATGGAAAGCCAAAATCTTTGAGATTAGAAATATAATTCTCATCCGTTTCATTATAAAAGAAAAAAGTAGAAAAGCACTGTCCTCCAGATTTTAAAACACGCTGAATTTCATAAAAATAATGCTGAATTTCTTCTATTTGCATGTGTGAAAATAAGGATACTGAAAACACTTTAGAAAATGATGCATCTTGGTATGGGAATTTAAATTCTGTTGCTTATAAATCCGAAGTGTTGTATAAATCATTGTAGATTGGAACGTATTTGAAATTAAAGTTTAAAAAATCTTTACCTAAACCATTATTACACCAGTCTACACCTTGCTTTACAACATCAAATCCGTTATAAGAGCCATTGTTATTCAAATACGTCGACAATGCAATTGCCGAACGACCAACACCGCTACCAATATCTAGAACGCTGTCATCTGGTTGTAAATCCACATAAGTTTTTAGATGCTCTAAATGAAGCATACCTTGTTTAATGTATTCACTAGCACTCGCTGGAGAACCTGTATAAATCTGACCTCTAGACGGCACGTATTTATGAGTTTTACCTAGTAGCTTATCTTTTAAATCGACCGGCAGATAATATAATCTTCGAATTTGAAATCGTTGATTTGAAGATAAACGATACCAAAAATCTCTTAAAAGCTGAGTTTTTTTCATAATTTATATATTTATAAATTGAACTACGGCATTAAAAAAATCTTTTGGGTTTTCTGCATGTAGCCAATGTCCTGCATTGGATATTGTTAGAATTTCTGCGTCTGTAAAGTGTCGATGAATAATACTTTCGTCTGTTGGACCTATATATTCAGATTTATTGCCACGTAAAAATAGTGTAGGTTTAAAAAAAGTTGCATGGGATGATAAAGCTTCACCAACTTCAGATACGTTTTCTTTGAGAATAGGCAAATTAATTCGTAAGCCTAATTTACCTTTTTCTACCCAATGTAAATTTTTAAGTAAGAATAATCTTGTACCAACTTCTGTTACGTAATTAGCAAGTGCTCTATCCGCTTCGCCTCTAGTTCTGATTTCAGAGAAGTCCAAACTTGTTAGACCTTCCAAAATAGCATCGTGATGCACTGGATAATATCGTGGAGATATATCAGCAACTAGTAATCGATTAACATAATCGGGATATTGGGTTGCAAAGTTCATCGCTGTTTTTCCACCCATAGAATGACCGAGTAGAATAATATCTTCTAGTTTATGAAACTCGCAATAAGCTTTTAAATCCTGAGCTAAAATATCATAATTAAAATCTTTAGCGTGAAAGCTACGTCCGTGATTGCGTTGATCAACCAAATGCATTTCAAAACCTTGCTTTGAAAATTGACACCCTAATGTTTTCCAATTATCGCCCATGCCCAAAAAGCCATGAAGAATAATAAAAGGCTTACCTTCTCCGAATTTGTTACCGTGTAAAATCATGATAATCGATGTAAATACATTTGGATTACATTTTCAATACCAAGGTAAAGACTCTCGGAAATTAAAGCATGACCGATAGAAACCTCTAGTAGAGTTTCAATATTTTCTTTAAAAAATTTAATATTATCTAAAGACAAATCATGACCGGCATTAACACCAAGTCCTAATTGATTTGCCAAAGTAGCACAATCAGAATATGGTTTTATAGCATTTTTATTTCCTAATCCGTATTGATGCGCAAACGCTTCTGTGTACAACTCTATTCTATCTGTTCCTGTGGCTTTTGCACCTTCAATCTGTTGCAAATCTGGATCAATAAAAATTGAAGTTCTTATGTTATTTCTCTTAAATTCTGAAATGACTTCAATTAAAAAATCTTTATTTTTAATTGTGTCCCAACCTGCATTAGATGTAATTACATTAACACTATCTGGTACTAACGTTACCTGTGTAGGTTTTGTCTCTAATACTAAATCTATAAATTTAGGGATTGGGTTGCCTTCAATATTATACTCTGTGTGGACAACTGATTTTAAATCACGAGCATCTTGATAACGAATATGACGTTCATCTGGACGAGGATGAATCGTTACACCTTGGGCTCCAAATCGCTGTACATCTTTTGCAAACTGAACCACACTAGGCAAATCACCACCTCTACTATTTCTTAGCGTTGCAATTTTATTAATATTAACACTTAGCTTTGTCATTTCTATCTGATTTTAAAGACAAAAATACAAAGTAGAACACGCTTTTTATGGTTATTTTTAATTAATTTGCAGAACCTTAGAGAAACGATTTATGCAGTTACAGAATTATATAATTAACGATATAAAACCACTAAACATCAATGATACCATTGGTGACCTACAGCAGCTTTTCAATCAATTGACATATTCTCATATTCCTATTGAAAAAGAAGGTATTTATATTGGTTGTATTCCTGAAACTGATGCGCATTGTTTTGAAGCCAAAAAAATAATTTCGGATTGCAGTTACACTGCTGAAGGTTTTTTTGTTCGTAATTCTACAAATTGGTTAGATGTATTAGAAGCCTTTGCTCAAAACAACAGTAATATTATGCCCGTTTTAAGTCCTGAAAATAAATACTTAGGATATTACGAGCTTAATGATATTATTCATCTATTCAATGAAACGCCTTTCTTCTCTGAACCTGGTGGAATTTTAATTGTTGAAAAAGGCATCCAAGACTATTCTTTTAGTGAGATTAGTCAAATCGTAGAGTCTAATGATGCTAAGTTATTAGGTGCATTTATTTCTAAAATTGAAAATGATGTAACTCAAATCACTCTAAAAATTGGCAACACTAGTCTTAATGATGTAACGCAGACCTTTAGACGATACAGTTATAATATTATTGCTGGTCATGAAGATGACACGTACATAAAAAGCTTAAAAGACCGGTCAAAATATTTGGACAAGTATTTAAATATTTAAGATATGAAAATCGCTGTTTACGGTCAAAACTATCAAAATGAGAGCAATCTAAAAGCCTTTGAAATTCTTGTTAACTGCTTAACAAATTATAAAACTCAAGTTTTTGTAGAATCTAAATTTCTTGAAATCCAGAAAGAAACATATCATAACGATTGGTCTTTTGGCATATTTAAAGAACTTGATAATTCTTATGACTTATTTATTAGCATAGGAGGCGATGGCACCATTTTAAGAGCAATCACTTATGTTAGAGATTTAGATATTCCTATTGTTGGCATCAATACAGGTAGATTAGGATTTTTGGCAACCGTACAAACCAATGAAATTAAAGATGCTCTTTCTGACATTTTTAATAATAAATATAAAATTTCTAACAGAACCTTGGTTTCTGTTAATGTCTCTCCAAAAAACAAGCTAGTTACAGAAACCAATTTTGCACTCAACGAGGTCACCATTAGTCGTAAGAATACAACGTCGATGATTACAGTTGAAACACATCTTGATGACGAATATCTTACCTCTTATTGGGCAGATGGTCTTATACTGTCTACACCTACTGGATCAACAGGTTATTCATTGAGCTGTGG